>CAILNX010000055.1 GCA_903835685.1 uncultured delta proteobacterium
GGCGTCGTTTGTGACGCCCAGACAAGCCTCCACATAAACGGGAGTCCAGAGGGCGAAGCCCTTTGGCCCCCGGAGGGGCTCCTGCGCCCAAGGCGCGTAGCGCGGCCAGGGACTCTAGTTACTGGAAGGCTCAGCCTGGGACCCGGCCCGACCCTGTTCCGAGTTGGCCAGGAGCAGGCGCAGTTCGTCGAGCTGGGTCTCCCGGTTCATGGACAGGGCGCGCTGGGCCGTGCTCTTTTTTTCCGGGCGACCCGGGTTCCCTGAAAAGCTGCCGAAATGGTTGATGATAAAGAGAAACGACGCCACTGCGATGATGATGGCCGAAATCCACTTCATATTCGCCTCCGGGAATAATTTTCTTTGGAGGTCACAAGCAATTTGTATTCCAGGGAAAACAGGACTCGCCTTTTTCCCCAAGAAAGATTATTGCCTGCTCAACATCGCGGGCGGGAGGCCGTCCGACTTCGATCACGGGTGCCTATGAAGATCAGCTCGAAAACCTTCGTCATCATCTGGCTCGTCCTGGCCGTGCTTTTCGGCGGCTATTTGCTCTATCGTCAACTCTCTGCCCTGCTCCCTGAAGGTCTCCTCCAGATGACCGGGGTCATCGACGGCGACCGGGTGACGGTCATCAGCCGGGTGCCGGGCCGGGTCCAGAAGCTGCTGGCCCAGGAAGGGGACGTGGTCACGGCCGGGCAGGTCATCTGCATGCTCGACGACTCCCAGGTCAATGCCCATGTGGTGGAGGCCCGTCAGGCCCTGGACACCTTGCTGGCCAGGCGTCAGGAATCCGCCGCTGACATCGAGGTGCTCAAGAAAGAAGTGCCCCTGGCCATTGATTCGGCCAAGGCCGAGGTGGACAAGGCCAAGGCCCAACTGACCCAGGCCGAGGCCAAGGCCAAGCAGGCCGCCTCGCATTACGCGGCCATGAAGACCGCGGCTCAAAGCGCCGGAGTGAATCCCAAGGCCCTGGACGAGACTGGTCTGGCCGCCAGTCAGGCCAAGGCCGACCTGACCGGGGCCAAGACCGTGGTGACCCAGGCCATGGACGCCTTGAATCATGAAAGTCTGGGTTGGGAGCGGGTCCAGGCCGCCCAGGAGAGTTTGAAGACCCTGGACGCCCAGATCGAAGAGGCCAAGACCGGACTGGAGAAGGCCCAGAGCCTGTCCGTGGACCCCACGGTCAAGGCCCCGGTGGAGGGGATCATCGTGGGCTGGGCCGCCGGGATCGGCGATTACGTGGCCAAGGACGGTCCCCTGGTGAACATCCTGGACCTGGACCATATCTACATGAAGACCAGCTTCCGGGCCGAGGACATCGGGTACCTCCGCCTGGGGCTTCCGGCCAGGATTTATCTGGACCTCTATCCCGAGCGCTTTTTTACTGCGGGCATCGGCTACCTGGCCTCAGGACCGGAGATGGCCTCCCAGGAGGAGCAGCGGCCCGGGGAGCCCCAGAAGTACGTGTACCCGGCCAAGCTCTATCTGGACAGCAACCCCGAGCATGTGGTCATGCCCGGCCACAAGGCCGTGGCCATCGTGCGCTGGCTGGAAGGGGTCTCCTGGATCAGGCCCCGGGTGAAGAAGTAGACCCGGAGACGGCCTTTTTTCGCGGGCAAGCCTTCCGCCTTGTGTGCGGAAAAAACGCGGAGTATGGGATAGGCATCACCGCCCGAGTGCACGGGAACGGCTGAATGATTCAATACGTATCGAAACCGGCGCGACCGAGTCTGGGGCCGGGTGAAATTTTCCTGCCGCCTGCATGGGACCTGGCCGGGGCGGTTTTTGTTGTACCAGGCCAATCGTATCGCCCAAGAGGTTGTGAGTGATGCCGCACCATGATGCAGGCAAGAGTGAGGCGGACGGATCGTTTCGCCCCCGGGTGCATGGACGTTTCCTGTTCCTGGGCAGGGAAAAGTTTTTCATCAAGGGCGTGACCTACGGGCCGCTGCCCCCGGACGAGAACGGCGAGTTCTTCTCCACCCCGGCCCAGGTGGCCCAGGACTTCGGCCTCATGAATGAGGCCGGGGTGAACACGGTTCGCGTCTACTACGTGCCGCCCCGCTGGTTCCTGGACCTGGCCGCCGAGCACGGGCTCTACGTGCTCATCGGCATCCCCTGGCCCCAGCACATCTGCTTTCTGGACCAGTGGGAGGTCAAGGAGCAAGTCAAGGACACCATCCGCCAGGCCGCCCGGGCCTGCAAGGGCCACCCGGCGGCCTTCGCCTACCTGATCGGAAATGAGATTCCTTCCCATATCGTGCGCTGGCACGGGGCCAAGAACGTGGAGAAGTTCCTGCGCGTGCTGACCGACATCGTGCACGACGAGGACCCGGGCGCCCTGGTCACCTACGCCAACTACCCCTCCACGGAATACCTGCAACTGGGCTTTCTGGATTTCATCTCCTTCAACGTCTATCTCCAGGACCCCACCCCGTTTCGGGCCTACTTGAAGCGCCTGCAGAATGTGGCCGGGGAACTGCCCCTGGTCTTGAGCGAATTCGGCCTGGACAGCATGCGCAACGGCGAGGAGAACCAGGCCGAGACCCTGCGCTGGCAGATCCGGGCCGCCTTCGAGCTGGGGGTGTCCGGGACCTTTGTCTTTGCCTGGACCGACGAGTGGTTCACGGGCGGCAACCTGATCGAGGACTGGGCCTTTGGCGCGGTCACATCCACCCGCGAGCCCAAGGCCGCCTTCGTCACCTTGAGCGAGGCCTACCGGGGCGACATCCCCTACCTGCCCCCGGACCCGCCCATGATTTCCGTGGTGGTCTGCGCCTACAATGCGGACTCCACCATGGAGGCCTGCCTGGCCTCCTTTCTGGACGTGCACTATCCCCACTTCGAGGTGGTGGTGGTGGATGACGGGTCCACGGACCAGACCGGACCCATCTCGGACAAGTACCAGGGCTTAAGGCCGGACATCTTCAAGGTCATCCACCAGCCCAACCGGGGCCTGTCCGCTGCGCGCAACGCCGGGCTCTACGCCTCGGAAGGGTCCATCGTGGCCTATACCGACTCGGACTGCTACGTGGACCCGCACTGGCTGCACTACATGGCCTGGGCCTTCGAGGACGGCCGGTTCACAGGCGTGGGCGGCCCCAACCTGCCGCCGCCGGAGGACAACCGCATCGCGGCCTGCGTGGCCGTGTCCCCGGGCGCGCCCACCCACGTGCTCCTCACCGATGAGATCGCCGAGCACATCCCGGGCTGCAACATGGCCTTCAGGAAGGACGCGCTCCTGGCCATCGCCGGGTTCGACGCCACCTACCGGGCGGCGGGCGACGACGTGGACCTGTGCTGGCGTCTCCAGAACCTGGGATACGAGATCGGTTTCTCGGCAGCCATGATGGTCTGGCACCACCGCCGCAACACCATCAGCGCCTATTTGAAGCAGCAGAAGGGCTATGGCCGGGCCGAGGCCCTGCTTGCGCCCAAGCACCACGAGCGCTTCAACCTTCTGGGCAATTCCCGCTGGGCTGGACGCATCTACGGCGACATCAGCGGCCACACCCTGACCGCCCGGCCGGTGATCTACCACGGCGTGTTCGGCGACGGCCTGTTCCAGTCCCTGTACGAACCCAAAGGGGGCCTGGCCAGCCATCTGCCCCTGTCCTTTGAATGGGCCCTGATCTCCTTCCTGTTCCTGGCTCTGGGCCTGGGCATGCCCGCCTTTGCGGGCATCGGCGGGGTCATGATCCTAAGCTCCATGGCCTGGGCCACCCATCGGGCCCTGTTCGCCCGTCTTCCGGAGGTCTACAACGACTGGCGGTCGCGGGTCATCATCATCATCCTGACCCTGCTCCAGCCCATGCTCCGTGGCTGGGTGCGCTACAAGACCCTGCTTGGGCTCACCGTGGCCTTTGCCAAGGTGCGCAAGGGCGAAACCGGCCCGGCCTGGATTCCTGGCGAGGCCCCCCGGGGCGTGAGCGTCTGGCGCGCGCTGAAAGGGGGGCTGTCCCTTTTGGCCCACCACTTCGCCTTCCAGCGCTTTTTCTGGAACCACGACGGCCTGGAGCGGCCCGAGGCCATCCAGAAGCTGCACGCGGTCCTGCGTTCCCTGGAACTGGCCCCGCGCATCGACTCGGGCTTCTCCTCCTCGGACAGCCTGCCGCCCTGGGATTTCCAGATCCAGCCGGGCATGTGGAGTCAGGTCCAGCTCCGGGTCACGGTGGAGCACCACGGGGGCAAGAAGCGCTTCATCCGCCTGGCCGCCTCGGTCCTGCCCACGGGCCTGGCCAAGACCCTGTTCCTGGGCGGCGCGGCCCTGACCCTGTGCGCCCTGGTCTTCTCGGTCATCCCCCTGGCCGGGCTGCTCCTGCTGCTCACGGCCATATTCATGGCCTGGGTGCTCAAGGACAACTACCGGGCGGCCGCGCTCATCGCCATCATCGCCCAGCATTTGAACGTCTGCGGCGCCTCGGAACAGGCCCCCCACGGCGAATGCCTGCCCGGAGCGGCCCAGGAGCCCACGCCGAACGGGAGCGCGGCCTAGCCTATGTCTGTTTTCTTCAGACTGTGCAGCTACTTAAGGCCATACCGACTGTTCTTTTCCCTGGCCTTGACCCTGGTGGCGGCCATCAGCGCCATGGAGCTGCTCAAGCCCTGGCCCATCAAGTTGGCCGTGGACCAGGTCATCGGCAAGCAGCCCCTGGAAATCTGGGGCCTGCACCTCTCCTTCGGCGACTGGCCCGTGGAAAGTCAGGTCATGGGCGTCATCGGGCTTCTGCTCTTCACCCACCTGGGCACGGGATTCGTCCAACTCCTGAACAATTACATCACTATCCGCATGGGCCAGGACATGGTCCAGGATTTCCGCTGTGAGTTGTTCGACCATCTCCAGAGCCAGTCCCTGCTCTTCCACCAGAAGCGGCCCACGGGCGACATCATCTACCGGCTCATGGGCGACACCTACGCGGTCCAGAGCCTGTTCATGAACGGGGTGTTCTCCTCCCTGACCAGCGTGGTGCTCCTGGTAGGCATGTTCTTCATCCTGCTCGGCCTGGACGTGGAGCTGACCCTCTATTCCCTGGCCGTGGTCCCGATCCTGCTCCTGTTCATCTCCAAGGTGAGCAAGCGCATCGGCAGCCTGTCCATGGAGAGCTACAACCGGGAAAGCCTGCTCTATTCAACGGTGGAGCAGATATTTTCCTCCATCTCCCTGGTCCAGGCCTTTGCCCGGGAAGAAGACGAGCGCCACCGCTTCGTGGCCCAGAGCAAAAGCTCCTTTGACAGCAAGCTTTCCCTCTATTCCCTGCAGACCGTGTACGGCTGGCTGGTCAACGGCCTGACCGCAGCGGGCACGGGTCTGGTGCTCTACATCGGGGTGCAGCATGTCCTGGACGGGGCACTGTCCACGGGTGAGCTCCTGGTTTTCCTCTCCTACCTGGCCTCCCTGTACACCCCCATCAACAACTTGAGCACCACCGTGGCCAATATCCGGGCGGCCATGTCCCAGGCCAAGCGGGTGCTGGACATCCTGGACGCCGACGAGTCCGTGCAGGAGATTCCCGACGCCCAGGACCTGGTCGTCAAGAAAGGCGAGGTCCGGTACGAGGACGTCAGTTTCGAGTACGAGCCGGGCCAGCCCATCCTGGAGGACGTGAGCTTCGCCTGTCCGGGCGGGTCCATGATCGCCCTGGTGGGCCAGACCGGCGCGGGCAAGACCTCCATGATCAGCCTGCTCCTGCGCTTCTTTGATCCCACCCAAGGGCGCATCCTGGTGGACGGCCAGGACTTGCGCCAGGTGTCGCTGAAAAGCCTGCGCGAGACCATTTCCGTGGTGCTTCAGGACACCCAGCTCTTTCCCATGACGGTCAAGGAGAACATCGCCTACGGCCGCAAGAGCGCCACCCTGGAAGAGGTGGTGGCCGCGGCCAAGCTGGCCAACGCCCACGAGTTCATCGTGAAGCTCCCCGAGGCCTACAACACCATCCTGGGCGAAAAGGGGGCCAACCTCTCGGGCGGCCAGCGCCAGCGCCTGTCCATCGCCCGGGCCATTCTCAAGAACGCCCCCATCCTGGTCCTGGACGAGCCCACCTCGGCCCTGGACGCCGAGACCGAAGCCTTGATCATGGAGGGCCTGGAGCGGCTCATCAAGGGCCGCACCACCTTTGTCATTGCCCACCGCCTGTCCATGATGAAGCGGGCTCACACCATCCTGGTGGTCAAGGACCACCACGTGGTGGAATCCGGGACCTTTGAGCAGCTCATGGCCAAGGGTGGAGAGTTCGCGCGCCTGCACGCCATCCAGCAAACCGGCAAGGCGGACGCCACGCCGGAAACCGAAGGGAGCCCCGCATGAAACCGCGCACCGTCATCGTCACCGGGCTGGCCGCCACCTTTCCCGTGGGCGGGGTGGCCTGGGACTATCTCCAGTATCTGCTGGGGTTCGTGCGCCTGGGGCATGACGCCTACTACCTGGAAGACACGGGCATGTGGACCTTTGACCCCTTTCAGGACACCTTTTCCGAAGACGCCACCTACAACGCGGGCTATCTGGCCGACTGCCTGAAGGCCCTGGCCCCGGGCCTGGAGAAGCGCTTCTGCTTCCGGGATACCAACGACAAGCACTGGGGGCTCTCCCGCGAGGAGTTCGCGGCCGTGGTGGATAAGGCCGACGTGTTCATCAACATCTCCACCACCTGCCAGCTCCGCGACGAGTACAAGAAGATTCCGGTCAAGATCCTCATCGACTCGGACCCGCTGTACACCCAGTCCGGCATCCCGGGCTTTCTGGACGGCACGGCCGACGAGAAGACCGTTTCGGCCATCGAGCGCATGAAGGAGCACGACCTGTTCTTCTCCTTTGGCGAGAACGTGGGCAAGCCCGACTGCAAGGTGCCCGCCGACATTTTCGGGTGGAAGCCCACCCGCCAGCCCATTGTCCTGGACTGCTGGAAGGCCGACCGGGCCCCGGGCCGGGACGTGTTCACCACGGTCCTGTCCTGGAAGCCGGTGGAGAAGGGGCCGGTTGTCGGGGGCGTGACCTATGGGGGCAAGAACCTCGAATTCGAGCGGCTCATCGACCTGCCCCGGCGCACCGACGCCCATCTGGAGCTGGCCCTGGGCGGCGGCAAGCCCCCGCGCGAACGGCTCCTGGAACACGGCTGGAAGCTGGTGGACGGGTACGCCATGTCCAGCACGCCCTGGAAGTACCGGGACTACATCCTGGACTCCCAGGCCGAGTTCAGCATGGCCAAGAACGCCTACGTGGCCTCGCGCAGCGGGTGGTTCTCCTGCCGGAGCGCCTGCTACTTGGCTGCCGGGCGGCCGGTGGTGGTGCAGGACACGGGCTTTTCCGATTTCATCCCGGTGGGTGAGGGCATCCTGGCCTTCTCGGACCTGGACGGGGCCTTGGCCGGGATCGAGGCTGCCCGGAAAGACTGGGCCAGGCATTCCCGGGCCTCCTTAAGCCTGGCCCAGGAATTTTTCGATTCCGACCGGGTCCTTTCGGCCCTGCTCCAGGAGGCCCTGGGCTGATTCCGGCCCGGACGCCCATTGTTTCAACTCCGCGAGGGAGGAATCCTGTGTCCAAGAACGCGCTGAAAAAGGTCATGGACCATGCCCAGGCCGGAATTGAGGTCCGCCGGTCCTTTTTCGACGCCCAGGCCGGGACCCTGGTGGAGATCGCCCGGGTCATGGCCAAGAGCCTGACCAAGGGCGGCAAGGTCATGTTCTGCGGCAACGGCGGCAGCGCGGCCGACAGCCAGCACCTGGCCGCGGAATTCGTCAACCGCTTTCTCATGGAGCGCCCCCCGCTCCCGGCCCTGGCCCTGACCACGGACACCTCCATTCTGACCGCCATCGGCAACGACTACGGCTTCGAGTTGGTGTTCAAGAAGCAGGTCCAGGCCCTGGGTCGGCCGGGCGACGTGCTGGTGGGCCTGTCCACGTCCGGGGCCAGCCTCAATGTCATCCACGCCCTGCGCGCGGCCCGGGACCGGGGCCTGGTCACAGTGGGCCTCATGGGCGCCGTGGGCGGAGAGATGCTGCCCTTGTGCGACTACGCCTTGTGCGTGCCCAGCAAGTCCACGCCCGTGATCCAGGAACTGCACATCTCGGCCGGGCACATGATCTGCCATATCGTGGACCATTTTCTCTTCGAGGCCGTGCTGGAGCTTGATCCGGCCGCTGAACAGGCCGACTGACCCGTGACGGACCCCACGCCCCCCCATGCATACCCTTATTGTTGACGACAACCCGGTCAATCGGGCCTTTCTCCTGGGCATCATGGAGGACCAGGGGGTCTGTGAGGAGGCGGTCACCGGCGAAGAGGCCCTGGCAGCCTTTGCCTCGGCCCTGGAGCGGGCCAAGTCCTTTGACGTGGTCTTCCTGGACATCCAACTGCCCGGGATGGACGGACTGCAGGCCTTGGAAAAGATGCGCGCCTTGGAGGCCGGGCAGGGCATCCCGCCGCACCGGGCGGCCAAGGTCATCATCACCACGGCTCTGGACGACGAGCACACGGCGGCCCGGGCCTTTTTCCAGGGCCAGGCCATGTCCTACCTGACCAAGCCCATGACCGTGGGCAAGATCTTCAACGAGCTGATCCGCTTTGGCCTCATTGAGGCCCCTGAAGATTAATCTCCCGGCTTCACACATTTTTTTCTGAGCGTCTGGTGGGTCGCCCGGTGTCCCCCCAGACAAATGCCTTCCGTTTTTTCCTGACCCGTGCTAAGGAATTGAGGCTTTCATTGTGGCAAACCTTGTTACAGGGGGAAGGTATGAAAAGACTTTTGGGTTTCTCTTCGCTGGTTTTCGTTCTGGTCCTGTGCGCTTTTCTGGCCCCTGCCCAGGCCAAGGACGACGTGATCAAGATCGGCTTCAACCTGGAAATCACCGGGGACATCCCCAAGGTCGGCGAGGCCTCCAAATTTGCGGCCGAGATGCTCAAGGAAGACATCAATTCCAAGGGCGGACTGGAAGTCGGCGGCAAGAAGTACAAGGTTGAGTTCGTCTACGAGGACAACGAGGCCAAGGCTGAATCCGCCGTGAACGCGGCCTTGAAGCTCATCGAGCAGGACAAGGTCGTGGCCATTGTCGGCCCCAACTCCTCCAAGCAGGCCGTTCCTGCTGGCGGCACCTGCAATGACAACGAGACCCCCATGGTCTCCCCCTGGTCCACCAACCCCAACACCACCAAGGACCGGCCCTGGGTCTTCCGCGCCGCTTTCCTGGATCCTTTCCAGGCCCCGGTGGCGGCCAATTTCGCGGCCAAGAAGTTTGGCGCCAAGAAGACCGCGGTCATCTATGACGTGTCCAACGACTATTCCAAGGGCCTGGCCGAAGACTTCAAGGCCTATTGGGAGAAGAAGCAGGGCGCTGGCACTGTGGTGGCTTACGAGTCCCACGGCACCAAGGACCAGGACTTCTCGGCCCAGTTGACCAAGATCGTGGCCGCCAAGCCTGATTTCATCTTCATCCCGGACAACTACAACCAGGTGGCCCTGATCGCCAAGCAGGCCCATGACCTGGGTTGGAAGGGTCCTTTCATGGGCTCCGACGCCTGGGGTTCGGCCGAGCTGATGCCTTTGTGCGGCAAGGATTGCGTGGGCCAGTATTTCTCCACCCACTACGCCGCTGCTGGCGCCACGGGCGCGACCAAGGAGTTCATCGACCGCTACATCAAGAAGTACGGCTATGAGCCCGACGACGTCGCGGCCCTGACCTGGGACTCCGTGCGCCTGGTGCTCCAGGCCGTGAAGGAGGCCGGCAAGGTTTCCGACAAGCCCAAGGAAGAGCGCAAGCTCATCCGTGACGCCCTGGCCAAGATTCCCGAGTTCGACGGAATCACCGGCAAGATGAAGTTCGTGGGCAACGGCGACCCGAGCAAGTGCGCGGTCATCGTGCAGATCAGCGAAGACGGCAAGTTCGTCTTCAACGAGTCGGTCTGCCCCGAGTAGGTTGGTTCAAGGGCGGTCCCCCCGGGGGCCGCCCTTTTCCTGCGCCGGGCCAGGCGGCCCGGGCCAACGCGGCGCACGTCCACTCCTAAAAGCGTAAGGCTGGCATGGAAACGCTCCTGCAGAATATCATCAACGCCCTGCAATGGGGCAGCTTCTACGCCCTGATCGCCCTGGGCTACTCCCTGGTGTACGGGGTGCTCCTGCTCATCAACTTTGCCCACGGCGACGTGTTCATGGTCGGAGCGTACATTTCCTTTTTCGTGGCCACCTGGTTTTTGGGCAGCAGCCAGGCCCTGGTCCTGACCACCGGGAACCTCTACACCCTGGTTGCCGTGGCAGCGTCCATCATGACCATTGCGGCGGACGCGATTCTGGAGCGTCTCAATGAGCGCCAGTCCAGGCAGGCGCGGGGTCTCAAATGCCTGCTGGTGTTTGCGGTGGCCTTTGCGGCCTTCCGCTATCTGCTCGGCGAGGGCAGCACGGGCTTGGGGCTGTCCCCGGCCCTGACTTTCGCCCTGACCATCCCCCTGACCATGATCATGACCGCAGCCGTGGGCGTGACGCTCGAGCGGGTGGCCTACAAGCCCCTGCGCCGCAAGGGGGCCAACCGGCTCTACGTGGTCATCACCGCGCTCATGTGCGGGCTCATCCTGGAGCACGGCAACCTGGCCCTGTTCGGCGCGGCCCGCAAGAAATTTCCCGATCTTCTGGAAAAGACCGTGTACACTGTGGGCACGGTCTCGGTGACCAACCTGAAGTTCATGGTCATCTTCGCGGCCCTGGCCGTGTTCGTGCTGCTCCAGTTCGTGGTCACCCGGACCAAGATGGGCATGGCCATGCGGGCCAGCTCCTGGGACAAGTACGCCATCCCGCTCATGGGCATCCCCCTGGACACGGTGATCATCTTCACCTTTGTGCTCGGCTCGGGCATGGCCGGTCTGGCCGGAATGCTGTTCGCCATTAGCTACCCGGTGCTGGACGCCTACATGGGCGCCCTGGTGGGCTGGAAGGCCTTCATCGCGGCCGTGGTCGGGGGCATCGGGGACATCCGGGGGGCCTTTGTGGGCGGGTTCATCCTGGGCTTCATCGAGATCGGGGTGGCCGCCTTTCTGCCCTCCTCCTACCGGGACCTGTTCGCCTTCTCCATCCTGCTCATCATCATGGCCATCAAGCCCACGGGGCTCTTCGGCACGGCCCGGACCACCAAGATCTAAAAGGAACCAGGCATGCGCCAGTACACCTTCAACATCGTCCTTTTCGTCCTGTGCGCCCTGCTCATCCTGGGCGCTCATTTCGAACTCATCGGGCTCTACTACCAGTCCGTGCTCCTGCTCCTGTGCATCAATGTGATCCTTTCGGCCAGCCTGAACCTGGTCAACGGCTACATGGGCGAGTTCTCCTGCGGTCATGGCGGGTTCATGTGCGTGGGCGCGTACGTCAGTTCGGTCCTGGCCGTGGTCATGTTCACTAAGGACGCGGTCCTGGGCGGCCCCTGGGTGTCCCCGTACCTGGCGCCCTTCCTGTTCCCGGCCGTGCTGTTTGTGGGGGCCGGAGCAGCCGCCCTGGCCGGGCTTCTGGTGGCCGTGCCCTCGTTCAAGACCCGGGGCGACTACCTGGCCATCATCACCATCGCGGCCAACTACATCGTGCTCTCGGCCGTGGAGAACACCGACCTGGTGGGCGGCTCCCGGGGCCTGCAGGGCATGAAACGGGTGGTCACCGCCATGAACAACGTGGTGGAGATGCCCTGGATGGTCACCTGGATTCTCCTGGGAACCATCTTCACGGTCTGGCTCCTGCGCCGTTTCGTGTCCTCGACCTACGGCAAGGGGGTCTCGGCCATCAGCCAGGACGAGGTGGCCGCTGAGATCATGAGCGTGAACACCAACAAGATGAAGATCGCGGCCTTCATGATCTCCTCGGGCCTGGCCGGTCTGGCCGGAGGGCTCTACGCCCACCAGATCGGGTACGTGAACCCCCAGTCCTTCAGCATCATGCGCTCCACCGAATGTCTGGTCATGGTCTATCTGGGCGGCATGGGCTCGCTCTCCGGGGCCGTGCTCTCGGCCGTGCTCTTCACCCTGCTCTCCGAGGCCCTGCGCTTCGTGCTCCAATGGCTGGGCTGGAACCAGGTCATCAAATGGGTGATCATCCCCCTGGTGCTCATCCTGCTCATGCAGTTTCGGCCCGAGGGCATCATGGGCAACAAGGAACTGACCGACATCTTCCCCAGGCTGCGCAAATGGTGCAAATTCAAATAAGCCCTTTTTATTAAGTGGGTTAGGATAACCTGGAGAAATCGATGCGAATTCAAGCCCCAAAACGGGCCGCCTATAAGCAGCCGTGCAAAAAGCTGAACGTACCTGCGGGCGTAAATCTGGATCATGTCGCCGAAGAGGCGACATATGTTGGGAGCCCTGAACATAAGTATAACTATAAGAGGCGTGTCCATGCATCAAGATGCCCAAAATATTTGGACCAAAATTTGGAAATTCCTCAATCCTGGTTGAAAGAGGCTATCAGGAGTCGTAATGTTGGAGGGGAATGGAAGAATGGGTTTCCAAATTACGTATGGCACCAAGTAGGAACCGACTGGTTCGAGGGGCGATTGACCAATAGCGGCCAAGGCCAATATAAGACCTGACTGCAAAAAGTCTGTCTACAATGCTGATACAATGAAAATATTTGCTTTACATTCCTAGCGAGTTGTGACAGCTTAGTCCAACAACGCCGGGGGATCGCCATGATAAAATGCAAAAACAGAGCA
>CAILNX010000056.1 GCA_903835685.1 uncultured delta proteobacterium
ATTTCAATCATATAAAATTCAAATCTCTAAAATTTTATCAATGCAAATTTGGAGAAGAAATTGTATTTAATAAGTGTAAAATGGATGGGATACACCTGCATGGCATTCCATTAGACCTGCTAAGAATGACCTATTGCGATTGGCCCATGGCAAACGAAAGATATATAATTTCTGACGAAGTAATCGACCTCAAAGACATTGAAACCAATAAATTACGTGGTCGTCCTATACCTCCGACATCACGAAACATATCAGATATGTATAGGTTCTTAAAGAAAATATACAAAGACAATAACGATGAATTAATGGTGTCATCCTGGCACTACAAAGAGAAAGAATGGGAAAAAATCGCGCTCACAGAAAAATCAAACCGAACACCGAGCGATTATTTTTTACTTATCATGCTTTCTGTTTACAAGCATATTAGCGGCTACGGCGAAGAACCTGGCCGCGCCTTGGTTTGGCTCATTGGCCTTTTCGCTGCTCTTTGCTCCCTCCTACACATTTCAGGCCTATCTATTGCCCACGGTGTTACTCCTTGGGCGGACATTCAAACCCTTCGTGTTGCCCCAGGCAATTTCACATGGGCACAACTGGGGGTGCTTTTTAGTGCCACCCTTGAACACGTAATTTTCCTCAAGTCGCCTGATTACCTCCCCATCACTCCCTTCGGAAAAATCGCAATCAACATCATCGGCAAAATTCTCATCCCAATCCAGGCCGCTCTCTTCGCCTTCGCCCTGCGCAACAAACTCCGTCGTTAACACCCAGGAGATTGAATGGGAGGGAATCCGCCCTACCATTCTTCCCACTGTTTCCCCTTACTCCCCGGCCGCCGCAACCTCCCCAAAGGCCTCCCGGGCGGCCAGGATTGCGTTGATGGCCGCCGGGAAGCCGCAGTACACGGCCATCTGCATGATGACTTCCACGATCTCCTCCCGGGTCAGGCCCACGGAGAGCGCGGCCTTGACGTGGACCTTGAGCTGGGGGCGTTGCGTGCCCCGGGCCGTGGCTGCCGCGATCATGGCGATCTCCTTGTCCCGGGGGGTCAGGATGGTGCGGGAAATCACGTCCCCGTAGGCGAAATCCAGGATGAAGGCTCCCAGGTCCGGGGCGATGTCCGCCAGCGAGTCGAGCACCACCCGGCCCGCTCCCCGGCTGGTGGCCTCCAGGGCGGCCAGGCCCCGGGCCCGGCGGCTCATGGTATCCGGGCCATGGGCCGGGCCTTGGTCCACGGTCAGGCCGCGTCTGGCGAACACCTCCCGGGCCACGGTCAGGGCGTTCAAGCCCGCCGGAAACCCGGCGAACACCGTGGCTACATAGATGATCTCCACGATCTCCCGGGGGGTGAGCCCGGCGGAAAGCCCCCCGGCCACGTGGAAATCGAGCTGGGGCGCGGCGTAGCCCAGTGCGGTCAGGGCCGCGATGGTGGCCGCCTGCCGGGACCTGGGGTCCAGGCCCGGCCGGGTGAACACGTCCCCGTAGCCGAATTCGATGACCCATTGTCCCAGGTCCGGGGCGATGTCCGCCAAGACTTCCTGGACCCGGGCCGCCCCGGCCGCGTCCAGGGCCAACAGGGCCTTAAGGCCCCGCTCGAACCGATCTCCCATGCGCGCCTCCTTGGGCCAGTCTCTGGCCCGGCCCCAGCATAGGACGGGGCTCGGGATATGTGAAGCATAACAACCAGCGGAATTGCAGCTATTTTTCATCGGAGCCAATGAACGCTTGACAGGAAACGAAATTGATTGTAATTATCAATCACGACAAAGGACACCCATGAAGCGCCCTCACTGCCCGAAATCCCTGACCACCTTTCCCTGCGGAAGCACGGTGAAGGTCTGCTCCCTGGCCGACAGTCGGCCCGAGCGGGCCAGGATGTGCGCCCTGGGCCTGACCCCGGGGACCTGCGTGCAGGTTCTGGACAGCGGCAACGGCTGCTGCCGGGTGCGGGTGCGCGGGTCGGACTTGGTTCTGGGTGAGCAGATGGCCCGGTGCATCCTGGCTGAGAAGACCGATCTCGACCCGCCCAAAACAGCCCCTCAAATCTGAAGAACACCCCCCCCTTTTGGGGTCTTCCAACAGCTCCGAGCCGCATCCTCCCGGCACAGGAGGCTGCTTGAAGCCAAACCCGGGACGCCACGAGCCTGGCCGCCCGGCCCGCCGCCCGGTTTTTTCCGCTCCCTCCCCGGGCTTGGCCTGGACTCTTTCAGCCTGTTGCCGAAATATCACCTGCCCGCTACCAGCCGGGGCTTGTAACTTTTATTTTTTCCCTGTAAATTAAGAGCAGTGTGCCTTATGTTCCAAGCAGGCCACCAAAACCCCCAGGGAGGGACAGTGCGACATCTTCAGGATGCCCGCCGTCCGCCCAGGAAGGAGCCGAATCATGCCCAAGACCGTGCTGGTGCCCTTGGCCCATGGATTTGAGGAGATCGAGGCCATCACCATCATCGACGTGCTGCGCCGGGCCGGGGCCGAAGTGGCCGTGGTCGGGCTGGGAGGCGTGGGGGTGCAGGGATCGCGGGGCCTGCGCGTCCTGGCGGACATGACCATCGAGGACAGCCGCAAGACCGCCTTCGACCTCATCGCCCTGCCCGGGGGCATGCCCGGGGCGGCCAACCTGGCCGAGAACCCGACCCTGGCGGCCCTGCTCAAAGCCCAGGCCGAGCGCGGCGGGTTCATCGCGGCCATCTGCGCGGCCCCGGCCCTGGTCCTTGAGCCCCTGGGGCTCTTGGCCGGGCGCAAGGCCACCGGCTACCCGAGCTTTGCCGACCGCATGGGCCAGGCCCAGCGCCAGGACGCCCCCGTGGTCCAGGACGGTAATCTCATCACCGGGTCCGGGCCAGGCGCGGCCATGGCCTTTGCCCTACGCCTGGTCCAGGTCCTGTTCGGCGAGTCCAAGGAACAGGAAGTCAAAAAGGCCCTGCTGGCGGCCTGAGCTAAAAAATTACTCCTCCTGCCACTCCTGGGGCAGGGGAACAAAGGCTTTGGCCGTGTCCAGGGCCTTGGCCCCTTCGGCCGGGGGAACCAGGCCCCGGATGCGGTCGCGCAGGGTCGCGGCCTCGGCGTTCCCGGCCCGGGCAGCCACCTCGGCCCAGAACAGGGCCTGGGCCGGATTCTTGGGCAGGCCCATCTCGCCCATGGAGGCCTGGGCCATGAGCAGTTGGGCCAGGGCCTCCCCGCGCAGGGCCGAACCCTCCAGCCACTGCGCGGCCAGGACATCGTTTTTCTCCACCCCGAGACCCAGGCGATAAAGCTGGCTCAACCCCAGCATGGCCCCGGCATGGCCCCGACGAGCCGCATCCTCGAACCAGGTCCGGGCAGCGGCCCCGTCCGGGGGCTCGCGCTGGGCGAAGATGAGGCCCAGGCCGTACATGGCCGGGGGATAGCCCTGGCGGGCGGCCAGTTGGAACCAGCGGGCCGCGGCCTCCTCGTCCCGGTCCACACCTCGGCCGTTGAAAAAGCGGTCGCCCATGACGAACTGGGCTCGGGCGAACCCGGAGTCAGCGGCCTTGCGGTACAAGGCCAAGGCCCGGACCTCGTCCCCGGGCTGGCCCTGGTCCTCCAGGCGCACGGCCAGGGTGTACTGGGCCAGGGGTTCGCCGTGGTCCGCGCTCATGTTCAGCCATTTGCCGGACTCGGCGCTGTCCTGGGGCACCCCGTCGCCCCGGGAGTACATGATGGCCAGGTTGTACATGGCCCGGGCATGGCCCTTCCCGGCGGCCTGGGTGAACCAGTGCGCGGCCTGGGTGAAATCCTGGATGCCGCCCTGGCCGGTCAGGTACAGGGCCGCGGCCTCGAACATGGACTCGGCGTCGCCCTGTTCGGCGGCCTTGCGGAACCAGACCTGGGCCTCGCCCAGGTCGCGCACCGCGCCCCGGCCCCCGGCGGCCATGACCCCCATGTTGTACTGGGCGCGCATATCCCCGGCATCGGCCGCCTTGCGGAACCAGCGCACGGCCTCGCCCTCGTTCTGGGGTCCGGCCAGACCCTGGACATGGATGAGCCCCAGGTACAGATAGGCTCGGGTGTCGGACTTGCCGGCCAGACTGATGAACCCGGCCAGAGCCTTGGGGTAGTCCCCGGCCGCGTAGGCCGCGCTGGCCTCCTCAAAGGAGAGGTCCGCGTGGGCCGCCCCGGTTGCCGGGGCCGAGGCCGGAGCAGGTCCCGGCTTGGACTCGTCCGGGGAAAGCCCCACCAGGGAGCATCCCCCGAGAAAAAGGAGCAGGCCCAGGACTCCGGCCAGAACAAGGCGCAAGGACACAGGACGATACGCGTTCATGGATTCTCCTTCACCCGCACCAGGTCCGCAGTGAAATGGCCGATGACCACCTCGCTTTGCAGCTTCACCGGGATGTGCTCGGGCTCGGCCGTGAGCCAGATGAACATGCGCGCCCCAGGGCTCTTCTTGAAAATGCCGCCCAGGTCTTTGAGCTCGGGCTCCACCACGAAGGTATCGCAGGCCGTGCCATTGGCCAGGACCAGGGTCTCCCGGCCCGAGACCCGGGCCTCGCCCATGACCGTCTTCTGTCCGTCGCTGACCGGGATCAGGGAGATCTGGCCCTCGTTCAATGGGCGGCGGCGGAACTCGTAGAGGATGCTCAAGGGGTCCAGGGTTCCGGGCAGGAGGTAGGGGAAATCCCGCAGGGTCCAGTCGCTGCCGTAACGCAGGGCCAGGCCCTGGCTCCAGTCAAAAAAGACCGTGTTGTTGCGGAGATAGGAGCCCTCTTTCTGGTTCTTGCGGTACCAGTGGGAACGGGCCAGGTCCGGGGCGGTGTAGGAGTCGAAGCGGTCCCGGACCAGGTAGAAGAGGTCCACGGCCGCGTTGCTGCGGGCCGTGGCGGTCATGTGCAGGGCGGGCGCCCCGTCGGGCGCGACCCCGGGACGCACGCTCAAGGTGGCGTTCCCGGCCGGAATGGAGGACCAGGACAGGGCGTAGACCAGTTCCTCGCCGGGCCGGAAAGGGAAAGGCCAGGCCGTGGAATTGGCCGAGGCCACCCTGTCCGGGGCAATCAGAACGGCCAACCCCAGGCAGGCGACAAGCAACCACTTCCAGAAGCGAAGAGAGAAACCATGTGGGTCTTTCGGCATGGGCCGGGCATGCCCCAAACCCGGTTCTGGGTCAAGGCCGCCCCCCTGGCCCGGCCGGGCCGGGAAAATGGCCGGGAAGCCCCAAGGGACACCGTCGCCCCGCCACCCGAGCCCGTTTCAGGCAGAAAACATGATCCAGGGGGGCGAATGATTTCCACCCACAACACAATAAGCTGTAATTATGGACTTTTTACCTGGCATAAACTCTAGACTTTGTATCAATAATAACTGGACAAGTTTTAACCCTCTGTGTAGATTGGCCCAGCCACATGGCAGACGATGTGATGAACCCGGACCCGGCCTGCGGGATCTGGCCGCCCTTGCCCGAGTACCGCCGGATGAAAAAGAGCACGTTTTGCATACTGATCGCCCTTCTGGTGCTGGTTTCATCCTGCGCTCCGCGCTCCCAATCCACTGACCCGGCTCCGGCCCAGGCCACCGCCAACCAGACCACTCGGCCAGGAGGAAGCCAGCCCCGGCAGGTCTTTACCGCCACGCTTCCGCCCACGGCCTCAAGCAGCGTGTTCACCAAGCCCGAAGCCGACCTCCCGGCCGAGGCCCCCCAGCCCCAGTCGGAACCCTACCAGCCCCTGGGCGGCAAGCCCGCCAAGTCCAAGATGGGCATGATCAGCCAAGGTTCGCCCAAGCCTGCCGGGGCTGCGGGCGCCATGGCCAAGGCCGCGGAAAGCGGAACCTTGAGCTTCGACAAGGCGGAAATCTCCGAAGTGGCCCACCAGATTTTCGGGGACCACCTCCAGCTCAACTACATCCTGGACCCGAACATCAAGGGCCTCATCAACCTGCACATGGAAGGGGAATTCACCCGGGACCAGCTCCTCCAGATGGTCATCCGGGCCTTTCAGGAAGCCAATGTCGAGGTCACCTTCAAGGACGGGATCTACTACATCAAACCCATGACCGGCCCGAACCGGAACCTGGACATGGCCGACCCCACGGCCAAGGGCGGCAAAGATTCGGCCACCCCGGTCATCGTGGTCTACCGGCCCCGCTTCGTCCAGGCCCAGCAGGGCATGAACATCATCAAGTCCTTCCTCACCCCGGGCCGGGCCAATTTCAGCGACCAGACCACCAACACCCTGGTCTTCGTGGACACCCCCCAGAACGCCAAGAGCGTGCTGGAGCTCTTAAAAGCCATCGACATCAATCTCCTGGACGAGATCGGCATGGAGATCGTGCCCTTGAAAACCCTCACCCCGGCCGAGGCGGTCAAGACCATGACCACGGTCATGGGCCAGCTCGGGGTCTTCCGGGGCTCCACCCTGAAAGACAACCTGGTGCTCGTGCCCCTGGAGCACTACCGGGGCGTGCTCATCTTCGCCCAGGACCAGGCCGTGATGGAGATCGCCAAGCAGTGGCTCACGGCCATCGACGTGCGCGGCATGGAGATGGGCGAGCAGATCAATGTCTACCAGATCGAAAACGCCATGGCCCGCGACATTTCCGACATCCTGGGCCAGATTTTCGGCAAGGAGAAGAAGAAGGCCGCGACCCTGAAGAACCGGTTGTCCTCGACCACGGCCGACATCAGCTCATCAGCGTCCTCGGCCTCCGGGGTCGCGCCCCCGGCCCAGGCCAGCCCCCTGGTGGCTGCCTCGGCCGCGTCCTCCCCGGCCGAGGTCATCGACACCGAACTCACCGGGCCGCTGTCCATCATTCCGGACGAGAACAACAACGCCCTGGTGATCCGCTCCAATCCCCGGGACTACGCCACGGTCAAGAAGGTCATCCAGAAACTGGACCTGACCCCCCGGGCCGTGCTCATCGAAGTGGTGGTGGCCGAGGTCCGCCTGACCAACTCCCTCCAGTACGGGGTGGAGTGGTTCCTGAGAGGCAGGAACATGGGCCAGGGCACCAACCGTTTCACCGGCATGCTCTCGGGCTCCAACTCCCTGGGCCCCTTTGACGTGAACAGCGCCTCCCTGGGCAACATGGCCTCCACGGTCATGACCGGGGGACTGACCGGATACATCGGCACCGACGGCATCCAGGGACTGGTCAGCCTCCTGGACCAGAACACGGATGTCAACATCCTCTCCACCCCGAGCCTCCTGGCCCTGGACAATACCCTGGCCTCCATCACCGTGGGCGGCCGCGAACCCACGGTCACCCAGCAGCAGCAGTCCACCACCGCCCAGCCCTCCAACATCGTCAACAGCATCCAGTATCAGGAAACCGGCCTGGTGCTCCGGGTCATCCCGCACATCAGCTCCACCGGGGTCGTTCGGCTGGAAGTGGAACAGAAGATTAAGGACATCAACGACGTGCTGCTCAAAACCGTGAACCTGAACACCCCCCGGTTCACCGAACGCCAGATCAGCACCACCCTGGTCGCCGAGGACGGCCGAACCGTCATTCTGGGCGGGCTCATCTCGGCCTCCAAGACCAAGAGCGTGGACGGCATCCCCATCCTCGGCCAGATTCCGATCCTGGGCTTCTTCTTCGCCAAGAACTCCAAGGACGTGGAAAAGACCGAGCTGCTGATCTCCATCACCCCGCACATCGTCAAGGCCCGCCACGACCCGGTGCAGACCGAACTGCTCCAGCGCCTGGAAGGCCTGCGCCGCAAGGCCAAAGTCGAATAGACCCAAATATTGCCTGAACAAAAGCCCTCCCGGCCAGGCCGGGAGGGCTTTTTTCATGCGCAGAGGGGAAGGAAGGGCGTCACCCCCGGCGGTCGCCGAGGTAGGGATTGAAATAGCCGTAGCCCAGCCAGGGGCAGAGCTTTTTCAGGCGCTTGCGGAAGTTGCCGTAGCCCATGGACGGGCTGGGGGTCACGGCCCGGCTGGCCAGGCCCAGATAGAGTTCGGGGTCGATGTTCAAGTTGCGCAACTGGATGAAGTCCGGCCGGGTCTCGGTCAACAGGTCCACCAGGGCGTCCAGCTCGGCCTCGGTGTCGGACACGCCGGGAAAGAACAGGTAGTTCAGGGACACGAAAAGCCCGGCGGCCTTGGCCGCCGCGATGGTCGCCCGCACGTCGGGAAGCCCGAAGCCCTTGGGCCGGTAGTAGGCCTCGTAGAGGTCCGGGCGGGCGCTGTTTAAGCTCACCCGCAGGGAGTCCACCCCGGCCCTGGCCAGCTCGGGCACGGCCCCGGGCAGGCTGCCGTTGGTGTTCACGTTCACCGTGCCTGGACCATTCTGCCCCCGGAAGCGGGCCACGGCCGAGGCGATGAGCGCGGCCTCGGTCAGGGGCTCGCCCTCGCAGCCCTGGCCAAAAGAGAGCACCGGCCGCTTCTCCCGTTCAGCGTGCGCGGTCATGACCTCGGCGATTTCCTCGGCCGTGGGCGTGAAGGCGATGCGGTTCTGGGTGGCCGGAAAGCCGGAATCCTCGGGTTGCAGGGAGATGCAGCCCACGCAGCGGGCGTTGCACACCCTTGATGTGGGCAGGGGAGCCTCGAACCGGCCCAGGGCCAGGTTCTTGGCCGCCGGGCAGCCGTAGGTCAGGGCGCACACGCTTAAGTGAGTGATCAGGCGGTTCTTGGGAAAGCGGCGCATGAGCCGGTGCGCGCCCTCGCTGATGCGCTGGGGGGAAATGCGGGTGAACACCTGGCGGGGGTCCTCGTCCACCCGTTTGGCGCAGACCCACAGGCGGTCCTCGGCAAAGCCCACGGCCCCGTAGGCAAAAAGCGGCAGGACCGGGGCTCCGGGTTCGCTGCGGTAGGCCGCGTGCCCGGTCAGGGTGTAGCCCGGGGTGACAAAGGCGGCCACGGCCCGTTCCTCCAGCACCTCGGCCTCCCCGGTCTCCTGGTCCAGGCCCACGGCCCTGCGGCCTGGCAGGTAGAAGACCTCGCACTCCTCGGGCAGGGGGATGATCTCGTCGGGCCGGGGCAGGGCGAACTCGTCCCCCCGGCGGCAGAGCATGAGCAGGTCCGGATGGTCGTAGATATTGCCCGTCTCGTCGGCGAAGAGCAGATGGATGGGCGGTTTCTTGGCCGTGGTCATGAATGACTCGGCCCTAGCCCATGGGCTGGAAGATTTCCGAGGCCCAGGCCAGGGCGTCGTAGTAGAGCTTGGCGGCCACGAAAGGCTCCACACCGATGGCGGCCACCTCCTGGTCCAGGCGGTCCCAGACCCCGGCCTCGAAGGATTGGGCGATGGCCAGCCAGTTGGCCGGAGAGATGTCCTGGCCGCTCAAGACCGATTTCAGATCCTGGTCCAGGGGGAGGTGGCCCAGGATCTCGCTCATGGGCCGGTCCAGCAGGGCGTCCAGCAGGGAGAAGAGCCCGAGCAGGAAGAGCCGATCCGGGGCCGGAGCCCCGGGAACGACCCGGGCCAGGTTCTCCAGGAAACGTCCCCGTTGGGCGGCCAGCATGGCCAGCTCGGCCGTCTTGTCCGGGGCGCGCATGTCCGCCAGGATGACCACCCGCAGCCAGTTCTTGACCGCTGTCCAGCCAGCCAGCAGCAGGGCCTCCCGGATGGAGGACACCTTGCGACCCAGGCCGAAGGCCGCCGAGTTGAGCAGGGTGAGCAGCCGGTAGGAGATGGCCACGTCAGCGGAAATGGCCTGGGCCAAGGGCTCAAGCTCCATGTCCTCGGACTCGATGAGCTGGAACAGGCGCAGGCGCGAGGCGGCGTGGGAGGACAGGGGGATGTCCGGCCGGATGTCCGGACTCTTGAAAAAATCGCCCTGGAACAGGCTGTAGCCCAAGGCCTTGGCCTCGGCGAACTGGGCGTGGTGCAGAATGCCCCGGGCCAGGATGAGCTTGCTCTGGGCCTTGGCCTTGCCCGGCGGAGGGGCCAGGGAGTTTTCCCCGTGGATGGGCAACTCACAGCAGACCATGTCCGCCAGGCGGAAGAATTCCTCGGCCCCGGCCCGGTCGTCGTAGTCGTCCAGGGCCAGGCGATAGCCTTCCAGTCTCAGTCCGCGCAGGGTGTGGATCATCTCGGCCGAAGGCTCCAGGGCCTCGTCCACGAGCAGCACGGTGCGTTCGCAGGCCAGTATCGGGGGAACGCCGGTGGCGACCACCCCGGGCTCCAGGCGCAACATCAGAACCGGGGCGCTCTCGGTCAGGGGCTGGCTTAAGATGTCCGCGGTCAGCCGACGCAGGGCCGCCTCGGGGTCGGTCATCCGCCCGAGGTCCAGGGGCGCCTCTCCACGGGTCTGGACCTCATATCCCCAGACCAGCCCCTTGGGGTTGAAGATGGGCTGCCGGACCAGGATGGCGTCCATTGGGCTCGGAAGGGTATCGTGCATCGCATTCCCGTCAATGGCTTGTGTGGTTTTTTGCAGACGCTCGGATCATAGCCGATGGCGGATGGAAATCAATCATTTTGGAGGGGGGTCCCTTGGGAGGGGGACTGATCGTCCTGCCTGCGCGCCGTCTTGGCTCCGGCCTGGTGATCAGCCGTGGCGTAGCAATAGAGGCAGCCATGGCCGCAGGTCCCGTAGGCCCCGATGTCCAGGCTGCGGCCACACCCGCATTCGGGGCGGGTGGCCCCGGCCTTCAGTCCGGCCAGCAGCGGCTGGCCCCAGAGCCGGGCCAGAAGCGGCCCGTCCACGCAGCGCGCCGGGGCCAGGCCGCCCTCCCGGGCCACCGGATGGCAGCAGGAGGACAGGGTCAGGCCGTGCTCCCGGCCGATGCCCGCCAGCCGGGCGGCGAAATCGGCCTGTTCCTGGTCCGTGAGCGGGGTCAGGACCACCCCGGCCCGGGCCAGATTGCGCCGGGCCTTGGCGTAGTCCTGGACAAAGCTCACCACGCAACGCCGCGCGTACCCCTCCAGGGTCCGGGCCAGGGCGCGGAAAACCTCCTCCACCCGGTCCAGCCCGTGGCCGTCCAGGGCGCAGATGGGGTCGAACCGCCAGACCAGGTGCTCGGGTGAAAACCGCCCGGCCAAATCCATCAGGGTGCGGGCCGCATCAAGCCAGTCCGGTACGCCCGGCTCCAGGACCCGGGGCAAGCCGGTGATGGTGAAATGGAAGAAGAGATTGGGGCAGCGGGCCTGGATGCGGTCCAGAAAGGGGAGGAGCGGCGCGTGGTTCTTGGACCACAGGACCAGGCCGTACACGTCGCCAGGGGCCAGGGACACCCGCCTGGGCTCGGCCCCGTACGGCGAGGGCACCAGGACCGACCCGGCCTCAAGGCGCGCGGCCAGCCACCCGGGATAAAAGGCCGGGATGTCCGTGCGGCGGCTGGCCGAAATGATCTGGCGTTCGCCGAAAGGCTCCAGCATGGCCGGAGTCGCTCCTGACTGGTCCAGGCTAGACAATACCCGCCAGGGTCAACTCGAAGGTCAGGTCCTGACCGGCCAGGGGGTGGTTGCCGTCCAGGATCACGGTTTCCTCGGACACGGCCCCGATGCGGACCACGGCCGTGCCGCCGTCTTCCGTGGGAATCTGGAGCATGACCCCGGTTTTCAGCTCGATATCCGGGGGAAAGATGGAGCGCGGGGCCTCCACCACGAACTCGTCGTGGATGATGCCGTAGGCCTCTTCGCAGGGGATGTGGATGGTCTTGGTCTCAGCCGCCTCCATGCCCAGCACGGCGGCCTCGAAGCCCGGCAGAAGCTCACCCTGGCCGAGGACGAACTCCATGGGCTCACGCTCCAGGGAGGAGTCGAACACGCTGCCGTCGGAAAGCGTCCCGTGGTAATGCACCCGAACCTTGTCTCCGTTCTTGGCCTTGGCCATGGTGGATCTCCTTGCGCTTGAGGGGGGCCGGACGAAAAAAGGCGAAGCCGCGGTATCGCGGCCTCGCCTTGAACATACGAAGCTTGGGCCAAGGGCCGAAGGCTAACGCTTGGAGTACTGGAACCGGGCGCGGGCGCCACGTTGACCGTACTTCTTGCGCTCCTTCTTGCGGGCGTCGCGGGTGACGAACCCGGCCCGTTTGAGGACCGGGCGCAGGGACCCGTCCAGGATCATCAGGGCACGGGTGATGCCGTGACGAATGGCCTGGGCCTGACCGGACACGCCACCGCCAGCAACGATGATCTTCAGGTCCACCTTGCCCATGTTCTTGGTCAGCTTGAGCGGCTGCTGCACGATCATCTGCAGGGTCTTGCTCGGGAAGTAGTCCTCGAAGGGGCGGTTGTTGACCAGGATGGCGCCGGTCCCGTTCTGAAACAGACGGGTGCGGGCCACTGCGGTCTTGCGCTTGCCGGTGCCGTAGAAAAAGGATTCGCTCATGGCTTTATCTCTCGCGGATTGAATTACAGTTCAAGGGGCTTGGGCTGTTGGGCGGCATGGGGGTGCTCAGTGCCCACGTAGACCTTGAGCTTCTTGATGACCTGATTGCTCAGGCGGTTCTTGGGCAGCATGCCCTTGACGGCCTTGATGAGCACGGCCTGGGGCTTCTTGGCCATCATCTCGCGCAGGGTGAGCTCCTTGAGCCCGCCGATGTACCCGGAATGCCGGTAGTACATCTTCTTCTCCATTTTGGCGCCGGTCACCGCGATCTTGTCCACGTTGAGCACCACGATGAAGTCGCCCATGTCCATGTGGGGGGCGAATCCGGGCTTGTGCTTACCGCGCAGGCGATGGGCGATGGCCGTGGCCAGGCGACCCAGGATCTTGTCGCTGGCGTCGACCACGAACCAGTCTTTCTTGATGTCTTCGGGTTTGGGGCTGTACGTCTTCATTTCCCGTGCTCCTTACGCAAACTGAGAGGGATGCTCTTACGGTTTCGAATCCAGGTTGTCAACACAAAATTTTGGAAAAAGGCTGGCAAAACTTCACACCGCCTCGGCCGGAGCAAAGGTTTTGGGCAGCCAGACTTGAAAGTCGGTGCCCTCCTCGGACGTGGAGGAGAACCAGATCTGCCCGCCCAAATAGCGCTCGGTCAAGAGCCTGGCCCCGTAGGACCCCAGCCCACGGCCCGGTCCCTTGGTGGAAAACAGGCGCTTGAACACCTGGGACTGGACCTCCTCGTTCATGTGCGCCGGGTTGCGCACCACGAAGGTCACCCCGTCCTGGTCCCCGAAGACCCCGAGTACGGCCTGCTCCCCCGAGGCGCAAGCCTCCAGGGCGTTCTTGGTCAGGTTCACCAGCACCCGCAGCAGCAGGCCGGGGTCCGAGGTGAAGGAGAGGTCCGGGCTGGCCTGGTCCAGGATGAGTTCGGAGCGGCCCAGGATGGCCTGGCGCTGAAAGAAATTCTTGACCTGATCCAGGACCCAGCGCGTGCTGATCACCCCGGGCGAGACGGCCATGTCCCCGTCCTCGGCCAGGACGAAGTCCCGCTGGGCCATGATCTGGTCCTGAAGACGGGCCGAGGCGGCCAGCATCATCTCCGTGGTGTCCTTGAACGCGCCCTGGGCCTGGAAGTTCAGGATCTCGGCCAAGTTGTGCACCCCGGAGGCGGAGTTGAGCACGTCGTGGAAAAAGAGCCGCTCCATGAGCTTGAGCCGCTCCTCCTGGTACACGTCCAGCAGCGAGACCAGGGCGAAGGGCTCCTCGCGCAGGGTGAGGGGGGAGGTCCAGACCTGGAGATTCAAGGCCTTGAACTGGTGGTCCGGCCCCCGGTTGATCCGGCATTCCTGGACCCCCCGGTCGCCCTCCAGGCTGGCCACCACAGCCTTGGCCAGGCCGCAGAAACGGCAGAACCGGGTGGTTCCGCATCCGCCCTGGGACTGGGCGGCGTGCACGCAGCCCAGGGATTCGCCGGGCCGAAGTCCCAGAACCTCCTCCTCGGCCAGGCCCACGAATTCCAGAAAGGGCTTGTTGGTGAACACGATCTGGCGCTGCGCATTGGCCGCCAGGAGCATGAAGGGCAGGATATGGGCCATGTTGGCCATTTCCGAGGAGGCCCACTGCGCGGATTGGCGGGCCACTTCCTCGGCCGAGACTCGCGGGGCAGGCAGAAATTCAGTGGGCAGGTCCACGCTCTCCCCTCCTCCGGTCACAAAATGTACCGGGACAGGTCCTGGTTCTCGACCACGTCCTTAAGTTCCCGACGCACGTAGTCCCGGTCCACCACGACCTGGTCCCCGGACCGGTCCGAGGCCTCGAAAGACAGGTGGCTGAGGAGCTTCTCCATGATGGTGTACAGCCGCCTGGCCCCGATGTTCTCGGTCTGCTCGTTGATGCGCTGGGTCATGTCCGCGATCTCGTCCAGGGCCTCGGGAGTGAAGGAGAGCTCGATGCCTTCGGTGGCCATGAGGGCCTGGTACTGCACGGTGAGGGCGTTCTTGGGCTCGGTGAGGATGCGCAGGAACTCCTCCTTGCCCAGGGCTTTCAACTCCACGCGCAAGGGGAAGCGGCCCTGCAGCTCGGGCACCAGGTCCGAGGGCTTGGAGAAATGAAAGGCCCCGGCCGCGATGAACAAAATATGGTCGGTGCGGACCATGCCGTACTTGGTGTTCACCACGCAGCCCTCGACCACGGGCAGAAGATCGCGCTGCACGCCCTCCCGGGACACGTCCGGCCCGCCCTCCCGGCCCTTGCCCGCGATCTTGTCGATCTCGTCCAAGAACAGGATGCCGGACTGCTCCACCCGCTCCCGGGCGGTGTCCACCACCTTGTCCATGTCCACCAGCTTGTCCGCCTCTTCCTGGAGCAGGGTGGCGTGGGCGTCGCGCACCTTCATGCGCCGGTTCTTCTTCTTGCCCGGGAACACCCGGCCGAGCATATCCTGCATCTGGAGGCTCATGTCCTCCAGGCCGGGCATGGCCAGGACCTCCACGTGGGGTCCCTGCTGGGTCTTGACCTCCAGTTCCACCAGGCGGTCGTCGAGCTTGCCCTCGCGCCACATGCGCCGGAACTTCTCCCGGGTGGACAGCTCCGAGGCGGCCTCCTGGCCCCCGGTCCCGGTCTCGGTCTCGGTGACAGGCCCGGGCATGGCCAGGGCCGCGCCCGAGGGCCTGAGCGGGGGCAGAAGCAGGTCCAGCAGGCGTTCCTCGGCCAGGCTCTCGGCCTTGTCCTTGACCCGCTCGGCCTCCTCCTTGCGCACCATGCTCACCCCGATCTCCATCAGGTCCCGGATCATGGACTCCACGTCCCGGCCCACGTAGCCGATTTCCGTGAACTTGGTGGCCTCGACCTTGTGGAAGGGGCTTCCGGCCAGCCGGGCCAGGCGGCGGGCGATCTCGGTCTTGCCCACGCCCGTGGGACCCATCATGATGATGTTCTTGGGCGCGATCTCGTCGCGCAGGTCCTCGGGCACCAGCCGCCTGCGCCAGCGGTTGCGCAGGGCGATGGCCACCATGCGCTTGGCCTCGTCCTGGCCGATGATGAACTTGTCCAGTTCGGAAACGATCTCCCGGGGGGTCAGGGCGCTCATGCGGGGCTGTCCTTGGGGCTGGAGGCGGAAGCCGGGGTGGAAGCCGGGACGGATGAAGGTCTGGCCATGGTCTCGATGGTCAAATTCTGGTTGGTGAACACGCACAGTTCGGCGGCCACGAGCATGGATTTCTCCACGATGTCCCGGGCCGAAAGATTGGTGTTGCGGGCCAGCGCCCGGGCTGCGGCCAGGGCGTAGGCCCCGCCAGAGCCGATCCCGGCCATGCCGTCATCCGGCTCGATCACGTCCCCCGTGCCGGAGATGAGCAGCACCGTGGCCCCGTCCGTGGCCAGGAGCATGGCCTCCAGACGGCGCAGATACTTGTCCGTGCGCCATTCCTTGGCCAATTCCACGGCCGCCCGTTGGAGGTTGCCCGAATGGCTCTCCAGGCGCTTCTCCAGGCGCTCGAACAGGGTGAAGGCGTCGGCCGTGGCCCCGGCGAACCCCACCAGGACCCGGTCCTGGTACAAGCGGCGGACCTTGCGGGCCGTGTGCTTGATGGCCACGCTCTGGCCCAGGGTGACCTGGCCGTCCCCGGCCATGGCCGCGCCAGAGGCGTCCAGCACGGCCAGGATGGTGGTTCCGTGGATGTCCATGCGCTCTCTCTTTATTCGCTTTTGCCTTTTCCGAACAGGGTCTCGGCCGCCGCAGTCCATATCTCCAGGACCTCGGCGCTGGAAAGAACCAGGTGCGCCTCGGCCACCTGCCCCTGGCGCAGGCCCGAGGCCAGCGCGCCCAAGGCCACGTAGGCCGCAGCCTCCATGGGATACCCGTAGGCCCCGCAACTGATGGCCGGAAAGGCCACGGTTTTCACCCCGTTCTCCCGGGCCAGGCGCAGGGATTCGGAAAAGGCCAGGGCCAGAAGCTCCTTCTCGCTGCTCCGCCCGTCCTGCCAGACAGGACCCACGGCGTGAATGACCAGCCGGGCCGCGAGGCCGAATCCAGGGGTCACGACGGCCCGGCCCGGGGGCACGTAGCCCTTGGCCCGCACGATCTCCTGGCAGGCGGCCATAAGCTCCGGCCCGGCCGCGGCATGAATGGCCCCGTCCACGCCCCCGCCCCCGGCCAGCCGGGAGTTGGCCGCGTTCACAATGGCGTCGCCGGTGAAAAGGGTCAGATCGCCCTGCTCCAGGACCAGCTTTCCTGGGCCGATGTTCCAGCAAATCATAGGGGTGTCCTTGGGGAAAGAATACGGGATTTCCCGGCTCGGCACAAGATACCGCATATGGGGATGAAAACAAGGGGGAGGAGGGGGGCCGAAACGGCCCCCGTGAACCGGAAATATCCGCAGTCGAACCGCCTAGGCCTTGATCCGCAGCACGCGGACCAGGTCGGCCAGGAGGTCGGGCTTGTCGTGCAGGTCCGAGCCCTGAAGGAAGATGCGGCGCTGGTCGAAGCGGTCTTTCAGCACGGCCTTGTACTCCTCCAGGTTCTCGACCTTGTCCGGGTCGTAGGCCAGGGTGTAGCCGGGCAGGACCTTCTCCACGCTCTTGCGCGCGGGCAGTTGGGCCCCGGGCAGAAGGGACCAGTCCTCCCACTCCAGCTTGTCCAGGACGATGGAGGATTGCAGGGTGAGCGAGGTCTGGAGCGGGATCTTGTGCAGATCGTCGTCGGCCGAGCGCCAGAAGCCCACGGAATTGAAAGAATAACCCATGGCCCCGTGCTCGAAGACGTTCAAGAACGCCTCCACGTCCTTCCACAGCTCGTAGACCCGGAAGGGGTTGGCAAAGGGGATGAACACCAGCTTTTTCAACTCTTCCTCGGACACGTTCTCAGCCTGGTTGCGCCGGGTCATGAGCGAGGCCCCCATGGCCACGGCCAGGATGGGGTCCTTGAAACGGATGACCGGGGGCAGGGCCGTGTCCTTCATGAGCCAGCAGATGAGATTGGGGAAGGAGCAGCGGTTCACCCACTCGCCCAGGAGGTCGCGGTCGATGAGCGCCCGGCCGTTGGGATTGCGCAGGTCCTGGCCCAGGGGCAGGTTCTTGCCGTCCACGCTGATGACCCCGTGGTTCTGCACCGCGATCATGTACTTCCAGTCCGGATGCCCCAGGGGCCGGGAGTCGGTCTTGTCGAAGAGCGTGGGCTCCCAGACCCGGCAGACCTTTTTGGCCACGTCGATCTGAAAGGCGTCGTCGTGCAGGACCACCTTCTTGAACCCGGCGGGCAGGGTCCCGCCGTTATCGTGGGAATTGGTGTGCGAGGACTTGCCCGTGCCGGACAGGCCAAAAAAGGCCACGGAGCGCTTGCCCACGGCCTTGGCCGCCTGGTCCGCGCAGCCCGAAAAATCCAGCTCCTTGACCCCGCCGTGGCAGGCGGCCATGCCCACCCGGATGCCCGAGGTCCAGGCCAGGGTCAGGGTGCCCTTCTTGCGCTCGCCGAAATAGCGCATGCCGAAATTGTAGATGACGTTGGCGTCCTCATCCACCAGGGCCAACTGGGGGAAGCCCTGGTTGTGGTAGTAGGGGTCCTCGTTGCGCCAGAGGTTGTCGCCGATGACGATGATGTCCTGGATGGGCAGCTTGGGGCTTTTCTCGTAGACCTTGCGCAGCTCGGCGTAGGGGGTGAAATTGGCCAGCCAGTTGAAGATGTTGACCGCGTCGTCCGTCCCGCCAATGATGGTCGCTTTTATCATCAGCTCGGGGTCCAGGCCCACGATGGCCTGGGCTTTTATCAAGGGGCGGCGCTGGAGGTCGGACACGGCCTCGCGCAAATCGGCCAGGACCTTGCGTTTTTCCGGATCGGGCAGGCGGGTGTAGAAACGCCGGGCCATGGCCGTGCGGCCCACGATCTTGCCCTGGCAGTTGTTGATGACCTTGGCCCCCTTGGGCAGGCCCAGGCGCTTGGCCGCCTTGGGATAGATGGGCAGGTCCGTGACCTGGACGTCCCACTGGGCCAGGGCCAGTTCGTAAGCCTCGGCCGCCGTGACCTCGCGGATGCGCGGATCGCAGAGCAGGGTTTCAGCCACGGCCCGCAAAGGGGGCAGCTTGGTCAGGTCGGCGCGGTAGTACTCGTAGGTGCTTTGGCTGGCCATGCGGGAAACTCCTTGTAAGCCGGACAGGATTGCGTATCCGGCCAAAACCGCCCCCCTGTAACCTGAAATTCACATGACGCAAAGTACTTTTTTGGGAGGTCCGGCGGGGGGAACCGGCGCTAGCCCCGATGGGATTGGCTTAAGGACACCCCGCCCAAAACCAGGACCGCCGCGGCGTACTGGTACGGGGTGAAGGTCTCGCCCAGCAGGGTGATGCCCATGATGGCGCTGAACACCGGGATCAGGTTCACGAAGGCCGCGGCCTGCCCGGCCGGGATCTTGCTGATGCCATAATTGTAAAGTCCGTAGGCCCCCATGGTGATGACCACGCCCAGGTAGAGCACGGCCAGGGTGGGCAGAAGGGGCAGGCTGGTCGGCAGGGTCACGTCGGGCAAAAACAGGATGGGCAGGAAGAAGAGCGTGCCCGCGAAGGACTGCACGGCCGTGAGAAAGAGCGGGGAGTGCCGGGCCGAGAGGTGCTTGCAGCTCACGGTGTAGCCCGTGGCGCAGACCATGGCCAGAAACTCCAGGAAATTGCCCAGGAGCGGATGAGGGGCGTTGTCCTGGGCCTCGGCCGCCAGGCTCAGCCAGACCGCGCCGAGAATGGCCAGGGCGAACCCGGCCCAGACCCGGGGCGTGAAGCGTTCCTTTAAGCTCACCCCAGCGGCCAGGGCCACCAGGAGCGGCAGCAGGGAGGTGATCATGCCCGCCTGGGAGGCCGTGGTGTTCTGCAGGGCCTTGGCCTCGAAAATGAAGTACAGGCAGGGCTCGCACAGGGACATGAAGGCCATGGCTCCCACGTCGGCCCGGGTGGGCCGGACCTTGGGAATGCGGGACCAGAGCAGGACAAAGGCCACGGCCGCGAAGGCCATGCGGCCGAGCACCGCCACCATGGGGTCGAACCCGGTGAAGGCGATCTTGAAGGCGATGAAGGACGAGGCCCACAACAGCATGGCCAGGGCCAAACCGGCCCTGGCCTTCCATGCTGTGGCAGGTGGAGAGAGAGGGGTCAAAACAAAGCTGGCCGGGAACGGGTGCCCCCGCCTCGTGTCGCGTTCCGTAAATAATTATTCTTATTCTTCATTCTTGTCTGGTCTTACTTGAAGAGCCCAACCCTACTTGCACCAGGCCACCAGGGCCAGGGAGTTGTACTTGTTGTCCGGGTCCTCGGCGTAGCGGCAACCCAGGTTGGAGTCCTCCCGGCGGTGCATGATGTCGTCCTTGGACCCGGCGTAATACTCGCACTCGTTGTTGTTGCAGACCAGGATCACGCCCCAGCCCGAATCCGGCGGTCCCACCCAGGGCTCCAGGCGGGTTTTGCAATGCGGGCAGTCGCGTTCTTCCAGGACCACGCCTTTGTATTCGAAAGTAGCCATGAATTGTCTCCTTGCTGTTCTTTGCTGGGCGAAGAGAGTCCGCCCGGAACTTGAAATAAGGCCCCGGGGGCCGGGGTCAAGAGGCCAAAGGGGTCAAGCCTCCAGGCAGACCCGGTTGCGGCCGCCGCCCTTGGCCTCGTAAAGCTTCTGGTCCGCCGCGCTGATCATGGCGTCCAGGGAGTTGCGGTGAATCACCGTGACCCCGATGGACACCGTGAAACGGATGTCCACCTCCTCCAGGCGCAACTCCTCGATGCCCCGGCGCAGGCCCTCGAAAAAGACCTCGGCCTCGGGCCGGGTGAGTCCCAGGAGCAGGACGCAGAACTCCTCGCCGCCGATGCGGGCCGTGAGCCCCGTGGGGCCGACGTACTTGCGCACAAAGGTGGACAGGGCCTTGATGACCACGTCCCCGATGTCGTGGCCGTAGGTGTCGTTGACCCGCTTGAAATGGTCGATGTCCAGGACTGCGGCCACCAGGCCCGAACCGGATTCGCGCGCCCGGGTGAAGAACTCCTCGCTCTTGGCGTACAGGCTGCGGCGGTTGTTCATGCCGGTCAGATAGTCCCGGTTGGCGCTCTCCTTGGCCGATTCGATGAGCTCGAGCATGTCCAGGTTCATGTTCAGGCGGCAGAGGAACTCCTCCCGGGTGAAGTCCCGGGGCAGGAAATCATTGGCCCCGCTTTTTAACAGTTTGGGAAAGAGGTCCCGCTCCATCTCCTCGTAGAAGAAGATCATGGCCAGGGTGTCCAGGCCGTGGGTGCGGCGCACGGCCTGGGTCAGGTCGAACCCGTCCATGTCCGGCAGGCGGGCGTCGGTGTAGATCAGGCGGATGTCCGGGTTTAGGTCCAGGATGTTCAAGGCCTCTTCGCCGCTCCCGGCCTCAAATACCTGGAGCCGCTGGTTCCCGAGCTGGCGCTTGAGGACCCGGCGGAAGGCCGAGGCGGCCGTGACCACCAGGACCTTGATGCAGCGGTTGTTGTAGACCCGGTTGACCAGGCGCTTGATGAGCTTCACATCCTCGGGGTTCTGCTTGACCACGTAGTCCACGATCTGCTTGGTGGCCATGCGCGCGCGGGTCTCTTCCTCGTAATTGCCGGTGACGATGATGGAGGGCACGCTTTTTAAAAGCATGAGGTCCACGATCTCGCCCCGGGGGGCGTCGGGCAGGTTTAAGTCCAGGAGGGCCACGAAATAGTCCCCGGCCCCTTCGGTGACCAGCTCCTTGGCCTGGGCGTAGGAGTAGGCCACGTCGCAGACATGGCCCAGCTCCCGGGTCAGGTAGCTGGCCAGGGCGTTGGCCCAGGTCTTGCTGTCCTCCACGACCAGAATCTTGTCCACCATGATGCGCTGTCCCTGCCTTTGTGGTCTGGTTCAAGGCCTGATGCGAAAATTATTCGGTCCCGGCCAGGTCCGCTTCCCGGGCCTGGCGCAAGAGACGGAACAAGGCCCGGAAGGCCTTGGGCGGACGGCCCTTGGCCCGCTCGGCCGCCGCTTCCCGGGCCAGTCGGGTCAGCTCATCCCCGGAGAGCCCAGGCATCTCAGCCAGGATGCTTCCGACCTCCTGGTCCAGTCCGGCCTGGTCGCCGCCGTCGTCGCCATGGGCGGCCAGGGCCACCAGCCGGTCGCGCCGGGCCTCCACCTGCTTGAACTCCCGGGTGTGCAGGCCGTGGCCCGCGGCCAGTTCGTCCAGCTTGGCCGCCAGGGGCTCGGGGTCCACCTCGCGCATGAGCCGTCCCACGAACTGCATCTGTCGCCGGAGAGCCTCGTGCCGGGTCAGGCCCTTGGCCGTGAGCAGGGCCTCGCGCAGGTCCTCGGACACGGGCAAATCCCGGATGGTGGAGACCGACAGGCCCACCAGGCGCACGCCCAGATCCTGGAGGGCGGTCATCTCCCGCTTGGCCTGGGACTTGCTTTTGCGCCCCCCGGCCTCCTCGTCCTCGTACTCGTCGAAATTCTTACGGCCCATGAGCCCCTTTGCGCCGCGTCCAGGCCAAGGGTTTTTCAGCCCCGGTCCCTGGCGCGGTTCTTTTGCGTGGCGATTTCACAACAAAACCGGCCCGGACAGGCCGGGCCAAGGCAAAAACATCGGAAATTCAGGGCCGGACCGGCGTTCCCCCCTGAGATTTCCTCTTCTGAACGCTCACGTTACCCCCCTTCGGGGTCAAGCACAAGGGAAGGGACCGGATGAATTCCGGCGTATTTTTAATTTAACCTTTATTATAAGCATATTAAGCAAACGAATATCCTGCTTTGACCGTATGTTCCCCTGGGGTCAGAGGAAGAATTTCCCGGTCGAACGGATTTTTCCTTGGGATTCCCGGAGCGGGACCGGCCGGGCTCATGACCATCTGGTGACGATGGCAAGGCGCTTCTTGCAATCCACCTGGGTCTCAGCTACAGGGGGGCCACCGCGCCGATTGCGGCCCGGATTCGACGAAACCCCCACGGACACCATGAAGGCCTACATAAAAGCCATAGAATACCATCTGCCCGAGATGCAGTTGACCAACGACGACCTGATCCGCCAGTTCCCGGAATGGAACGTGGCCAAGATCGAGTCCAAGACCGGCATCCGCGTGCGGCACATCGCCGCGCCCGACGAATGCGCCTCGGACCTGGGCGAGAAGGCCGCCCGCAAGCTCTTCGCCTCTGGCGTGTGCAAGCCCCGGGAGATCGACTACCTCATCTTCCTGAGCCAGAGCCCGGACTACGCCCTGCCCTCCACCTCCTGCCTGCTCCAGGACCGCCTGGGACTGCCCCCGTACTGCGCCACCTTTGACATGAACATGGGCTGCTCCGGCGCGGTGTACGGGCTCTCGGCGGCCAAGGGCCTCATCGAGTCCGGCCAGGCCAAGAACGTGCTGATCATCGTGGGTGAGACCTATTCCAAATATTTGCACCCGAACGACAAGCGGGTGCGGACCATCTTCGGCGATGCGGGCGCGGCCATGCTGGTGGCCTCCTCGGCCACGCCCGGGGGCGTGGACCCCATCGGCCCCTTTGTGTTCGGTACCGACGGCTCGGGCGGGCACAACCTCATGATCAAGAACAGCGGCGCGCGTTGCCGCCCCACGGCCGATCCCGACGACCCGGACAACTACCTGGCCATGCACGGGCCGAACATCTTCCGCTACGTCATGGACATCATGCCCAACATCGTGGAAGGCATGATGAAAAAGACCAAGAAGACCTTCGACGACATCGACCTGTTCGTGTTCCATCAGGCCAATCTGTATATGATGGAGCGTCTGCGGGAGAAGATCGGCATTCCCAAGGACCGCTTCCACGTGGACCTGACCGAGATCGGCAACACCGTGTCCTGCACCGTGCCCATCTCGCTCAAAAACGCCGTGGACGCGGGCACGCTCAAGCCCGGGCACACGGCCCTGCTGGTGGGATTCGGGGTGGGCTACTCCACGGCGGCCTGCCTCATCCGCTGGATGCCGTAGGCCCGGATTCAAAGGCATTTCCGAGGCCCGGCCCCTGCGCCGGGCCTTTTTATTGGACCGACCGCCCAAATTCTCCCGGCCCATGCGCCGATTTTCCGCATTGACAACCTGGACCGCCCGGCATACTCCCCACCATTCTGGAGGGTGCATGGCTCTGATTCTGGCGGCCCTGGCCGTATACCTATCAGGCGCTGGCCTGGCCTGGGTGCTGGGCCGGGGGCGGGCCGCGAGCATCGCGGGCTCGGCCTCGGCCGTGGTCGGGGGCATTCTCGGGGTCATCGGCCTGGGCTTGGCCCTGTCCAGGCTCATGGACGGCCACCCCATCCCGGACCTGGCCCTGGCCTGGTCCCTGCCGGGCCTGCATGTGGTCCTGGGCCTGGACGGGCTCTCGGCCGTGTTCCTCCTGCCGGTCTTCGTCCTGGGCGGGCTCTGCGCCCTGTCCGGCCACGCGGCCCTGGCCCATGACCCGGATAAGCCCCATCTGGGCGCGCACTGGTCCTTCTACAATCTGACCCTGGCCGGTCTGACCCTGACCCTCATGGCCCGGGACGGCCTGCTTTTTCTCATCGCCTGGGAAATCATGTCGCTGGCCCCCTTCTTCCTCATCGTCACCCATGACAAGGAAGAACGGGTCCGCACGGCCGGTTGGGCCTATCTGATCGCCTCCCACCTGGGCGCGGTGATCCTGGCCCTGGTCTTCATCCTCCTGGGCCGGGAGGCCGGGAGCCTGTCCTTCGCGGCCTTCGCCAGCCTGCACGGCCTGTCCCCGGTCCTGGCCGGGACCATCTTCCTGCTCGGGCTTACCGGATTCGGGGCCAAGGCCGGGTTCGCGCCCCTGCACGTCTGGCTGCCCGAGGCCCATCCGGCCGCGCCCAGCCACGTCTCGGCCTTCATGTCCGGGGTGCTCATAAAAATCGGGGTCTACGGGGTCATGCGCCTGTTGACCTTCCTGGGCCAGCCCCCGGAATGGTGGAGCCTGGCCTGCATCGGCCTGGGCCTGTTCACCGGGGTGTGGGGCATCCTGGCCGCCCTGGGCCAGCGGGATATAAAACGCCTGCTGGCCTATTCCAGCGTGGAGAACGTGGGCCTCATCCTCCTGGGCCTGGGCCTGGGGCTCATGGGCACGGCCCAGCGCCTGCCGGGCCTGGCCCTGCTCGGCTACGGCGGGGCGCTCCTGCACATGCTCAACCACGGGCTGATCAAGAGCCTGCTCTTCCTCTCGGCCGGGGCCGTGCTGCACTCCACCGGCACCCTGGACCAGAGCCGCCTGGGCGGCCTGGCCGGGCGCATGCCCTTGACCGGCGCGGCCTTTTTCCTGGGCGCCCTGGCCATCTGCGGCCTGCCCCCGCTCAACGGGTTCTGCGGGGAACTGCTCATGTACATGGCTGCGGCGGCCAACACCGCTGGCGACGGGTTCTCCCACGACGTGTCCGTGCTCTGCTCCGTGGCCGGGCTGGCCTTTATCGGGGCCTTGTGCCTGGCCGCCTTCGGCCGGGGACTGGGCGCGGCCTTTCTGGGCGAGCCCCGCTCGGAGGCCGCCCTGAAAGCCCATGACCCCGGGCACCTGGAATGTTTCGTGCTGCTGGTCCTCCTGGGCCTGTGCCTGACCGCCTCCCTGGCCGCGCCGAGCCTCTTCTCCATCCTGCTCCCGGCCGTGACCCTGCTCATGGGCAAGGGCGGAGCGGCGGCCGAGCGTCTGGCCCCCACGGCCACCATGCCCCTGGCCTACACGGCCCTGGCCGCCTGCCTGGTCTTTCTGGCCGCCGTGGTGCTCTTCAAGCTCCGGGAACGCCTGCTCTTCAACCGCCCCATCCGGGGCTCGCGCACCTGGGGCTGCGGGTACACTGGGCCCACGGCCCGCATGCAGTACTCGGGCGGGTCCTTTGTGCAGCCCCTGGCCGACCAGACCCGGACGGTCACCGGGCACAGGACCGTCATCCACGCCCCCCTGGGCCTGTTCCCCCTCTCGGCCCGGGTGGAGGAACGCTCGCCCGAGCGGGGGGTGGTCTGGCTGTTCCGGCCCCTGTTCCAGGGTCTGGAAACCCTGTGCAACGGCCTCAAATTTCTCCAGCACGGCAAGGCCCACCTGTACATCCTCTATATTTTGGTGGCCCTGGTCCTGGCCCTGGCCTGGAAGGGGCAATAGTCATGGCCGTCATGCTGCACATCCTCCTGGCCCTGGTCCTCTCCCCCCTGCTCCTGGGGATCATCGCCCGGGTCAAGGCCCTTATGGCCGGGCGCAACGGGCCGCCGCTCATCCAGCCCTACCTGGACCTGGTCAAGCTCCTGGGCAAGAGTTCGGTGTACAGCAACACCACGACCTGGGTGTTCAAGGCCGGCCCCCTGGGCGTGCTGGCCGGGCTGGTGGTGGCCCTGTTCCTGCTTCCGGCCGGACGCGTGCCCGCCCTGGTGTCCTTTCCCGGGGACCTCTTCCTTTTCGCCTATCTCCTGGGCCTGTCCCGGTTCTGCATGGTCATGGCCGCCCTGGACACGGGCTCGGCCTTCGAGGGCATGGGGGCCTCCCGGGAGGCGGCCCTGGCCGCCCTGGCCGAACCGGCCCTCATGGTCGGGCTCCTGGTCTTTGTGCAGCGCTCGGGGAGCCTCTCCCTGACCTCCATGTTCGGGGTGGCCGCCTCGGCCCCGGCCGGGCAGTCCACACCCATGATCGTGCTGGTGGCCGCAGCCCTGTTCATCCTGCTCCTGGTGGAGAACGCCCGCATTCCGGTGGACGACCCGAACACCCACCTGGAGCTGACCATGATCCACGAGGTCATGATCCTGGACCACAGCGGGCCGGATCTGGGCTTTCTGCTCTACGCCCAGGCCTTAAAGCTCTGGGTGACCGCTGGCCTGTTCGCCAATGTCCTGTGCCTGGGCGACCTGGCCGGGACCCATGGCTCGGCCGCGGGCTCCGATCTCGCGGGACTGACTGGTTTGGGCCTGCATGTGGCCGGAATCCTGATCGTGGCCCTGGCCGTGGGCCTGGTGGAGTCCTGCATGGCCCGCCTGCGCTTAAACCGTCTGCCCCAAATCCTGGCCTCTGCCGGGGCCTTGTCCACCCTGGCCCTGCTGCTGCTCTGGAGGTAGCCCTCAAGTGACCGGCCTGCTCGATTTCATCACCATCCTGGCCGTGCTGGCCAACCTGACCATGCTCTCGGTCTCGGGCATGCGCGCCCTGATCCGGAGCGCCGGGGTCCAGGGCCTGGTCCTGGGTCTGGTCCCCATGGTGGCCCACGGCTCGCCGACCCTGCACATCCTGATCTTCTCCCTGATCGTGGCCGGGCTCAAAGGCCTGCTCCTGCCGCGCATGCTCCTGCGCACCTTGAAGGACCTGGACGTCCAGCGCGAGGTGAAGCCCTATGTGGGCTTCGGGCTCACGGCCTTTTTCGGGGTGGCCGGGTTGGCCGCCTCGGTCTGGTTCTGCGCCAGCCTGCCCACCCCGGGAGGGGAGCCGGTGCGTTTCGCCCTGTCCGCGGCCTTCATGACCATCCTGACCGGTTTTCTGCTCATCATCACCCGCAAAAAGGCCCTGACCCAGGCCGTGGGCTATCTGATCATCGAGAACGGGGTCTTTCTCATCAGCGCGGTCCTGGCCCCGGCCGGTCCCATGCTGGTGGAGATGTGCATCCTTCTGGACCTGTTCGTGGCCGTGTTCGTCATGGGCATCGCCCTGCACCACATCAACCAGGCCTTTGACTCCATCGACACGGAGCTGATTTCGACCTTGAAGGACTAGGATGAAGAACGGAAACTGGCTTTGGCGCACGCAAGACGCGCGAAGATGAAAACAGCGCAAGAATTTAAATTTTTTGAAATATTTTTTCTTTTTTCTTTCTTGATCTTGTTTCCGGAACTGAACACGAGAAAACACGCACCCATGAACGCAAAGAGCACTGCATGAGAGCCGCCATCCTGGTGGGCATGCCCCTGGCCGCAGGCCTTTCGGCCTTTGTCACCCGGTCCAACACGGCCCGGCGCACCCTGCTGGTGGGCCAGGCCCTGGCCCATTTCCTCCTGGTCCTGTCCCTGTGGGTCCAGGACCCAGGCCCGACCCTGTTCGGGCTCTTCCAGGTGGACGCCCCGGGCCTTTTGTTCATCACCCTGGGCAGCCTCCTGTTCCTGGCCGTGTCCATCTATTCCCTGGGCTACCTGGGCGCGGAAAAGCAGGGCAAGCGCGAGGACTTCCAGGGCCAGGGGGCCTTCATCAACGCGCCCGAGACCCGGTTCACGGCCTGCCTCCTGCTCTTCGAGTCGGCCATGAGCCTGGTCTGCCTGGCCGGGCATTTCGGGCTCATGTGGGCGGGCGTGGAGGCCACCACCCTGGCCAGCGCCCCGCTCATCTTCTTCCACCGCCACCACCGCAGCCTGGAGGCGGCCTGGAAATACCTGCTCATCTGCTCCGTGGGCATCGCCCTGGCCTTACTCGGCACCGTGCTCCTGGCCATGTCCGCGGGCGGGGGCGAGAGCGAGGCCTCCCTGCGCCTGGACGTGCTCGTGAGCCGGGCCGCCAGCCTGGACCCGGCCTGGTTCAAGGCCGCCTTCGTCTTTCTCCTGGTGGGCTACGGGACCAAGATGGGGCTCGCGCCCATGCATTCCTGGAAGCCCGACGCCTACAGCGAGGCCCCCTCCCTGGTCTCGGCCCTGTTGGCCGGGGCCCTGTGCAACTGCGCCTTCCTGGGCATCCTGCGCATCTTCCAGGTGGCCTGCGCCACCGGGGACCCGGGTTTCGCCCAGGACCTGCTCCTGGCCTTCGGGCTGTGCTCCCTGGCCTTTGCGGCCGTGTTCATCATGGACCAGGGCGACTACAAGCGCATGCTGGCCTATTCCAGCGTGGAGCACATGGGCCTTCTGGCCTTTTCGCTGGGCATCGGGGGCACGGCCGTGTTCGGGGGCATGCTCCACGCCGTGAACCACTCCCTGACCAAGGGCCTGCTCTTTCTGCTGGCGGGCAACATCCTGGCCGCCTACCACACCAAGTCCTGCCACGACATCACCGGCGCGGTCCACGCCCTGCCCCGCACCGGGCCCTTGTGGATGGCCGGGTTCCTGGCCATTGCGGGCCTGCCGCCGTTCGGGCTGTTCGTGAGCGAATTCACCATACTGCGGGCGGCCTTTGAGGCTGGCCGAGTCATCCCGGCCGTGGCCTGCCTGGCCCTTTTGGCCGTGATCTTCATCGGCATGGCCCAGGCCGTGCTGCGCATGAGCCTGGGGCCGGTCCCGGCCGGAATGGAAGGCGGAGTACGGGAAGCCGGGCCGCTCATGTGGGGGCCGCCCCTGGCCCTCATGGTCCCCTGCCTGATGCTCGGCCTGTATTTGCCCGGCCCCCTGGTGGAGGTCCTGGCCCGGGCCGCCCGGCTTTTCGTCACCGGAGTCCGGCCATGATCCGCGCCCTGGAAATGAAACCGGGCACGCCCGTGCCCCAGGCCGAGATCCCGGCCCTGGACCAGGAGGAATTCGGCGAGGCCATGCTGGCCCTGGCCGCCCAGGACTGCCGGATCGCCGCCCTGTTCGCCGCCCCTCACCCCCTGGCCGATCCGGCCGGACGCCTGCGGATCTGGGCGGTCATGGCCGACGACGCGGCCGGGACCGTGTGGGTCCTGCGCTCCCGGGCGATCAAGGGCCAGTTCCATTCCCTGACTTCGCTTCTGCCCCAGCTCCATCTGTTCGAGCGGGAGATCGCCGAGGAATGGGGGGTCCTGCCCGAGGGCCATCCCTGGCTCAAGCCCGTGCGCTTTCCCCCGCCGGTTCCGGGCCGGGCCTCGGTCTTTGGCCCGAAAAACGAGGCCGTGGGCCACATGGACTTCTTCCGGGCCACCGGCTCCCAGGCCCACGAGGTGGCCGTGGGTCCGGTGCACGCCGGGGTCATCGAGCCCGGGCACTTCCGTTTCCAGTGCCACGGCGAGGACGTCCTGCACCTGGAGATTTCCCTGGGCTACCAGCACCGGGGCGTGGAGCGCGCCCTGCCCGGATTCCCCGGGCCGCGCACCCTGGCCCTCATGGAGACCCTGGCCGGGGACACCACCATGGGCCACGGCCTGGCCTATTGCCGGGCCATGGAGTCCCTGTCCGGGACCACGCCCTGCCCCGAGGCCGAGATCCTGCGCCTGGTCATGCTCGAACTGGAGCGTCTGGCCAACCACACCGGGGACCTGGGCGCGCTGGCCGGGGACGTGGGCTTTCTGCCCACCCTGTCCTTTTGCGGACGCCTGCGCGGGGATTTCCTGAACCTTTCGGCCCTGGTCTGCGGCAGCCGCTTCGGCCGGGGCATGGTCAGGCCCGGCGGGGTGGGCTTCGGCCTGGACCGGGAGCGCACGGCCCTGTTGCGCGAGCGGCTTCAGGCCACCCTGGCCGACGTGGAAGGGGCCATCCAGGTCCTCTGGGATTCAGGCACGTCCATGCGCCGCTTCCACGACACCGGGGTCCTGTCCCGGGAGGACGCCACGGCCCTGGGACTGGTTGGCCCGGCCGCCCGGGCCAGCGGCCTGGAGCGCGACGTGCGCCATGACTTTCCCCGGGGCTGGTACGAGCACCTGCGCTTCCCCATCCCCACCCGGGACGAGGGCGACGTGTTCGCCCGGGCCACGGTACGGCACCTGGAAATACGGCAGTCCGTGAACCTCATATTAAACGCCTTGAGCGCCCTGGACCCGGACCTGGCCTCGGACCCGGCCCGCCTGGCCCCGCGCACGGCCGCGAGTCCCCCGCTCCTGGCCCGGGATGCCCTGACCGTGTCCCTGGAGGAGGGCTGGCGGGGAGAAATCTGCCACGTCTGCCTCACCGGGCCGGACGGGTCCATCGGCCGCTACAAGGTGGTGGACCCCTCGTTCCACAACTGGTTCGGCCTGGCCCTGGCCCTGCGCAAGGGGCAGATTTCCGACTTCCCCCTGTGCAACAAAAGCTTCAATCTGTCCTACTGCGGGCACGATCTCTAGGGAGGGGCCATGTTCTCCATCATCGCCCAGCGCCTGCGCCAGAAGAAGCGCACCATCAGCTTTCCGGCGGCCGCGCCCACCCTGCCCGACCGCTTCCGGGGCCTGCCCGAACTGGACCCGGGCATATGCGCCACCTGCGCCGTGTCCTGCCCGCCGCCCTGCATCCTGGCCTGCCCGGCCAAGGCCATGTTCGAGGAGAACGGGGCCATGCGCCTGGATATGGGCCGCTGCACCTTCTGCGGGTCCTGCGAGAACGCCTGCCCCCACGGGGCCGTGCGTTTCACTCAAGGGTATTCCTTGTCCGCCCGCCATCGCGACGACCTGATCCTGGGGCCGGGCCTTTTGCCCCGCATGGAGGCCCTGGATACGCGCATGCGCAAGCTCTTCGGCCGGTCCTTGAAGCTCCGGCAGGTGAGCGCGGGCGGGTGCAACGCCTGCGAGGCCGACGCCAACGTGCTGACCACCGTGGTCTTCGACCTGTCCCGCTTCGGCATCGATTTCGTGGCCTCGCCCCGGCACGCCGACGGCCTGTATATCACCGGCCCGGTGCCCGAGAACATGCGCGAGGGGCTCATGCTCACCCTGGAGGCCCTGCCCCTGCCCCGAATCATCATCGCGGTCGGGGCCTGCGCCATTTCCGGCGGCCTGTTCGCCGACCTGGACACCAGCGCCAAGGGTGCGCTGCCCCACCTGGAGCCGGACCTGTTCATCCCCGGCTGCCCGCCCCACCCCGTCACGGCCCTGGACGGCATGCTGCGCCTTTTGGGGCGCATCTAGCACTCAGATAAAGACTTCGCCTTTCCCCTTGGCCAAAACCACCACCCCCTGGGACTCCAGGCGGTGGGCCAGGTCGGTCAGGCGCTTCTGGGCCTCCTCGGCCTCGGTCAGGCGCACGGGGCCGTGGGCTTCCAGGTCCTCGCGCAGGGTGTCGGCCGCGCGTTTGGCCAGGGTGGAGAAGATTTTCTCGCGCAGCTCGGTCGAGGCCGCGCGCAGGGCCGGGAGCAGGTCCGTGGACGGGGCCTGGCGCAGGATTTCGCGCAGGGAACGCAGGTCCAGGCTCAGGAAATCCTCGAAGGTGAAGATCAGGCCGCGCACCTGGGCGGCCAGGTCCGGGTCCTGGGCCTCCATGGAGGCCAGGGCCTCGGCGGCCTGGCCCGGGGGCAGGGAATTCAGGATGGCGGCCACGGAACGGGCTCCGTTGGGCGTCTCGACTTTGAGGCGCGGGGCATGGGCTGGAAGGCGCGGGGGCATGGGTCCTCCTGTCCGGCGAGCCGGGACCCGGTACATAGCCCCTTGGGCCGGGCCTGCCAAGGGCTTAAGGCCAGGGATTCAAGACCCAGGGCTCTTGACGAAAAGGTGACGGGGCCATAGTTTTGGCTTGAACCGCAACAGCAGCCGGAGGGCCGATGGCCGAAGACAAGACCTTGGAAAAAAAGGAAGAGAAGAAAGAGACCTGGACCAACGTCCTGGCCCTGACCACGGTGATCCTGGCCGTGTGCGCCACGCTTTCCACCTTCAAGGCCGGGGGGTACTCCACCCAGACCGTGCTCAGCCAGTCCCGGGCGGCCAACAAATGGGCCCACTACCAGTCCAAGGCCATCAAGGGCTATCTCTACGAATTGCAGCGGGACCGGATGGACCTGGAGCTTCGGACCTCGGAAATGGCCCCGGCCCAGCGCCAGGCCGTGCAGGACAAGATGAAGGAATACGACCGCCGCCTGGAAAAATACGAGGGCGAGCGAGCGGAACTTTCGGCCGAGGCCCGGGAGTTCGAGGGGGCCATCGACGCGGCCCAGCAGCACGGGCAGTCCTTTGGCCTGGCCGTGATCTTTCTCCAGGTGGGCATCCTGTTGTGCTCCATTTCGGCCCTGATGAAAAAAAAGCCGGTCTGGTTCTTGGGCTCCTGCGTGGGGGTCGTGGGCCTGGCGGCCTTTGCCAATGGATTTTTCCTGTTCTGGTAGTCGGAGATGAGAGCCAAAATCATTGAAAGTTTGAAGGGGATCACCTAGGGTTAGAATTGGGCCGTGGCTCTGCTCAACATGTCACCCAGGAATCAGAAATGATGATTTTTTCCAGCTTCTTGCCGAACCCTGTTCCGGGAACGCCCCATGAATAATGATCCAGCCCACCCGGGCCAGGGGAAAAAGTGCATGCCCCCCATAAAAAAACCCCACTTCAACCACGTGCTCATCTGCACGGACGTGGAGGTCCACGCCAAGCGCGACCGCGTCTCGGTCAAGGCCCTTGGCCCGGAGATCGTCAAGCACTGTCTTTCGGGCTCCGAGGCCGTGGACTATTTGAGCCAGAACCCCGTGGATCTGGTCATCTGCGACTCCACCCTGGCGGACATGGACGGGACCAAGTTCCTGGGCCTGGTGCGCAAGAACATGAAGCTGCACAAACTGCCCGTGGTCATGGTCACCCTGGAGAACAGCAAGGGCTACGTCCTGGACGTGGTCTCGGCCGGATGCTCGGGCTACGTGCTCAGGCCCTATGCCCAGGACACCCTGGAGCGGCACGTGCTGCTGGCCAAGCAGGTCTCCCGCTACAAGGAGATCGAGGAAGTGCAGTTGGAAGAGGCCCGGGAGATGGTCTGCGCCGGGGATTTCGACGACGCGGTGGAGGCCTTCCAGGACCTTCTGGCCCAGCAGGAGGACGCCCGCAAATACTACGACCAGGGTTGCCGCCACCTCCTGATCATGAAGTTCGGCAAGGCCATCATCTGCTTCAAGCAAGCCCTGCGCATCAACGACCTCTACGCCGAGGCCTACAAGGGCCTGGCCGACGCCTACAAGGGCAAGGGCGACGAGGAAAGCTGCAAAATCTCCCTGAAGAAGGCGGCGGAAATCTACGCCTCCTTCGACCGTCTGGAAGAGACCAAGAAGATTTTCATCGAGATCCTCAAATACGAGACCAAGACTCCCAATCCCTACAACACCCTGGGCGTGCGCCTGCGCCAGCAGGGGGATCTGGCCGGGGCCATCCACGCCTACGGCCAGGCCCTGGAGCTGACTCCCGAGGACGAGAACATCCATTTCAACCTGGCCAAGGCCTATTACTTTATGGGTGAGTTGGAGAAGGCCACGGCGTCCATCACCCTGGCCCTGTCCTTCAACCCGCATTTCAACGAGGCCCAGACCATCCACAAGCGGCTCACGGGCGGACTCTTCATACCCTCGGAGGAGCAACTCAAGCGGGCCGCCCGCCTCAAGCAGGACCACCCCCAGTCCGCCGTGGACGTGTAAAAAAGGCCCGGAACGCGCGCGCAAAAAAGGCCGGAAGCCCCTGCTTCCGGCCTTTCTCTGGCCTCACTTCCGGGCGCGTAAGCCTAGTTGGCGTTCTGCTCCGGACGCTTCTTGCCGCGTTCGCCCTTGCGCTCCCTGCGGTCCTCGCGCATTTCCTTGCGGTCCTCCTTGCGCTCCATCTTGTCGCGGCGCATCTCCTTGCGGTCCTCGCGCATGTCCTTGCGCTCGCCCATGCGCTCCTTCTTGTCCCGGTTCAACTCCCGGCGCTCCTTGTTGCGCTCCCGCTCGGCCTTGCGCACGTCCTGGCGCTCCTGGCGCAGCTTCTCCCGGTCGGCCTTGATCGCAGCGGCGTCACCGGCCTTGCGGTCCTGCATGAGCTTCTGACGGGCGGCCCGGCGGTCGGCCCGGTCCTTCTGCAGGGCCTGCTGGTCGGCGGAGAGCTCCTTCTTGTCCTGGGCGATCCCGCGATTGTCCTGACCCAGGGCCTTTTGGTCCTGGCGCAGGGCGCGGCGGTCCTTGCGCACCTGGCCGGTGTCACCCGGCAGGCCGGGCTGGGCGCCAGGAGCCGGGGTTCCGGCCGGGACGCCCGGTCCCACGCCCGGGGGGGTGCTGGGCGGGGTGTTCTGGGCCAGGGCCGGGACGACCAGGGCCAGGCTCAAGGCCAAGGAAATCAGGGAAAGACTGAATTTGTTCACGGGAAACCTCCAGATGGTTATGGGTCGATGCGGATTCGCCTGTCACTTGTGAACCCGTATGGCAAACCGCGTGCCAAAAGGCAACATGCTGGCGTCAAACACTTTGTATTTCGACCGGGCCGGATTCGACCCGGAGCTGGGCAAAAATTCGCCAGGCCTGTGCAGAACTTTCCCTCAGGTCCGCCGCAGCCCCAGGCCCTCGGCCAGGCCCAGGATGTGGGAGGCCAGGTTCTTCAAGGCCTGGCAAAAAGCGAAGGAGGCCATGATGGACTCCAGCGGATGGGCCTTGGTGGCGTCCTGGGTGCGCAGCTCCAGGAACCGGCGGTCCAGCCCGGCCAGGGCCTGGTCCAGGTCGAGCGCGGCCTGGTCGTCTCCGGTCTTATCGTCTCGGGCCTGATCGTCTCCGGTCTTATCAGCTCGGGTCTTATCGTCTCGGGCCTGGCCCTGGGGCTCCAGCTCCCGGGCCAGGCGCTCCATGAGCCGGGACGCGGCCCGGGACAGACCCGTGACCTCTCCGGCCAGGCTCTGCCGATAGGCCTGGTCCCCCTGGACCCGGACCTGGCGGCGCATGACCCGGACCTCCTCGAAGAGCCGGTCCAGCCCCTGGATGAGGGGCATGAAATCGATCTCCCGGCCCACGAGGGACGGTTCGCGCCGGGCGGACTGCCACAAGGCCCGGTTGCGGGCCAGCTCGGCCTGGAGCTGCTCCATGCGCCCGGGCGGCGAGGCCGGGATCAGGCCCACAAAGGCCTTTCCGGCCTCGTCCAGCAAACGGGCCAGGTTGCGCAACTCCTTGCCCAGGGCCACCCGCAACAATCCCGAGGCCCGGGCGGGCCAGACCAGGGCCGAGACCGCCACGGCCACGCCCACGCCCAAAAATATCTCCACGGTGCGGGCCAGGCTGAAGAGCAGCAGGGATTCCTGGCCGTTCCAGCCCAGGATGGCGATGACTGCGGTGATGGCGGCCATGCGGAAGCTCTCGTGCACCTGGGCCAGGCAGGCGCAGACCCCCACCAGGCCCAAAAGGCCCACCTCCCGCCAGGCCGGGTCGGGCGGGGCCAGAAGCCCCAGGGCCACGGCGGCCACGGCCCCGGTCATGGTCCCCAGCAGGCGGTTGGCCGAGGCCTTGAGGGAGTTGCCCAGGTCCATCTGCATGACGATGATGGCCGTGAGCACGGACCAGTAGCCGTATTCCAGGCCCAGCAGCGCGCTTGCGGCCTGGCAGATCCCGGCGGCCAGGGCGGTCTTGATCCCGTGCCGCAGCCGGGCCGGGGTCAAGGCGGCCTGGAGCCGGAAAAGCAGGGAATACCAGGAATCACGCACGAATATCGCGCCTCGCTGCCAGAGGGACGGTCAGGGCGTCTGTCCCGCCAGGCGCAGGCCCTCGGCCGCCGCCCGGTACCCGGGGTCCAGGGCCAGGGCCTTGCGGAACTGGGCCGCGGCCCGGGCCTTGTCGCCCTGGGTCAGAAAACCCAGGCCCAGGTTGGACTGGATCTCGGCCATGTCCGGGGAGGCCTGGGCCGCCTTTGTCCAGGCCTGAAGGGCCTCGGCCGCGCGGCCCTGCTTGAAGCGCAGGATGCCCAGGCTGTTCTGGGCCGGGCCGAAATTGGGGTCCAGGTCCAAGGCCCGCTCCAGATACCCGGCGGCCGGGACCAACCGATCCCGCTTGAGATAGATCTTGCAGGCGTTGAGCAGGGCGTTCTGGTGCGCGGGGTTGATTTCCAAAGTCCGCTGATACTGCTCCAGGGCCTCGTCCTCCCGGCCCAGGACCTCGTAGGCGTCGCCCAGGTTGTTGTGGGCCATGAAATTGCGTTCGGTCACGGCCAAGGCCCGGCGGTAGAGGTCCACGTCGGACTTCCAGAAGGAGAGCTGGTGCAGGGTGGTCGCGGCCAAGGCGGCCAGGACCAGGCCGCAAAGCGCGGGCAGGAACTTGCGCACGGCGGCCAGGGCCGGGCGAGCGGCCTCCAGGCCGCGCCACAGTCCCCGGGCCTCGAAAGCCAAGGCCAGGTACAGACCCAGGGCCGGGAAATACAGGAAGCGGTCGGCGATGGAGTACCACAGGCCGTGGGGATAGAGCTTGAGCACCGGGGCCATGGTCCCCAGGAACCACAGCCAGCCCACCAGGAAATGGGGCCGCACCCGGGCCTGGCGCAGGGCCAGGGCCAGTCCGGCGGCCAGGAGCAGGACCGCACCGGCGGCCTTCCACCAGGCCACGGATTCCGGGAAGGGATAGAAGATGGCCATGTCCACGGGCCAGATCAGCTTGAACAGATAGGCGGGATAGGACACCAGGGCGTTGGCCAGGCCCAGGGACAGGGGGAAGGCCACCTTGCTCCGGGCCGCCTCGTGGGTGAGCAGGGTCAGGCCCACCGAGGCGGCGGACAGGGCCAACAGGGGCAGCTTCTCCAGGACGAGCCGCCCGGGCGCCAGCGCCGGACGGGCCGGACGGGCCGGGAAGGGCAGCATCGGCCCGAGCCAGGGGCTGCGGCCCAGGGGCCAGTAGTCCAGCAGGAGCAGGACCAGGGGCAGGGTCACCAGCATGGGCTTGCTCATGAGCCCCAGACTGAAAAGGATCGCCACCCCCAGATAGCGGAAAAACGAGGGCGCGCGCGCGTAGCGGACATAGGCCAGGAAGGTGAGCATGGCCATGAATTCCGAGAGCACGTCCTTGCGCTCGGTGACCCAGGCCACGGACTCCACGTGGACGGGGTGCAGGGCCAGGAGCGCGGCGGCCAGGGCCGCGGCCCAGGTCTCGCCCGTGGCCCGGCGCAGGAACCGGTAAAAAAGGGCCACGGACCCGGCGTGCAGCAGCACGTTGGTCAGGTGGAAACCCCAGGCTTTCAGCCCGTACAGGGTCACGTCCAGCATGAGCGAGAGCCAGACCAGGGGGTGCCAGTAGGGCTGGGTCTTCAAGGAAAAGGCCCAGGTCAATCCCTCCCGGGTGAACCCGGCCAGGACCATGCGGTTCTGGGTCAGGTACAGGGGATCGTCCAGGGTGATGAACCCGTGGAACAGGCTCGGCAGGTACACCCCGGCCGCGACCAGGAAAAGAATCGCGCCCAGGGGCAGGGCGCGGTGGGCGACAGAAGGGGGGGCCGGAGAGGAGGCCTTGGGGCGGGTGACCAAGGCTCAACTCCCCCCGCAGCGCACGCAAGCCCGGTCCAGGGTCAGGGACTGACCGGGTTTCAGGGGGAGCATCTCCACGGCCGGGGCCAGCTTGGACAGGGAGGTCTTGAAGCTGGCCGTTTCCTGGGCCAGAACCGGGAAGGTCCCCCAGTGCATGGGGACCACCCGGCGGCACTTGAGCAGGGAGCAGGCCAGGGCGGCCTGTTCGTGGTCCATGGTGAAATGTCCGCCGATGGGCAGCAGGGCCAGGTCAATGGAGTGCAGGCGGCCGAACAGCTCCATGCTGGCGAAAAGCCCGGTGTCCCCAGAATGATAGAGGCAAAATCCGTCGGGCAGGGTCAGGATGTAGCCCGAGGCCACGCCGGTGTTGGAGGAGTGCATGGCCTGAACCATCTTCACTCGGATGCCCGCCGCCGTAACGCTCCCGCCGATGTTCATGCCCAGGGCCTTGTCCTGGGCCAAGCCCATGACCACCAGGGCGCCGATGGTGTCGTAGACCCCGAGCACCGTGGCCCCGGTGCGCTTGTGGATCTCCACGGCCTGGCCCACGTGGTCCTCGTGGTCGTGGGTCACGCAGATGAGGTCGGCCTGCGCCACGTCCGAGGCCGAGACCGGGGAAGAGGGGTTGCCGTCGTAAAAGGGGTCGATGAGGATGGTCCGGCCCCCGGTCTGAAGCTTGAAATTGGAATGTCCGTACCAGGTCAGGGTGTGTTCCATGTCCGACTCCTTGGTTATTCCCCCCAGCGGGCGAAGAGCGCGTGGGGCAGGTTCAGACGGTCCAGAATCTTGCCCACCAGGTGGGCCACCAGGTCGTCCAGGGTGGCCGGGCGGTGGTAGAACCCGGGCATGGCCGGAAGCATCACGGCCCCGGCGGCCTGGGCGGCCAGCATGTTCTCCAGGTGGATGCGGCTCAAGGGGGTCTCCCGGGGAACCAGGATCAGGGGGAAGCCCTCCTTGAGGGCCACGTCCGCCGCGCGGTGGATGAGGGTGGAGCCCAGGCCCCCAGCCACGGCCGCCAGCGAGGCCATGGAGCAGGGGCAGACCACCATCCCCGAGTGCCGCCAGGACCCGCTGGCCGGAGGCGCGGCCAAATCCTCGGGATCGTGCAAGACGGCCCCGGGGGCGATCTGGGCCGGGGTCAGGCCGCATTCGAGTTCCAGAACCTGCGCGCCTGCCCGGGACACGATGAGATGGGTCTCGATTTCGGGCCGGGCCGCGAGTTCCCGGGCCAGGGCCACGGCATAGGGCATGCCCGAGGCGCCGGTCACGGCCAGCACGATGCGTTGGGGGGGAGCGGCGTTCATCGTCTATTCATACCAGAGGGGCTGCCGGGCGGCAAGCCGGGTGAACCGGCCTCACCTACTCCATGTGCCCGATCATCATCCAGCCCATGGAGATCACGCCCAGCATCAGCAGGATACTGACCACCGCGCCCACCACCGGGACCCAGGCGTGCACCCCGCCCAGGAGGGCCAGGCGGTCCAAAAGGTCCTGGCCGGGAAAGGCCTGGCGCAGGCGCTCGATACTGGTGCGGGCCTGGCGGTGGTAGAGGTAATTGCCGCAAAGCCCGGCCACGAGCATGGCCAGGAGCGCCAGGTGCATGGACAGGGAAAGGACCAGGAACAGTCCGGCCCAGAGGTACATCTTGCGGTACAAAAACCACCAGAAGGTGAAGGAAAAGGCCGCCCAACTCCAGGAGGCCCGAAAGGCCCCGGCCACGGCGTCCTGTTTCTGGAAGATGGGCAGATAGTGCTCGGCCTTGGGGCCGAGAAAGGCCGCGTATTCCTGGTCGGATATGGGCTGCATGGTCCTCTCCCCAGCGGTCTGGTCCGCTCTTTCTGTTGGCCTGATCCTGGCCCGCCGCATGGGCCGGAAGCCTGTGCCGCTCATCATAGGGCCTGGGACCGGCCTTGTCGAGGGAGCCAGCCATAGACAGGGCCTATACGTTTGCCAACCATGCATCACTCCAAACAATTTGCCTGCCGAGCGCCCAGCCGTGTAGAAATTTGGCCAATCCCGCAAAGGAGCCCCCGGTGCACAGCCCCGACCACGATCCCGCCTCCCCCCTGGCCCGGCCCGGCCTGGCCCGCGCGTATGCGCTGGTGCGCCTGGCCCTGGGCCTGATCTTCGTGGCCGCCGGGGTCCTGAAGCTGGCCGAGCCCCGGGCCTTTGCCCAGGTCATCGCCGGGTACGGACTGCTGCCGGGCGGTACGGCCGGACTGGCGGCCCTGGTCCTTCCGGCTCTGGAGATACTGGCCGGGACGGCCCTCATTCTGAACATGAAGGGCGGACTTGCGGGAGTGGCCGGGATGCTCGCGCTGTTCATGGCCGTGCTGGCCTACGGGATGCACCTGGGCCTGGACGTGGACTGCGGGTGTTTCGCCCCGGGCGATCCCGAGGCCGAGGCCTATCACGGCCTGGGCGCGGCCCTGGCCCGGGACGGGGCCATGCTGGCCGCCTGCGCCTTCCTGTATTTCTGCCGCCGGACCCTGGGCCTTACCCCGGTCTGGCCCGGCGATTTCGCGCACAAACGTTTCACCCGCAACAAGGAGACGCCCTCATGCGTACGCTGAAAATCACTCTGGCCACCGCCCTGGTGTTCATCCTGACCGCCTCGGCCTGGGCCGGGGTCATGGGCGACGACAAATTCCAGATGGAGACCGAGAAGGAGAAAGAGGCCGTGAAGCTGGTCCGGGACACGGCCCGGGGCGGATACGACCTGGTTAGCACCGAGGAGGTGAAAACCCTTCTGGACAAGAAGGAGCCCATGGTCCTGGTGGACACCATGCCTTTCGAGGATTCCTTCAAGAAAGAGCACGTGCCCGGGGCCGTGAACTTTCTTTTCCCCATCCCGGACATGGCCGCTTGGGACGCCAAGGAGACGGCGGGCAAGGCCGAAACCGACTACACCACCCTGCTCGGCCCGGACAAGGGCAAGCTCATCGTGGTCTACTGCGGGTTCGTGAAGTGCACGCGCAGCCACAACGCTGCGGTTTGGGCCAAGAAGCTGGGGTACACCAATGTGAAGCGCTATCCCGGCGGCATCTTCGCCTGGAAGGGCGCGGCCTTCCCGGTGGAAGCGGCCAAGTAGGGATCAAAAGAAAAAATGAAAGGCGGCCCTTCCCATGCAGGGAGGGCCGCCTTTTTTTGTGAAAGTCCCGGTTCAAGCTCGAGGTCCAACAGGGCTGGTCTTTGGCTTGAGAGCTTGCGGTTGCATGGCGTCTCTCAGGGCCTGGCGGACCTCCTCGGGCTTTTGGGAAATGACCATCAGATAGGCCTTGGCCGGCCCCTCGGGCGTCCGTCGCTTCTGTTCCCAATGCCGCAAGGTATCGAGGGAGAATCCAAATTCCCCGGCAAAATCCTTCTGGGTCATCTTGAGCTTCTGGCGTATCTTCTTCACGTCAACAGAAAGGGTATGCACCCTGTAGGCTTCGGGATCAGCCTGGCCCTTGGCATAAACAACGGCCTCGCGCACGCTCTGAATCAGCGTCTCTCCAAAACCAGGCATAATGGAAACTCCATTCTAATATTGCTCGACGAGTTCACGGATCAATTTTTTCAATCCGTTCTTCTCGCCTGTCGTGAGACTGTCACGGACATTTTTCGGGTACACAAGCAAGGCAAACAGCGGAATTTCTTCCGTATAAAAATAGTAAACCACCCTATAGCCGCCACGCTTGCCTTCGTTCTCCCTGGCCCAACGGACCTTCCTCACTCCGCCTGTCCCTGGAATCACCTTGCCCGCCTCGGGATTTTGAGCCAGGAAGGTGATCAATTCAAGTCGATTGTCCTCACCAAGCAGACTGTCCGCAGCATTTTTGAAGGTCGTGGTTTCCACAACAGTCATGAGCGGCATGGTCATGGCCTGAAAGTAGTGCAATGGACGACTTTCGTCAAGTGGGGGGGCCTTGCCGTGAGGGCCGCCTTTTTTCTTACAGAAAGCTGCGGTCGGAGAACTGGATGGCCTGAGCCAGGTCCGGGGTTTCGAAGAGCATGGGGCCGAGTTTGATCAGGCGGCGGCCCACCTCGATGTCCTCGCGCAGGCCCTTTTCCCGCTCGGCGCTCACGGCCAGAACGCACCCGTCCCAGCCGCCCTGCTCCGCGCTGTTGAAACACTGAGCCGCATACAGCCGATACACGTTCTCGGTTCCTGGGCTCTCGTTCTCATGGCCCAGATGCCCCCACTCCATGCTCGGGGCGATGACCCGCCGGTAAAATTCCCTGGCCAGTTCCGAAGCGGCGTTGGCCGCTGTGTCCGCATGCTGCATATCTCCTCCCTGTTCCCGGCGCTGCCGGTGGGGGAGACGCTACAATTTCCGTGCCGTGGTCCAGGACCGGACCTTGGGACCCGACCCTTGCCCAGGCCCGGCATCCGGTCTATCCTGGCGCGGCCCTGGACAATCCTCGGTCCAGACGCGGAGGCAAAACATTTTCACCAGGCCGGGCCAGACCCAGCCATCCCGGAGGATATCCCTATCGCCGCAACCGTGCTCGGCAACACCCAGGGCTTGAAGCCCAGCACCATGAAGGGTCTAAGCCGCCTGAGCGCCCGGCGCTACGCCGGTCCCGGGGGGCTTTCCCCGGAACAGGCCCGGGAGCTGGCCGCCCTGTCCTTTGACACCGGCCGCCAGATCGGGCTCTTGATCGACCGCACGGGCCGCCCGGCCATGGTCATCGTGGGCGATCCCGGGGCCATCTTCATCCCCGAGTTGCCCCGCGCCCGCCTGGCCACGGATCGTTTGCGGGGCCTGCGCCTGGTGCACACCCACCTGAAAGGCGAAAAAATTTCCCAGGACGACCTCATGGACATGATCTTTTTGCGCCTGGACAGCGTCACGGCCTTGACGCTGGATTCCGACGGCCTGCCCGGTTCGGTCTATTTCGCCCACATCCTGCCCCCCAACCCCTCGGGCCAGGCCTATCAAATCATGGACCCGGTGCGCGCCGAACGCTGGGAGCACCAGGGGCCGGACCTCTCCGCCCTGACCACGGCCCTGGAGGAGGAGCTGACCCGCACCTCGCCCAAAGCCGACGCCTCGGACACGCGGGAGCGGGCGCTTCTGGTCAGCGTGTCCACCCGGGCCAAGGCCCGGCAGGAGCTGGCCCTGACCGAACTGGCCGCCCTGGCCGAGACCGCCGGACTGGCCCCGGCCGGGACCATGGTGCAACGAGTGGAGGCCGTGAATCCCCGGCACATCATGGGCAAGGGCAAGCTCGCCGACCTGGAGGTCCAGGCCCTGCGCGTGGACGCCCAGGTCATCCTCTTCGACCAGGACCTCTCGCCCACCCAGGCCCGCAACCTGGCCGAGATCACCGAGCGCAAGATCCTGGACCGCACCCAGCTCATCCTGGACATCTTCGCGGCCCGGGCCAAGAGCCGGGAAGGCAAGCTCCAGGTGGAGATGGCCCAGCTCAAATACACCCTGCCGCGACTGGTGGGCAAAAACGAGTCCCTGTCCCGGCTCATGGGCGGCATCGGCGGCCGGGGTCCAGGCGAGACCAAGCTGGAGGTGGACCGCCGTCGGGCCAAGGAGCGCCTGACTCGGCTCAAGCACGAGCTTTCCGACATCCGCCGCCGCCGGGGCTACACCCGGGCGCGCCGGTCTGACGCCGCCGTGCCCATCGTGGCCCTGGTGGGCTACACCAATGCGGGCAAGTCCACGCTCTTGAACACCCTGACCGGGTCCGGGGTCCTGGCCGAGGACAAGCTCTTCGCCACCCTGGACCCCACCTCCCGGCGCATCCGCTTTCCCAAAGACCGGGAGATCGTGCTCACGGACACCGTGGGCTTCATCCGGCGGCTCCCCCCGGACTTAAAGGAGGCCTTCACCGCCACGCTGGAGGAACTGGATTCCGCCGACCTCCTGGTGCACGTGGCCGACGCCTCCCACCCCGAAGTCGAGGCCCAAATCGCGGCCGTGAACGCCATTTTAGAGGAAATGGGCCTGCACGAGACCCCGACGCTGCTGGTGCTGAACAAATGGGACCGTCTGTCCGAGGAGGAGCGGGAACAGATGATGAACGCCCACCCCGGGGCCATCCCGGCCGAGGCCAAGACCCGGGCCAGCCTGGTCCCCCTGGTGGACGCCGTTCTGGAACGCCTGCCCAGGCCGGGCAAGAACCAGGTGATCGAGGTGAGCGCGGCGATCCAGTAAAATTTTGCCAATCTGGAACGCACCCGAATATGCATGCTCAAATGTCACACGGCAAGGACGCCTTTCCGTTGCATGTTCTCCCGGGTGAGGGTAATGAGTGACCGAGTCTCAGGGGAGTCTCAGCATGGCCGAAATTGCCCAGAAAGCGAATTTTCAGATGGTCGTTTCGGATACGAAAGCGACCAAGTGCGGCGAAAGCGTGACCTCGCAAGAGGCTGCGCCGCAATGTTACTATTTCGCCGAACGCAAGGATGAAGGGCCTATTTTTCTGCAAGCCTTAAACGAGCAGCATGTGCCCACCGGAAACAAGGACCCTGTTGCCATGGAGGAATTCGTTGCCCGCTACCACCCTGAGACCCTGAGATATTTCAATCAGGTCCTGCCGGCCATGGAAAAGCTGCAACAGAAATTGGTCAAAGCCGAAAAACACCTGCAAAACAACAAGCTGGACAAGGCGGAAGCGGCTTTCAAGGACGTCCTGGCCGTTGATTCCGAGAATATAAAGGCCGTTTTTGGCCTTGGCACGACCTACCTGACCGGTGGGAACAAGGAAAGCGCCGCAGAGATTTTCAGCAAGATCATGAGCCTGGAATTGGCCTTCAAGCCGGAACAGGCTGGGATGTTCAATGAATTCGGCATCAAGATGCGCAAATCCGGGATGCTTGAAAACGCCTTGACCTACTACAAAAAGGCCCTGGCGCAACAGGACAAGGATGAGAACCTGTATTTCAATCTGGCCCGAGTCTCCTTTGAAATGGAGAACATCGAGGCCTCGATGGAATACGTAAACAAGGCGCTGGAACTCAATCCTGACTTCAAGGAAGCCCAGCAGATGAAAAATTTCATCGCCAAATCCTCTGAAAATAAAAGTCCTCAACCTGGCAGTGAGAAGCCGCAATAGCGGACTCCCCTGCCCCAGCCGCGCTCCCTGCCCGCCAAGAGGGGACACCCTGTTTTGTTGCGAAAATGGATGGTCCGCCCCCTGGCCCTGGCCCTGCTCTTCCTGGGCGGCCTGGGCCTTCCCGCCCAGGCCCTGGCCGCTGCCGGAGACCAGAAATGGGTCACGGCCGCCACCGGAGGGGACATCCAGTCCTCCCCGGCCATCGGGTCGGACGGGACCATCTATGTCGGCTCCCTGGACAGCAAACTCTACGCCTTCTACCCCGGGAACGGCACCCAGAAATGGTCGGCGGCCACGGCCGGGGGCATCGAATCCTCCCCGGCCGTGGGCTCGGACGGGACCATCTACGTCGGCTCCTCGGACAACAAGCTGCACGCCTTCAATCCCGACGGCTCGTCGAAATGGGCCGCCCTGACCGGTGGGACCGTGCCCTCCTCGCCGGCCATCGGGGCCGACGGGACCATCTACGTGGGCTCCAACGACAACAATCTCTATGCCTTCAATCCCGTGGACGGTTCCCAGAAATGGGCCGCGGCCACGGGAGACGCCATCTGCGCCTCCCCGACCGTGGGGCCGGACGGGACCGTATACATCGGCTCCTGCGACGACAAGCTCTACGCCTTCAACCCGGCCAGCGGCGCCCGGAAATGGGTCACGGCCTCGACCGGCGGGGACATCACCTCCTCCCCGGCCTTCGGGTCCGACGGCACCATCTATGTCGGCTCCAATGACAGCAAGCTCTACGCCTTCAATCCCGCGGACGGCTCCCAGAAATGGGTCACGGCCGCCACAGGCGGCTCCATCGTGTCCTCCCCGGCCATCGGGGTGGACGGGACCATCTACGTCGGCTCCCTGGACGACAGCCTCTACGCCTTCAGGCCCACGGACGGCTCCCGGAAATGGGCCACGGCCACGGGCGACCAGATCAATTCCTCCCCGGCCATCGGGAACGACGGGACCATCTATATCGGGTCCAACGACCACAAGCTCTACGCCTTTGCCCCGGACGGCAGCGTGAAATGGACCGCCGCCACCGGAGACCTGGTCTATTCCTCCCCGGCCATCGGAACCGACGGCACGGTCTATGTCGGCTCGTTCGACAACAAGCTCTACTCCTTCGTCAGCAGTTCCACGGGCCTGGCCACCAGCCCCTGGCCCAAATTCCGCTACAACGCCAAAAACACCGGCCGGGTCCCCCTGGTCACCTCCTCGCCCACCCAGGCCAGCGGGGTTTCGGTGAACATGGTCAGCGCCACGGCCTCGGCCACCAGCAGCCCGATTCTGGCTGCGGCCTACCGGTTGTTCAACTTCACCCCCCTGGTCCAGAAAATGTCCTTCAACGCCACCATCAACGTCAGCGGGGCCAACGCCGTGTTCCGCTTCAACTCCACGGTCTTGAACGGCACGGCCTCGGGCCTGGCCCTGTTCAAGCTCTTCGACGTCAACGGAACCGCTCGCTCGTTCAAGGCCTACGCCACCTCGGCGGACACGGCCACGGAAGGGGCCTGGTGGATCACCCAGGCCAACAACACCTATCTTCCGGCCAGCACGACCCTGGCCCTGGGGACCAATTATTACGTCAACTACGTCATCAAGGACAACGGCGACTACGACCTGGACCGCACCCTGGGGGTCATCCGCGATCCCCTGGTCCTGGGCCTTGGCGGTTTCGCCGGGTCCTCGTCCACCGGATGCCTGATGAACCCCGAGGCCGGGTTTGGCTGGGACTGGCTGCTGGTGGCCGCAATGCCGTTTCTGTGGGTACTGAGGGGGGGCCGGGTCTTTACTCGAAAATCGTAGCCACCTTGGCCAGCACCTCGTCCATGACCGGGGCGGGCACGCTCTCCAGCCTGTGGCCGTTGCGCGAGGCGAGGTCCAGGGCCCGGGGCTGGTCGCAGCGGACCAGGCCCGTGGTCTGAGTGCCCGCGTCGGCCAGGGACACCGCGAATCCGGCCGTGCGGGCGAAGTTCCCGCCGGTGGTGATGGGCAGGACCACCGGGGTCCTGGTCAGGTGATTGAAGGCGGCCGGGGACACGATCAGGACCGGACGGCGGCCCTGCTGCTCATGTCCGGAGGTGGGGTCCAGGGAAACGAGATAGATGTCGCCCCGCTCCATCACAGAAGCTCACGGCCGACCGGCCGGTCGTCCAGCCATTCCCGCTCTTCCGAGGTGGGTTCGCCCGTCGCGTCGCACTGGGCCAGCAGTCCGTCCAGGCTGTAACGCGGACGCGGGTTGGGCTGGATGACCAGGCGTTCTCCTTCGACAGCCACCCCAACCGGAGAACCGGCCTGAAGATGGAGCAGCTCCAGGATGGCCGGTGGCACGGCCAGCATGACCGACCCGCCGACCTTGCGAAGATTGGTTCTGAACATGTCGCCCCCGTATTATACAAAAATATAACACGTCCGACCAGGCGGGTCAAGCGGCCCCCTCCTCCTCCAGCGGCTGCTCCGGGGTCACGGCCAGGGGCGCTGGGCAGAGGACCAAGTAGGCGCTGTCCGGGATGCGCAGGCGGGAGAGGGTGCCCACGATCTCCCGCCACCAAGCCGAGGCCACCAGGATGAGCCCGGCCCGGGCCAGGGCCTGGTCGATGTTGGAGGCGGAATAGACCGGCAGCCCGTCCAGGGTTCCTTCCAGACGGGAATCCAGGAAGCAGGCCACTTCCACGTCGGGCCGCAGGCGCGCCAGGCGCGCTTTCAGTCCCAATCCGGCCGCGCCAGTGCCGTAGATGGCCACCTGGGCGCTGTCCGGGATCTGCTCATAGGCCGAGAATTCCATACACCCCACCCTCCTTGGTCGGGAATTGTTGGACGGGACCACATCCTTGTCCCGCTACCCCTCTCATCGGTTCTTTGGCCCAGGGGTTTAGGCGTCGTCGATCTCGATGCCCACCGGGCAGTGGTCCGAGCCCTGGACCCCGGGTTCGTGCCAGACCCGCTTGACCTTGGGGACCAGTTCGCTGGACACGAAGAAATAGTCGATGCGCCAGCCCACGTTCTTGGCCCTGGCGTCAAAGCGGTAGGTCCACCAGGTGTAGTGCCCGCCGCCCGGCTCGAAGAGGCGGAAACCGTCCACGTAGCCAGCGGCCGTGAAGGTGTCCAGCCAGGCCCGCTCCACCGGCAGGAACCCGGAGGTTTTCTCGTTGGCCTTGGGGTTTTTCAGGTCGATCTCCCGGTGGGCGGTGTTGAAATCCCCGCCGACCACGATGGGCTTTTTGGCCCGCAGCTCCTGGGCCTGGGCCAGGAAGGCCTCGTAGAACCCCAGTTTGTAGGCCAGGCGGTCCTCGCTCATCTGCCCGTTGGGAAAATAGATGTTGAAGAGGTAAAAGGCCGGGAACTCCAGGAGCACCACCCGGCCCTCGCCCTGATAGCGCGGGTCCAAGAGCCCGTAGGCATGGGACAGGGGGGCCACCTTGGTCAGGGTGGCCGTGCCGGAATAGCCCTTCTTGGCCTTGGACCAATTCCAGAACACCTCGTACCCCGGGAACTCGCGCTCCTCCTCGGCCATCTGCTCCGGCTCCACCTTGGTCTCCTGGAGCATGACCACATCGGCCCCGCACCCGGACAGCCAGGCCTTGAAGTCCTTTTTGAGCACGGCCCGCAGGCCGTTGACGTTCCAGGTCATGACGATCATGGGGCGGTCTCCGGGGCCGGGGCCTGGCAGATGAAGAAGAATTCCCCGGCCAGGGGCTCCACCCGGGGCGCGGCCCAACCGCATTCATTCAGGAGCCCGGTCAGGCTGGCCACGCTAAAGTCGTTGAAGAACCCGGCCGCCCGGCGGTCATCCCCGGACAGGCGCTCCAAGGGGACATAGGTCAGGATCAGGAGGTCCGTGGCCCCCTTGGCCCAGGTCAAAAGCGCCCGGGGGTCGTGGATGAACTCCAGGAGAAAGAGCATGGTCACGGCGTCCACCCGGCCCGAGGGATAATGGCCCTGGTTCAAGTCCGCCACCAGGCACTGGGCGCCCCGGGCCATGAGGTCCAGGGGGATGTACGCGGTTCCCGGGGTGAGATACTCGCGCAGGGTCATGAGCCCGCAGCCCAGGTCCAGGACCCGGCCGCCGGGCGGCAGGTGCTGGGCGGCCAGCCCGGCCCGCAGATGGCTGGCCGGATCAAAGAGGCGCTCCCAGGAGGACCAGCGCCCGGCGTCCGTGGCCTTGGCCCGCATGAGCCGGGTGATAAAATCGATGTACTGGGGCCTGGACATGGCCGGACGCATGTCCGCTCCCTGGACCAAGAGCGGCCCCCAGGGCTTGGGGTACAACGCGTTGCGGGGAAAATCCCGGGCCAGGCTCAGGATGTTGCAGCTTTCGGTGGAGGGCACGTACGGCACCAGCGGCCCGCCCGCGTCCTCATGGGGGAAGCGGAAGGGGTCGAACCCCAGGTCGCTTAGGATGCTCAAGGCCTCCACGAACATGCGGTGATTCTCGGGCTTGTTGTGCTCCCGGCCCCGCTCCCAGACCACGGCCCCGACCTGGCCGGATTTGAGCAGGTCGAGTGCGCCCAGGAGCACACGGGGCTCGTTGCCCTCCACGTCCATCTTGATGATCACCCGCTTGACCTCGGACATGTGCTCGGCGGCCATGAGCCGGTCCAGGGTCTCCACCTGCACTTGAATGGGCGCGCGGTAGCCCGGGGGGATGGCCGTCTCCTTGTCCTGGGCCAGGCGGTGGCCCATGGTGGTGTTCAAAAACAGCCCGCCCTGGCCCGGGGCGTCGGACAGGGCCGCCTCCACCACGCGCACCTGGCCCGCGACCTCGTTGTAGTCCACCCATTGCCTGAGCCGGGCCACGTTGTCCGGGTGGGGCTCAACAGCCAGGACCCGCACCTGGCCCGGATAGGCCGTGGTCGCGGTCAGGGTGTACAGCCCCCAGTGCGCGCCCACGTCGATGAACAGGTCACCAGGGGCCAGATGATCGAGGAAAAAACGGCGGGTGGGGTATTCGAAACCGCCCAGGCGGGATTCGCGCAGAAAAAGCGAGGCCGCGCCCAGGTCGGCCAGGTCTTGGCGGAGCATGGGCATCTGAAAGGCCGGGGTCTGATCCGGCCGCCGGAACACGCTGGGCAGCAGGAACCACTCCCCGGGCCGCCTGGACATCTCGGCCAAGACTTCCTCGCGGCTCATGCTGGGTCCCCTCCTTCAAGGGCGCTGCAACCGGGCCGCGCTGGCGAAACGAGACGCGGCCAGAGCGAAGAACAAGAAAGGTTTTTTCTTACTTCTTGCGCGCCGGCCCAGGCCGCAGCCGCTGTCCGAAGGCTGTTCTAGTCGTCGATCTTGGTGGATATCTTCAAGAAAGCGATGGTGGTGATGACCAGCGCCAGGCCGGTGAAGAACCAGAAATAGTCCATGGCGAAGCTCCTTGCTGAGAACTTGGGTATGGGGCCTGGGGCCGGAGAACCGAACCACCGGGCCAAAAACGGCTAGCACAAAATCACCGGGCCGAAAAGCCCTGGACCAGGGTTATTTTCTCTCCCAGCCCCGGCCGCCCATGCACCGGTTGAAAATCTCGTCGCGCTGACGGTCGTCCGCATACTCCTGCTTGAAATTCTGCGGGGGGCGGTAGCCTTCCAGCCCGCCCTCGGGGTCCCGGTCCGAGGGCCGGTTTCCGGCCTGGTCATCGGCATAGGTCCGGCAGAAATTCAAGTCCTTCTCCAGGACCTGCCCGGCCTTGGGGTTGTCCCCCAGGTCCCGGCTGCGCCAGGTGGCGCATCCGGCCAGGCAGGCGCACAGGGCCAGGACCAAAAAAATCGTGACGTTCCGATGCATGACTATTCCTCCTTGAGCTCTCGGCTCATGAGTTCGCGCACGGCCGCCACCGGGCTTTTGTCCTTGTACAGGATGGCGTAGGTCTGGGCGGTGATGGGCGCCTCCACCCCGAGTTTCACGGCCAGGCGGTGGACCGCCTCGGTGGTCTTCACCCCCTCGGCCACGGACTTGGTGCGCGAGAGGATGTCCTGGAGCTTTTCGCCCCGGCCCAGGGCCAGGCCCACCTGCCGGTTGCGGGACAGGTCCCCGGTGCAGGTGAGCACCAGGTCGCCCATGCCGGACAGGCCCATGAAGGTCTTCTTCTTGGCCCCCAGGGCATGCCCCAGGCGGCTCATCTCGGCCAGACCCCGGGTGATGAGCGCGGCCCGGGAGTTGTGCCCGAAAGAAAGCCCGTCGCAGATGCCCGCGGCAATGGCGATGATGTTCTTCACCGCGCCGCCCAGCTCCACGCCCCGAAAGTCCGGGGTGGTGTACACCCGGAAGGTGGGCGAGGAGAACAGCTCCTGCACGGCCCGGGCCAGGTTCTTGTCCGCGCAGCCCAGGCTCACGGTGGTGGGCATGCCCCTCACCGTCTCCAGGGCGAAGGACGGGCCGGAAAGATGGGCGTAGCGGGGTTTCAAGCCCGCCAGGGCCTCCTCGAAGACCGTGGACAGGGGCGAGAGGGTGGCCATCTCGATGCCCTTGGAGGCGCAGACCATGGCCGGGCGTTTGGGCAAATGGGGCTTCATTTCCGCCAGCACCGAGCGGCAGAACTGGGTGGGGGCCACCACCAGGAACACCTCGGCCTTATTGCAGGCCTCGGCCAGGTCCGAGGTGATGGACAGGCCGGGGTTCAAGGTCACCTCGGGCAGATACCAGGAGTTCACCCGGCTTTTGGCCATGTCCCCGGCCAAATCCTTTTCCCGCACCCACAACCGGGTGGACACCCCTTTGCGGGCCAGGATGTCGGCCAGGGCGGTTCCCCAGGCCCCGGCGCCGATTACCGCCACGTTCATATATGCTCCGATGCGAATAATAATATCTTCAATCTTGCGCCATTGCCAAGGTCGGTCCAGGCTTCCCTTTACCCCCTCGCGCACCCGAGCGCAAGCGCGCCAAACGCGCCCAAACGCACCAAAAGCGCCAGTTGCCCTGGACCCGGATGTGCGTTATTCTGACAGGATACCATACTGCGGAGAATCATCATGCCCAAGGGAATCTGGCGGCTCACCGTCATCGAACAGTTCAGCGCCTCGCACCAGCTCCGGGGCTACGGCGGGGCCTGCGAGAGGCTGCACGGCCACAATTTCGGGGTGGAGGTGGAGGTGGAGGGAGACAGGCTCTCGGAAGACCTGGAAATCCTCATCGACTTCAAGGAGCTCAAGGCCCTGGTTCGGGAGGTTCTGGCCGAACTGGACCACGTGCATTTGAACGACCTACCCGCCTTTACCGAACACAATCCCTCCTCGGAAAACCTGGCCCGGCACGTGTTTCAGACTCTGGCCCCGCGTCTCTCTGGCAAGGGCGTGCGCCTGCGCCAGGTGGCCGTGTCCGAAAAGGACACCTCCCGGGCCGTGTACCTGGAGGCCTAGCCGTGCGGCTTGTGATCCAGCGCGTGCGTCAGGCCCGGGTCGAGGCAACGGGCCGACTCCTGGCCGAGACCGGCCCGGGGCTCCTGGTCCTGGCCGGATTCGGGGCCATGGACGCGGCGGAGATGCCCGGCACTGGCCTGTGGCGGACCATGTGCGACAAGGTCCTGGACCTGCGCATCTTTCCCGACGCCGAGGACCGCCTGAACCTGAGCCTGGCCGAAGTGGGAGGCGACCTCCTGCTGGTCTCCCAGTTCACCCTGTACGCCGACTGCCGCAAGGGCCGACGGCCTTCGTTCAGCGGCGCGGCCGCCCCGGACCTGGCCCGGGACCTCTACACGGCCCTGGTCCGGGACCTCTCGGCCAAGGCCCCGGCCAAGGTGGGCAGCGGGGAGTTCGGGGCCATGATGGACGTGACCTTCACCAACTGGGGTCCGGTGACCATCCTCCTGGACTCGGCCGAGCTGGGGGCCAGACCGTGAGCGAGATCATCCGGGTCCTGGTGGTGGACGACTCCCGCTACATCCGGGGCATCATGAAGGACATGCTGCGCGACCGCTTCGTGGTGGAGACCGCGGTGGACGGGGTGGACTGCCTGGAGAAGTTCGGCCCCTTTGCCCCGGATGTCATCATCCTGGACCTGAACATGCCCCGCCTGGACGGGCTCTCGGTCATCGCCCGGTTGCGCGGCGAGATGCGCGCCCAGGACACCTACATCATCATGCTCACCGGGGACGAGGACAAGGAGGTCAAGGCCACGGCCTTGAACCTGGGGGCCAACGATTTCCTGACCAAGCGCTTCGACCGGCAGGAACTCTTGGCCCGGCTGAACGTGGCCGCCCGGCAGATCCTGCTCAACCGCAAGCTGGCCGAGGAGGTCCGCACCGTGGCCGGGTTGCAGGCCCGGCTCCTGCCCCGGGCGGGCCTGGACTTCCCGGGCGTGCGGGTGGAGAGCCTGTACCGCTCCTCGGGCCTGGCCAGCGGGGACTATTACGACTACCTGCCCCTGCCCGACGGCCGCCTGCGCCTGGCCGTGGCCGACGTGGCCGGGCACGGGGCCAGGGCCGCCTTTCTCATGGCCATCGCCCGCACCCTGTTCCACCAATGCGCGGCCCAAGGCCAATCCCTGTCCGAATCCTTAAGCATCCTGAACACCCAGCTCATCGATCTGGTGGGCGAGGACAAGGACTTCATCACCTTCATCGCCGCAGACCTGGACCCCTATGCCGGGACCGTGACCTGGATCAACGCCGGGCACTGCCCGGGCCTGGTCAAGACCGCTGACGGGGAATTCCTGACCCTGCCCGCCGGGGGTCCCATGCTTGGATTCTTCCCGGACCTGGCCCTGACCCCCCAGGTCCTGCCCCTGTCCAGCCCCTTTGAAATCTTCTTCTACACCGACGGCTTTTTCGAGTGGGAGTACAAGAACGGCTCCATCTTCGGGCTGGACGCCTTCCTGGATCTCTGTCAGGACCTCTTGTCCGGGGAGACCCCCATCCTCTCGGAACTGGAGCGGGCCCTTGAGGAACTGGCCGGAGGCCCCATCGAGTTTCACGACGACCTGACCGCCCTGTGGACCCTGTGCGAGGGACCCTCGTGATCGCCCGGGGCCGCCACTTCTCCAAGGGCCGCCACTTCTCCCGGATCAGGCGCGGCCTGGCCGCCTCGGACCGGGTCTTCGACCTGCTGCGGACCATGGGCGGAGACCTGCCCCCGCGCCTGACCCGGCTCTGGCAGGCCTGGCCCGAACTGGTGGGGCCGGACCTGGCGGTCATGGCCCGGCCCTTGGGCCATCGCAGGCGCAGCCTGATCCTCGGAGGCGACGATCCTATCGTTTTGCAGGAACTCAGTTTTTTCGCCCCGCAATTTTTGGACAAGGCCAATGCATTTTTAGGCGAAGAATTCTTTGACAAGGTGCTCTTCGAACTGATACACGGAAGGGCTTCTTTGGACGGTGAAAGAGCCTCTTCAGGACCGACCCCTCGGCCGAAGCTGAAGAAAATACATAATCTCGGAAATCTAGACTACATTTCCGAAACGGATTCCGCCATCGGCCGTTGTTATCGGGCCTATGTCCGATTGATGGCCGCCCCGGACCGCAGCGGGAACAGGAGGAAAAAATGAGCGAATTGACCCTGGAAGGATTGGGCCTGAAAAAGCCCCTGGATAAGATGACGGCCAAGGAACTGCGCCAGATGTGCATCGCCAAGCTGCCCTCCATCAGTGGCGTGTCCAGCATGCCCAAGGAAGAACTGGTGGTCGCGGTCAAGGCGAAGCTGGGCATCGTGGACGAGCCCGGCAAGGTTTCTCCCTACAAGGACCAGATCTTCACCCTGAAGCGGACCATCCGCTCCCTGCGTGACGAGAAGACCACTGCCACGGCCCGCCAGGACCGGGACATTCTGCGCCGCCGCATCAACAAGCTGAAGAAGCGCACCCGCCGCCTGGCCCAAGCCGCCTAGCGGGCGCGTTGCACAAGGAGTTTTCAACATGGCTGCCAAACTCACCAAATCCTCCCCGCTTGCGGGAGCGGTCATGGCCCCCGAGGGTCTGACCTTGAACGGCACGGTGCTCGAACCCATCGTGGAGAAATGCGACGGGTGCGAACGGGCCACCGAGGTCGAAACGGCCAAGTACTGCCCCACCTACGCCCAGCCCTCCAAGAAATGGGCGCACGGCGTCTGCAATTTCGCCACCCACGTCAAGGCCACGGTGGACACCACGGGCAAGATCAAGGTCAACCCGCTCAAAGCCTCCAAGCGCGCCGCCCGCGGCCGCTAGCCCGAGACATCGGGAACCGGCCCTGCCTCCTGGCACGGCCCCTCGCTCCGGCCCAAAACGACAGGGGGAATCCATTCGGACCCCCCTGTTTTTTTCGTTGCGCCCTGGTTCGGATGTATCTCAGCCCACCGCCCCTTAGGGCCGGTGCAAATCCTCCAACACCTGCGCCCGCAACTCACCGAGCACCTCGTCCTGGGGCAGGAGCTCGAAGAGGCGCTCCACCTGGCCCCGGTCGGCCAGGACCTGGCGGGAGTGCTCGAAACTCAAGTCGTACACCCAACTGATGAGCACCAGCTTGAAATCGTTCACATTGACCATGTCCGCGTAGCTGCCGATGCGCCGGGCGCGGATCTGGTCCACCAGGGCCGGGGCATAGCCCTGGCCGTCGGGCCGCGCGCCCATGACCACCACGTTGTTGGGCCTGGCCCCGGGCTCGAAATGGGCCAGCATGACCCGGTAGATGTCCAATTTGTCGCTGTCGCGCACCACCCGGGTGCAGAAGTCCAGAGCCGGGGGCAGGTGCGCGGGCAGGTGCCGCACGTTGTGCAGGAACACCGCGCCCAGCACGGTCCTGCGCCAGGGTCCGGGCAGGCCGGCCAGCAGGCGCTCCTTGGCCAGGGTCCTGGCCCCCAGTTTGGCGTGGTTGACGCTCAAGGCGTCGCGGAAGGTCTTGTAGCGGTCGTACTGGGGAAAGCGACCCAGGTCGTGGAACAGGGCGGCGGTCTGGGCTTGGAAGGCCAGGCCCGGGTCCGGGCGGAGGACTGAAGTCAGGCCCCGGGCCTCGTTCAGGACTTCCAGGGTGTGCTCGACCTTTAAGTCGATATTGGCCACGTCCTCGTCCGAACCCCGGCGAAACTGGGCCACGAAGAGGTGGAAATCCTTGATGAGGCGGTCCAGGCTCGCGTTCATTTCAGCCGGTCGCGCTCCCGGGCGTGGAGGGCCTGGTCGATCTCCCCGGCGGCCAGACGGCGGTCCAGGTCGGCCAGGGCCGCTTGACGGTCAGCCTGGCGGGCCGCCTCGGCCTCCCGGTCCAGCTCCTTGTCCCGGAACCAGCCCTTGGGACCGAACAGCAGGCGCAGATAGAGGATGATAAGCAAAAAAATAATGCCCACGAAAAGGAAACGGGTCACACTGGCCATGATGTTGCCGTAGCCCGGGCCAAAGGGCCAGCGCTCCCAGAAAGGGCCGGTGAACCCGCTGGCCAGGCCCTGGATGAAGGTGGAATTGCCCATGTTGACTCCGGTTGTGACGTTGCGGCCCGATCCATACCCGGCCGGGGCTTTCGGCGCAAGCCTTTGGAGAATCGAAAAAAGATGCCCGAACCCTCTTTACGATTCTCGCCAGTTACGATAACTCACAAAAATCAAGTGGATTGCTTCGACCTTGGGGAGGGGATCATGCGCATACTTATCGTGGAAGACGACCTGCTCAGCCGCAAGTTCCTGGAAGGCGTGCTGGGAGGCTTCGGCGAACTGGCCCATGCCGAGAACGGTCTGCTGGCCCTGGAAGCGGTGCGCGCCGCCCACGATGAAGGCAAGCCCTTTGATCTCATCTGCCTGGACATCATGATGCCTGAAATGGACGGGCAGCAGGCCCTGGAAGAGATCCGCCGCCTGGAGCGCGAGATGGAGGTCCATCCCAAGCAGGAGGTCAAGGTCATCATGACCACGGCCTTGAACGATCCCAAAAGCGTGGTCCGGGCCTACTACAAGGGCGGGGCCACGGCCTATCTGCACAAACCCATCGACAAGGACGCCATGGTGGACACCATGCGTCGGCTGGGGCTCATCGCCTAAGGCCCTCTATGCCCTCCCTGGCCAACGACCCGGGGCGCCACGCGCCCATCGACCGGCGTGGCGGCCACTACCTCTGCTTTCCCGACGTATGCCGCACGGCCGACGGCCAGTTGCTGGTGGTCTACAACGAGTTCGATCGCCACGTGTCCACCCGGCGCAAGGTTCTGGCCCGGCGCAGCCCGGACGGCCGGGCCTGGAGTTCGCGCATCCTGGTGAACGCGGCCGACGGCCACTGCCCCCGGGTGAAGGTCCTGGAGGACGGCGAAGTCATCGTGCTGGACGACTCCGGGGTGTTCCGCAGCGTGGACCACGGCCGCTCCTTCGGACGGCACCCGGCCGACGGCCTCATCCACTCCATCCCGGACCGGCCCCTGGAATTGGGGGGCGACCGGCTCCTGACCACGGCCCACCTGCACCGGGGGACCCACGCCCGGGCCAAGACCCGCCAGCCCACCACCGAGCAGATGTGCTACCGTTCGATCAACCGGGGCCGCAGTTGGGAGGCCCTGTCCATCCTGGCCCAGGACCGGGACCTGGTGCTCTGCGAGGCGTCGCTGGTCCAGGTGGGCCAGGGCCGCATCCTGGCCTTTCTGCGCGAGAACTCCTTTGTGGGCGAGCCCATGTACCTCTGCGAGAGCCAGGACGAGGGCCGCACCTGGTCCCTGCCCCGGCCCACGCCGATCATCGGGCACCGGCCCTGCGCCGGGCTCCTGCCCTCGGGCCGCCTGCTCATCACCTACCGGGACGTGGGGCCGCATTTCGGGCTCAAGGCCTGGCTCACGGATTCAGTCAAGAACCTGGGCGGGGACCTGGGCGACTTCTTGCCCCACGGCCTGCACCCGGACCCCGGCAGCCTGTCCTTTTCCCCCGAGGGCATGACCGTGACCACCGGGCCGGACGCGCCCGTGCGCTTCCTCCTGCGGCCCATGACCGATCCCGAGACGGCCCGGGCCGAACTGAATTTCACCGTAAGCGTGGACCGGGCCGAGGAATGCGCCCTGGCCCTGCGTTTCGGAGTCTGGTGGCGGCTGTATCCCGACCGCATCGAGGCCGAGGAGCCCGAGGACCAGGAAGACGGCCAAGCCCGGGAGACCATCGCCCTGGCCGGGGCCGCGGCCCTCACGCCCGGCCGCTCCCATGACCTGCGCCTGGTCTACGAGCCCGGCCGCTGCCTGCTGCACGTGGACGGCCACCTGGCCCTGACCCTGCCCGTGGACCCCGGCCAGGCGGACACCCGGATCATCGGGCTGGGCTGCCGGGATGTGAAGAGGGACAATGCCGGGCAGAGCCTGTGGCAGGCCCTGTCGTTGCGCGTGTGCGAACCCCGATACTTGCGGGAATACGACTGGTCCTGGACCCCGGACCAGGGGCCGCCCGACGCCGGGCTTGAGGCCTGCACCCTGCTGTTGCGCGACGCCCGGGGCCTGACCTCCGGGGATTTCGGCTACTCGGGCTGGACCACCCTGCCCGACGGCCGCATCTTCTGCGCCTCCCACTGGACCGACCCGGCCGAGCCGCGTTACGAGTCCGGCCTGGGCTCCGAAGTCTGGGGCACCTGGTTCACCGAGGACGATTTCGCCTGACCGCGAGGCCCGGCCCAGGCCCGCCGGACAGAAGTGACCCCCTGCCATGACCACACCACGTATGCACGCGCCCAAGGCCAAAAGCCGCCCCTCCCGCCTGGAGGTGGTGGCGGGCATCCTCTGGCGCGAGGGGCGCTATCTGGCTGTGGAGCGGCCCGAGGGCAAGCGTCAGGCCGGATTTCTGGAATTTCCCGGGGGAAAGGTGGAGCCGGGGGAAAGCCTGGAGGAGGCCCTGGCCCGGGAGTTGTTCGAGGAGCTGGGCCTGCGGCCCCTGGCCATGGCCTTTCGCCTGTGCAAGGAGCACGACTACCCGGACTTTTCCGTGCGCCTGCACTTCTTCGACGTGACCGCTTTCGAGGGCCAGCCCCGGGCCTTGGAGAACCAGGCCATGTTCTGGGTCCTGCCCAGTGACGCCCCGGCCGACCGCTTCCTTCCCGCTGACCGCGAACTGCTGCCCTTGCTGGAATATCCGCCGGAACCACGATAATCGTCGACCTTTTTCCCCACGGCCCAAGAATCCCGTCTTCAATCACACCGATTTGTTTGCTGTACGCAACCAGCGGAAAATTCACTCTTTTCTGGACTGTCTTCTCGGGCGCGCACGAACAAGAAGAAGAAATTATTCTTATTCTTCATTCTTGTCTGATCTTGCTTGGGGGACGCAATCCTAGGCCACCTTGGACAGAGACGACCTGTCCTGCGCCTGGCCCTGGGCGGCGCGGCTGTATCCCGAGGCGGCCCGGGCCTTGGCTGCGGTCTGGCCCGGGGAGGAATTCAAGGACTGGTTGAAGTTTTTGGCCTCCTGGCTCCCGGCCTCCTGGGCCTGGGAAGCGCCTTCCACCGGCTCCCGGCCCAGGCTCTGGGGCAGGCCGCTGGCAAAGGTCGCGGGGGCTGCGGCCTGGGCCGGATTGTCCGGCCCGGCCAGGTCCCGGGAGGAGGAGCCCGGGACCTGGGTCGGAACCGGGCCGCCGGGGAGGGCGGCGGCCGCCAGGGAAGAAAGGGCCGGGTCCCGGTCCGCCTCCTGGAAGGAGACCGCGCCACCGGGGGAGTGGGAATCCGGAGACGGAGCGGAACGGGACCCGACCGGGGATGAAAGGCCGGAGGATGAATGGTCCGAGGCCGAAGTCGCGTTGACCTGGGCCGAATCGGACGCGCCAGCAGCAGGGGTCGAGCCCGTGGCCTTGGCCGAATCAGCCGCAGACGAATGAGCCAGGTGGCCAGACTTCGCGCCCTGGGGCTGGCCCAGGGACTCTTCCGCCCGGGCCTGGGCCTCCATGGCCAAGGCCTGGGCGGCCACGTTGCGGTCCTGGGCCGAGGGCTCGGCCGGGGCCAGGGCCGCCCGCCGGATAGTCTCGGCCTTCTGGATGGTGGCCTCGGGATCGCCGGACACCGGGGAGGCGTCCAGGGACACGGACCCGCCCACGGCGTACTGATGGCCGTCCGGTCCAGTCTGCAGGGAATAATTGGCCCCGCCAGCGACATAGCCCCCGGCAGCGGCCAGATGGGCCTGTTCGTGGGCCCGGACCTCCCGGTCCCGGTTCTTGAGCTTGTCCAGCTCGGCCTGCTGGGCCGGGGACTTCTTGGCCTCGCCCTGGGTCTTGGCCGAACCGGACGCGCCCCCGGAGGCCGGGGCCAGCGCAGGAGCCGAGTCCGCATCTCCGCTCAGGGCCGCACCAACAGAGGCCGTGGCCTGGTTCTGATCCTGGCCTGTGGAATCACCCTGGTCCGCCCTCTTCCCAAGGCCGCCCTCCGTCCGCCTGGATTGGCGCAACGCCTCCAGAAGGTCCGACGATCCGCCCTGGGCGATGGAAGATGTCCCGGAAACAGCCAGACTCATGTCCTGTCCTCCCGCGCAAACATTGGAGGCCTACACTCTGCCTATCGGACGTTTGCGGGAAAACTTTAGGGCCGGGCATGATATTTTATTCTGTCTCTGGAATTCTCCCCAAAATGAGCTTATAACCTGCCTCAAACCCGTACTCGGGGGTGGTTCTTGCAGATTTCCCCCTGTACGAAAGACAGGAAAGGCCTTAGTGTCCCAGGGATATTTCCGCACGGAGCTGGAGTGAAGACGAAAAGACCTTACGACCCCGCCCTTTCCGCAGGCCTGGCCATCATCATCTGCCTGGGACTCCTGGTGAGCTGGCGGGTACGCGACGATTACTTCCAGACCCTGGAGCGGGCCAGCCGTCTGCTCACGGCCCAGGTCCGCTCGGCCGACGAACAGATCAGCGGCAGCCTGCGCTCCCTGGACCTCCTCCTTTTGGACATGGCCGAGCAGCGCCGCCAGTTCGACCCCCGGAAACCGGCCGAACTGAGTTCCCTCATGCGCCTCAAGACAACCTATCTGCCGGAGATGCGCACGGCCGTCATCACCGACGACAAGGGCCGCGTCCTGATCTCCTCCTCGCCCGAACTGCTCGGCTTTGACGCCAGCCGCCGAGAATATTTCCAGGGCACCAAGGACGCCCCGCCGGACTCGCCCATGCGATTGTTCAAGCCCTTTTTCTCCTCCTTGGGTTCCAACATCGTCACGGCCGCGCGCCCGGTCCACGACAGTCGGGGCGCCTTCCTGGGCGTGGTGTGCATCAGTCTGGCCCGGGCCTATTTCGATCAGATCCTGCATTCCATCCGGCCCGAGGACGAGGAGTCCGTGGTCACCCTGACCAACAACACGGGCCTCATCTACGCCCGCCTGCCCGACCCCCAGGGGGTCATCGGCCAGTCCGTGGCCCACGGCCAGGTGTTCACCGAGCACAAACGCACCGGGGCCAAAACCACCGTGGGCGTCTCCCTGAACGTGACCGACGGGGTGGAGCGCATGCTGGCCGTGCGCAACGTGGGCCAGACCTCCCTGGTGGTGGCCCTGGCCATGCCCACCCAGGCCATCCTGGCCAACTGGAAGCAGCGCAGCTTCACCCAGGCCCTGGTCTTTTTCACCGCCGCCCTGGTCACGGCCTTTCTGGTGGCTGCGGCCAGACGGCGCACCCGGGAGGTGCTCCAGGCCCGAAACCGCATCTCCGAGCTTCTGGAATTCAACCAAGGCCTCATCTCCCAGTCGCCGGTGGGCATCGCGGCCTACCGCGAAAGCGGGGAATGCGCCCTGGCCAACGAGGCCCTGGCGGGCATCATGGGCGGGGATCAGAAGTCCCTGGAGGCCCAGAATTTCCTGGCCCTGGAATCCTGGCAGGAGAGCGGACTGACCCAATTGGCCCGGGAGGTGCTGGCCACCGGGGTCCCGGTGCGGAGGCGGCTGCACGTGCACTCCTCCTTCGGCCGGGATGTCTGGTGCGAATTCAGGCTGGCCCGGTTCCACACCGGCGGAGCCGCCCACCTCCTGCTCTTTGCCGAGGACGCCACGGAGCTGGTGCGGGCCGAGGAGGCCAAGGCCCGGGTGGTCATCATCCTGGAGGCGGCCCGGGACTTGGTGGCCTCTTCGGACCAGGACGGCCGCCTGACCTACATGAACGCGGCCGGACGGCGCATGCTCGGCATCCCCGAGGATGCGGACATCTCGGCCTTCACCCTGGCCGACCTCCACCGCCCCGAGGTCCACGACTTCATGGTCCGCAAGGTCCTGCCTTCGGCCCGGGCTCGTGGGTTCTGGGAATGGGAGAACGAGATGGCCACCCGGGACGGTCGGAGCCTTTTGGTGTCCCAGATCGTGGTGGCCCACCACTCGGCTGCGGGCGAGCTCGAGTCCTATTCCACCATCGCCCGCGACATCGCCGAGCGCAAGCGCTTCGAGGAGGCCCTGCGCGCGGCCACGGACAAGGCCGTGCGGGCCGACCGGGCCAAGGGCCATTTCCTGGCCAACATGAGCCACGAGATCCGCACCCCCTTGAACGCCATCATCGGGCTGTGCCACCTGGTGCAGCAGACCGGCCTGGACCCCAGCCAGTCCGAATACATGCGCAAGCTCCGCCAGGCCTCCGAGGCTCTGCTCCTCATCGTCAATGAAATCCTGGACTTCTCCAAGATCGAGGCCGGCAAGATGACCTTGAACGAGGAGCCCTTCTGCCTGGAGACCCTGTGCGAGGACCTGGTGGACATCCTGGCCCTGCGCGCCGAGCAGAAGGGTCTGGAGCTCCTGTTGCGCCTGGCCCCGAACCTGCCCCGGGAGTTCAAGGGCGACAGCCTGCGGCTCAAGCAGATCCTGCTCAATCTGGCCGGAAACGCCATCAAGTTCACCACCCAGGGCGAGGTGGAGATCAGGGTCGAGCCCGAGGCCCGGGAGAACGAGCGCATCTGCCTGCGCTTTCTCGTGCGGGACACGGGCATCGGCATCGAGCCAGGACAGATGGACCGGCTTTTCCTGGCCTTTTCCCAAGGCGACGAATCCACCACCCGGCGCTACGGCGGCACCGGCCTGGGCCTGGCCATCTCCCGCAGGCTGACCCAGCTCATGGGCGGGGAGATAACGGCCGAAAGCACCCCCGGCCAGGGCAGCCTCTTCTCTTTCACGGCCTGGTTCGGCCAGGCCCCGGATGACACCTGCCCGACCAGGCGACCGGAGAGGACCGGGGTGCGCATCCTGGCTGCCGACGATTCGGCCACGGCCCGGGACATCCTGAAGGAAATCCTCGCGGGCCTCTTTTTCGTATCCACCGTGGTGGACAGCGGCCAAGCCGCCTTGGACGAACTGGCCCGGGCCCAGGGCCGGGGCGAGCCCTACGACCTGGTGATCCTGGACTGGCGCATGCCGGACATGGACGGAATCGAGACCGCCCAGGCCATCCAGGCCCTCCCGGCCGAAAACCGCCCCCCGGTGATGCTCATGGTTTCAGCCTACGCCCGCCAGGACGTGTCCGCCCGCATCCAGGGACTGGACCTGGCCGCGGTGGCGCCCAAGCCCGTGCTGCCCGGAGCCCTGCGCGAGTCCGTGCTGGAAGGCCTGGCCCGCACCAAGGGCCAGCCCGGGCCTCTGCCGGAAATGGCCCCGGACCCGGCCCTGTCTCCGGCCCTGTCCCCGATCAGACCCAGGCCCGGGACGCGCATCCTGGTGGCCGAGGACAACGCCATCAACCGGCAGGTGGTCAAGGAGCTTCTGACCAGCGTGGGCGTGCTCGTGGACCTGGCCGAAACCGGCCGCCAGGCCGTGGAACAGACCCTGGTCGGCGGGTACGCGGCCGTGCTCATGGACATCCAGATGCCGGACATGGACGGGTGGGAGGCCACCCGGACCCTGCGAGCCAAAATGGGCCAGGCCTGCCCGCCCATCGTGGCCATGACCGCCCACGCCATGGCCAACGAGCAGCGCAAATGCATCGAGGCGGGCATGGTCGATTTCGTCACCAAGCCCATCGAGCCGGACATCCTTTTCTCCGTGCTGGCCAAATGGGTCGGCCCCGCCCCCGTCCAGACCCTTGTCCAGGCCCAGGCCGCGAAGCCCGAACCCGCAGCCCGGCCGCCCGTGGAAACGCCCCCGGACTTCCCGCCCCTGCCCGGTTTCGACGTGGCCGCCGGACTGGCCCGCATGGCCGGGAACGCCCGGCTCTACCGCCGCATGCTGGCCGAACTTAAGGCCGAATTCGCCGACGCCCCGCAGCGCATGCGGGAGATGCTCGATCAGGGCCGGACCAGGGACGCCGAGCTTTTGTCCCACAATTTGAAGGGCGTGTCCGGCAACCTGGGGGCCTCGGCCCTGGCCCTGGCCGCCACCAATCTGGAGCAGGCCCTGGCCCTGGGCATGGCCCTGGACGAGCCCCTGGCCGCCCTGGAGTTGATCCTGGGGCAGACCGTGCAGGCCCTTTCCGGGCTGCGCACCGAAGAACCCGGGATAATCCCGGCCCGCCTTCCAGAACAGCCCCCGGACTTCAACCTGGCCCGCCAGGCCCTGACCGCCCTGGAGGAGCTCACGGCCCGCAACAGCCTGGATGCGGACCTGCACCTCCCGGCCTTAAGGGCCGCCCTGGCCGGGACCCCCCAGGCCCAGACCGTGCGGGAGCTGGAGATGGCCGTGTCCTCCTTCCGCTACGGCCAGGCCCGCAAGCTGGTCCAGACCCTGCTTCTGGCCCTGGGCGCGAACGGGCCTGATCCCTTGCCAGGCCCGCCTCAAACCGATAAGCCCTGAACGCCTCAAGCGTACCGAGCCCACGGCAAAAACCCTTCCGACGCCCCGGCGGTCGAGACTTTCCAGGAGGAAAAGGCCTGTTTCCAGGCCTCGCGCATCGTGTATGGCCAAAGTCGTATTGCGGGAAGTGGAGAAATCCTTTGGGGGCCGGGACCTGTTCAAGGGCCTGTCCCTGGAGTTGGACGAGGGCATGCGCCTGGCCGTGGCCGGACCCAACGGCGGCGGCAAGAGCACCCTGCTCAAGATCCTGGCCGGGGTGGAGACCCCGGACGCGGGCCAGCTCATCGTGCCCCGAGGGGCGCGGGTGGGCTACGTGGCCCAGGAACTTTCCGAAGAGGACCTGGCCTGCCCACTCTTGGGCTGGGTCCTGGCCGCCCTGCCCTCCTGGTCCGGATTCTGGCGGGAGTGGGAGCACGCGGCCCGGGACCACGACGAGGCGGCCCTGGCCCGGCTGTCCCGGGAGCAGGCCGAGCTGGAGCACTCTTTCGGCTACAATCCCGAGCACAAGGCCCGGGCCGTGCTCTCGGGCCTGGGATTTTTCGACGAGGAGCTGTCCCGGCCCGTGCGCGCGCTCTCTGGCGGATGGCGGGAGCGGGCCAAGCTGGCCCGGGTCCTGCTCCAGGGCGCGGACGTGCTGCTCCTGGACGAACCCACCAACCACCTGGACATCGAGGCCGTGGAATGGCTGGAGCGCTACCTGCTCTCCTTCCGGGGGGCCGTGGCCTTTGTGGCCCACGACCGCATCTTCCTGGACAAGGTGTCCACCCATGTCCTTTTTATCGCGGGCGGCCGTGCGGTCCTGCGCAAGGGCGACTTCAGCACCTATGTTCTCTGGGAAGAGGAATGCGCCCGGCTCAGGGACAAGGAGCAGGCCAAACTGGCGGCCAAGATCGAGCATGAATACGACTACATCCGGCGATTTCGGGTCAAGGCCCGCAAGGCCGCCCAGGCCCAGGCCAAGCTGCGGCGGGTGGAGAAGATGCAGGAGGAGCTGACCCGCAGCAAGGACGAATCCCGGGCGGCCCGGCCCGGCCGGAGCCTGTCTTTTAGCCTGCCCACCTCCTCCCGGGGGGACAAGTCGGCCATCACGGCCGTGGACCTGGCCCACCACTACGGGGACTTAAAGCACCACTGGCCGCCGCTGACCTTCCACATCTTCCGGGGCAAGAAGATCGCCCTGGTGGCCCCCAACGGCGCGGGCAAGTCCAGCCTCCTGCGCCTGGCCGCAGGCTTGGCCCAGCCCACGTCCGGGAGCATCATCCGGGGGGGCAACACCAAGATCGGGTATTTCAGCCAGCACCAAACCGAGATCCTCCAGCCCACGGCCACGGTCCTGGCCGAGGCCCGCCGCCTGTCCGACCCCGAGGTCCTGGACCAGGGCATCAAAGACGTGCTCGGGCTGTTCATGCTCGGTGAGGACTATTTCGACCGCCCCGTGTCCCGGCTCTCGGGCGGGGAAAAGAGCCGCCTGGTCCTGGCCTCCCTGTTCCTGGCCAAGTCCAACCTGCTCATCATGGACGAGCCCACCAACCACCTGGACCTGGAAAGCCGCCAGGCTCTGGTGGACGCCCTGGCCGACTACGAGGGCGCGCTCTTTCTGGTGGCCCACGACCGCTTCCTCATCTCCGAGGTGGCCGACGAGGTCTGGGTCCTGGGACCGGATGGCCTGACCCAGTACTTGGGCGGGTATCCGGAATACGAGGAGAAGCGCCAGGCCCTGGCCAAGGCCAGGGATTCCGAGGCCCGGAGCGCGGCCCGGGAGGCCGACGCCAGGCCCCGCGCCGAGGAGGCCCCGTCAGCCTCCCGCCGCCTGACCAAGGAGGACAAGCGCCGCCAGGCCGAGATCAGGAACCGCCTGAGCAAGGACTTGAAGCCCCGCAAGGAGGCCTATGCCGCGGCCGAGGCCGAACTGGAGGCGCTCATGGCCGAACAGTCCGAGACCGAAACCCGGCTGCACGACCCCGAGACCTACAAAGACAGCGAGCTGACCCAGAAGCTGGCCACCCGGTACAAGACCCTGTCCGACGAGGTGGAGGCGGCCTTTGCCCGGCTGCACAGCCTGGAAGAGGAAATCGCGGCCCTGGAGGCCAAGCGGGACACGCTTTTGGCCGAGGGGGGCGAGGAGTAGGGGCGGCCTTGACACGACGCAAAAAATGCGTACATTTCGCGACATGACCTGGACGGTTCGCCTCTCCGGACGAATTCTGAAGAAGATACGCGCATTGCCTCCAGACACAGGCATGGCTGTCCAGGCGCTTTTGCAGGATCTCAAGGAATTTGGGCCGAGCCTCCCCGCGTGGCCCCATTTCGGGAAAATCCGGGGACGCAAAGGGTGTTATCATTGCCACGTTCAACGTGGACGCCCGACCTATGTGGTTGTCTGGCGAGAAACCGGCCCCCTGGCCATCGAGGTGACCTATGTCGGAACTCACGAAGGCGCGGACTACCAGCGGCTTTGTTGAATTCTCCCTGCGCGTGGACCCGGCCCAGGCCGACAAGGTGGAGACGGCCCTAAAGGCCCTGCTGGCCATCCTGCCCGGGCCGCCGGTGGACGAGGATGATCGCCTGTACACCGTGGAAGAGGCCTTCGGCCCCCGCGTTCCCGGGCACATGATCCGGGGCTACCGGAGCCGGGAGGGCCTGACCCAGGCCGATCTGGCTGCAAAACTCGGGACGGCCAGGTCCGTGGTCTCGGACCTGGAAAACGGCCGCCGCCCGGTCAGCGGGAAGATGGCCCGCCGCCTGGCCGAGATATTCGGCAGCACCCCCCGCATGTTCCTGCCCGAGGACGGGATGGCCGTCTGAACGACGCCCGAGCGTCCTCGCCCCCTGTCCGCCCCTGGATTCTGATTCATTCACCCAAATACGAAGGGATGGACCGCCGCCCGCAGGCCGCGATCCATCCCCGTTCATTCTGCTCAGCCCGGCCCCAGAGGGCCGGTGATATTATGCTTCGGCCTTGGGCTCCGTCCCCAGCCCGGTCAAGGCCTTGGCGTAAGCCTGGCGCAACTCCTCCATGTACACGGTGTCGATGCCGCCCTTCCAGGTGACCACCTCGGTGAAGCGCTTGGGAATGGAGATGGACAGCGGGTCGTAGCCGGTGTCGAAGCGGCACTTCCAGCGGGCCTTGTGCAGGGCGAACGAGGCCGCGTCCCAGTTGTCCGCGATGGGCCCGTCGCCCACTGAGCGCAGGGCCTCCTTCATGACCTCCTCCTTGTACACCCCCCGGGCGAACAGGCAGGCCACCATGGAGGTGGTCATGATCCGCTCCCGCTCGTCCTTGACCAGGAAATCCACGGTCTTGACCACGTCCTTTTCCTTGCTCTTCTGGTCCATGGCATAGGCCCCGGTGTCCAGGTGGGAATGCCGAAATCCCAGGGATTCGGCCACGAAAAAGGCCTCGCCCGTGGCGTACCCGGCCATTTCCTGGCCCAGGACGCAGGCGAAGTCCTCGCCGTGGTAATGCTTGCCCGCCACCAAGGCCCCCTGGCCCAGGATGCGGTAGAACTCGTTGGCCGCATGGCTCAGGTGGTAGATGGCCTGCTTGTAACCCTCGGCGTCGCCAAAGGACAGCGGGACGAGCGTCTCCTTCTCCGAGATGAGCCCCTTCTGGAAGGCCTCGGTGGCCCAGGCCAGGGCCACGCCCGCGCTCATGACGTCCAGCCCGTATTTCTCCACCTGGTCCATAATGGCCAGAACCTTGAAGGCGTCGGTCACGCCCAGCATGGTGCCGGTGGCGAAGATGGGCTCGTAGTCGTAGGCCACCTGGCGGTAGAGGTAGCGGTTCTCGGTCTGGAATTTCTCGCGCACGAACCCGATGTGGATGCAGCCCACCGGGCACCCGGCGCAGGCCGCGTTGCGCAGGAGCGTGTCGTCGGCAAACTTCTGCCCGGTGATGCCCTCGATGCCCGCATCCGAGGTGGCCTGGAGGTTGCGCCAGGGCAGGGACTTGATCTCGTCCAGGCCCTTCAGGTTCACGGCCGTGCCCAGGCTGTGGTATTTGCTCATCATGTCCGTGGCGGTCATGTCCGTGAAAATCTTCTGGAAGAGCCTCGCGTACTCCTTGCCCGGAGGCAGGGCAAAATCCCCGTCGCCCTGGACCAGGATGGCCTTCAAGTTCTTGGCCCCCATGACCGCGCCGGAGCCTAAGCGCCCGAAATGGCGGTAGGTGTCCACATTGATGCAGGCGTAGGCCAGCTTGTTCTCCCCGGCCGGGCCGATGCGCCAGATGCTGCGGTGGCCGCTGCCTCCGACCTGGAGCTTGCGCAACCGCTTGCCCGTGGTGAACACGTCAGCCCCCCACAAAAAATGCGCGTCGCTGACCTGGAGCCGCCGATGCCCCAGGGACACCACCACCGGCCGCTCGGCCCGGCCCACGATGACCAGGGCGTCCACCCCGGCGAAGAACAGGGACAGGGCCGACCGGCCGCCCGCGTGGCTCTCGGCGTACTGGTCGTGGTACGGGGATTTGAAGGCGCACACGGTCTTGCTCATGAGCGGGAAAAAGCCGGTGAGCGGACCGATGGCGAAGATGAGGGGCTGGCGGGGGTCGTCCCAGGGCGCGTCCGGCACGCCGTAGGCGGCGAAAAGCCCGGCGGCCAGGCCGCTGCCGCCCACCCATTTGGCCCGGTCGGGAAAGGCGACCACCTCGCCCTTGCCCCGGGACAGGTCCACCAGCATGACGCGGAAATTCGGGCGAAATTCAGGAGTGAAACCAGAACTGGTCATGCCGCGTCCTCCGTGTCGTCCCCGCCCAGGGGCCTGAGTTCGAGGCATTCGTGGGGGCAAAAGGGCACGCACCGGCCGCAGTGGATGCACACGAAAGGCCGCATGCCCGCGTCCATGTAGATGGCGTCCACCGGGCAGGCCTTGGCGCACTGGCCGCAGTTGATGCACTTGCTCTTTTTGTGCATCACCCCGCCCTGCTTGCGCGGGGCCATGGCCCCGGTGGGGCAGGCCTCGGCGCAGGCCGGATGGGCACAGGCCACGCAGACCGTGGCCTCGAACCCGGTGGACAGCCCGCCTGCGGACCCCACCCGGATTCCGGCCGTGTTCCAGGACAGGTTGCCGTGCACCAGCCTGGCGCAGGCCAGGGAACAGGAATGGCAGCCGATGCACCGATCCATGCTCACGGGTCGCAAAACCTTCATGCCGCTCTCCTCGGGCCGGAATGGCCGGTCGCTTGTCCTTATATCAATTGCAAATATATGCCGACAGGGCAAGGTCTGTATCAGCCAGGACATAATGGCCGCAAAACCCGGCCTTGGCAGGGACCGCGAATGGGGCTAGGAGAGCCCATGCGCCTGGTGCTCTACGAACCCGAAATCCCGCCCAACACCGGCAACGTGGCCCGGCTCTGCGCGGCCACCCGCACCCCCCTGCACCTGATCGAGCCCCTGGGCTTTCAAATCGACGACAAGCACCTGAAACGCGCGGGCCTGGACTACTGGCCCCACGTCAACGTGCGCGTGCACGCCGACTGGGAGGCCTTCCTGGCCGAGGCCGCGCCCGGCCGGGTGGTGCTCACCAGCGCCCGCCAGGGGGTGCATTTGAACCGCTTCGCCTTTGCCCCGGGCGACACCCTGGTCCTGGGGCCGGAGACCAGGGGCTTGCCCGAGGCCCTGTGGTCGCGCTATGAGGGCGTGCGCATCCCCATCTGGGGGGAGGTGCGCAGCTTAAACCTGTCCACCGCCGCAGGCATCCTGCTCTACGAGGCCCTGCGCCAGACCGGGGAGCTTGAGGAAAAATGAGCTTTTCCAGCTTGTTCCGCAATAATCCGAGTCCCCGGTTCGACTCGTTTCTCATAATCTATTTGAAGAATTGAAAAGAAAGAATTATAATTTTATCCAGACTTCGTCTTGACATTGTCTCAACAAATTCTAGAAAAACAGGAAAAAAACCGCCCATGAATCTTCTTGTCACCGGCGGCTGCGGCTTCATCGGGACCAATTTCGTCCGCTTCGTGCTCACCCGCCATCCAGACTGGCGCATCGTGAATCTGGACGCCCTGACCTATGCGGGCAACCGGCACAACCTGGCCGATCTGGAGGCCCCCGCCTCGAAAGACCGGCCGTCCCGCTACGCCTTTGTGCACGGGGACATCGGGGACCTGGCCCTGGTCGAGGGGCTCATCGAAGAGCACCGCATCGAGGCCGTGGTCAATTTCGCGGCCGAGTCCCATGTGGACCGCTCCATCACCGCGCCGGACACCTTTGTGCGCACCAATGTGCTGGGAACCCAGGCCGTGCTGGAGGCCTGCCGCCGGGCCAAGGTGCGCCTGGTGCACATCTCCACGGACGAGGTGTACGGGTCCCTCGGACCGAGCGACCACCCCTTTCTGGAGTCCACCCCGCTCACGCCCAACAGCCCCTACTCGGCCTCCAAGGCCGGGGCCGACCTCCTGGTCCGGGCCTATCACGAGACCTACGGCCTGGACGCGGTCATCACCCGCTGCTCCAACAACTACGGCCCGTACCAGTTCCCGGAAAAGCTCATCCCGCTCATGTACGTTCAGGCCAAGGCGGGCCAGCCCCTGCCGGTCTACGGCGACGGCCAGAACGTGCGGGACTGGATCTATGTGGACGACCACTGCCTGGGCGTGGAACTGGCCCTGACCAAGGGTCGCCCCGGCGCGGTGTACAATTTCGGCGGCGCGGCCGAGCGGGCCAACCTGGAGGTGGTCCGGGCCATCCTGGACACGCTGGGCCAGCCCCATTCCCTGATCCGCTTCGTCACCGACCGGCCCGGGCACGACCGGAGATACGCCATGGACTTCACCCTGGCCGAGCAGGAGTTGGGCTTCGCCCCCACCGTGAGTTTCGAGCAGGGCCTGGCCCGGACCATGGTCTGGTATCAGGCCAACGCGGCCTGGCTGGCCCAGGTGCAGAGCGGGGAGTACCGCCGGTTCATGGACCAGTGGTATGGGGACCGGACGTGACAGCAAGGGCCGACAGTCTGGCCGGAAATCTGGCCGGGAAAAAAGTCCTGGTCCTGGGCGGCCGCACGGGCCTGCTGGGCCGCGCCCTGGTGGAGGCCCTCACCCGCCTGGGGGCCGAGCCCCTGGCCGTGGGCCGGGCGGATTTCGACCCCCTGGACCCCGAGGCCATGGCCAAATTTTTGGACCACAACCAACCGAATTTACTGATCAATGCCGTGGCCTATACGGCGGTGGATAAGGCCGAGGACGAGCCCGAGGCGGCCGCCCTGCTCAACGCGACCCTCCCGGCCGTCCTGGCCCGGGCCTGCCGCACGGCCGGGCTGCCGCTCCTGCATTTCAGCACGGATTTCGTGTTCGACGGGACCAAGGCCGAGCCCTATGTCCCCGAAGACGCGACCAATCCCCTGTCCGTGTACGGCCGCACCAAGCTCGACGGCGAGCGGGCCATCCTGGACATCTTCCCGGAAAAGAGCGTCATTGCCCGCACAGCCTGGCTCTTCGGCCCGGGCAAGGGCAATTTCGTGCACAAGATCGTGTCCCTGGCCCAGACCCGGGAGAGCTTACGCGTGGTCCACGACCAGACCGGCTCACCCACCTTCACCCCGGACCTGGCCGACCTGGCCCTGGCCCTTTTGGCCAGCGGCAAAGCCGGAATCTTCCATGTGGTCAACGCGGGCCGGGCCACCTGGTGCGATTTGGCCCGGGAGGCGGTCAAAACCGCCGGGCTGGCCTGCCAGGTCCTGCCCATCCGCACGGACCAGTACCCGGTCAAGGCCAAGCGCCCACCCTTCTCGGTGTTGGACACAAAGGCCTTGACCGAGGCCACGGGCCTGGTCCCGCGCCCGTGGGAGGAGCCGCTTCGGGAATATGTGAGGGAAGAATTTTTAAAAAAATAGAGATTAGCGCCCCTTCCCCAAACACTCCCGCACGATCCCTTCCACCCGGTGCGTAAGCAGGCACCCGCCCAGCACCAGCCCCCGGCGCTCCTCCAAATCCAGGCAGGGGGCCACGATTTTCCGTTCCCCCCCGACCATCTCGTACAGCCCGGCCCCGCAGGCCCGGCAGGCCTCGTTCAGGGGCGAGGCCGCGTCCACCAGCACCTCGTCGGCCTTGAGGCAGAGCCCGTAGACAAAGGGCAGGTCCAGGACCTCCTGGGGGCAGCCCAGGTAGCGGCCGCGCAGGCGCTCGCTCGAAGCCAGGATTCCGGCCAAGTCCTCGCGGCCCAGGTCCAGGCCCGGGACGTACTCCCGGCCCGGGTCCCCGGCCTGGCCCTGGCCCCGGGTCCAGGCCTCGGGCAGGAAGGGCGGGGCGAACCGGCAACTGGAATGCCAGCGGCGGTAGTTGACGCCCAGCAGATGGGTGTAGAAGACGAAATCGTAGTGGTCCAGCAGGGCCTCGTTGTGGAAATACCCGCCGGGCAGGTTCAAGAACCAGACCGCCCGGGGCGCGCCCGGGGGCATGAACCGGGCGTAATACTCCCGGGTGTGCAGTTCCAGGTGCAGGTCCGGGTCGGCCAGCCGCTCCCCGGCCAGGTCGTCGTGCAGGCCAAAGGGATCGGCCAGGCGCAGGACCGCGAACCGGCCGTCCCCGGCCAGAGACCGGACAGGACCCTGCTGGAGATCATGGCTCTGGGATTGGCCCAGTTCCGGGGCCAGACACTGGTCCAACTCCTGGTCCAGGCGGCCATACACCTGCACGCGCGGGCCGGTCATGGGAACCTCGGCTCGGGCAGGCGGGGCGGGGGCGGGGGCAGGCAGGTGCGCTTCGTGCGCTCCTCTTCCCCATCCAGAAGCTCCAGGGCCAGGTCCGCAGCCCGGCGGCACAGATTCTCCCGGCGAAGCGGGGCCACGGCGGCCAGGCCCGAGGCCGCCACCCGGGCGGTCAAGTCCGGGTCGTCCAGGAGCCGGGCGCAGATGGCCACGGCCTCCTCGATGTCCCGGTAGAAAAAGAGGTCCCGGCCGTCCACGAAATCCCGGGCCAGGTCCGGGGTAAAGTCCGTGACCAGCACGGCCCCGGCGGCCATGATCTCAAAGGCCCTTAAGGTGGCCTCGCCCCGGGGCGAGCGGTTGATCCCGATGCGGCAGCGGTTCCAGAACCGGTTGTACTCGGTCCCGTAGACCCCTTCGGCCACGGTCATGCGCGGGCCGAAGCGGCCCTTGAGCGCCTCCACCACGGCCCGGCGCTCGGCGTAGAGCGGCCGATTCTCCCAGCCCGGCCGCTCGGACAAAAATCCGCAGAACCCCAGGTCGATGTCCCGCACGCAGTCCGGCAGCACAAAAGAGAATTCCGGGAGATACCCATAGGGCTGGTACTCCACGTGCACGCCCAGGGCCGAGAGCTCGGGCACGGCCGGGCCGTGGGTGGAGAGCACCCGGGCGTAGCCCTTCACGTAATGGGCCAGAAAATTGCGGCGGGTCATGTAGTCCCAGAGGATGAGCACGCGCGGCCCGCCAAAACCGTACAGAAGGCGGCGGTACAGCCCCCGGCGCGAGGCCGAGGTCTGCTCCTGCTCCACCACGGCGTGAGCCCGGCACAAATGGGCAAAAAGCTCCTCTTCCGGGTGCAGGTCGATGTTGAAAAAGGCCGCGCCAGGCAGGGGCGGCTGGTGGAAGGGGCCGAGAAACACGAGGTCCGAGAGGTCGGGCAAGGGTCCTCCAGGGGCGAAAGCATCAGGACGCGATCTATTTATGTGCCTGGAATAGCCCAGGAAGTCAAAGGAGTGGATTTTGGTAGGGTCGTAGCACAAGTTGAAAACTTGGCGAACCTGACCCTTGAAAGCCAAGGATGCCCGCAACGACCAGATAATTATTTAAAATAATTAATTTTATTCTTACTCTTCAGTCTTGGGTCTGCGCTTTCAAGGCTCGCGCCTCAGGCCCGGTCCCCATACCGCGCCCTGAGCTCCCGTATCTCATGCAGCCGGGCCGAAAGCAGCAGGCACAGGGACTCGCTCATGACCGCGCACACGCTGAAATAATAGATGAAGACCCGCAGGCGCATGTCCGGGGACTCCTCCTGGAAGGCGTATTTGTTAAACCAGGGGGTGAAGAAAACCGAACCGGCCGGGACCGTGATCATGGCCCCGTCCAGGTCCTCCATGGACAGATCCCGGGCCAGGGTGAAACGCTCCACCAGATAGGTGGTGTTGTTGGCGTCAAAGATGGACAGCAGGTGCGCGCCCGGCTCGGCGCTGTGCTCGGCGCGCATCTGGGCCACGGTGTTCTCCGAGGCCCGCTTGGTGTTGCCCCAGGCGCTGAGCTGGGCCAGGATGAAGTCCTCGATGGGGGCCAGGTCGTGGGGGTCCCGGGCCAGGACAATGGCTTTGACCGCCTCCCGGGGGTCCGGGCCTTCGGGAATGGGCCAGTTCTCCTCCACCCGGATGGGACCGCCGCTTAAGATGGAGTCGGCACAGGCATTCACCACCTCGATGCCCGTGCGGCGCACCTCCTCCTTGAACCAGACCGAGGCGTCCAGGTAGTTGGGCGTGGTGTACATGGTCTTGCCCGAGGCGGCCGTGACCGGGATGAGCTGGGGGAAGCGGCCGATAAGCGGGAGGCTGGGCTGGGGACCGGCCAGGGCCAGGTCCTCGGCGCTTTTCTTGGCGTAGCCGAAGGTCCAGGGGTCGTAGGAGGCCAGTTGCCCGCCCACGATCACCGCGCGGCGGCAGCCGAGCAGCCGGGCCAGGGAAAAGGCCGCGGTGATCACCGAGGCGTGCAGGCGCAGGTCCGCCCGCTCGGGAAACAGATGGGGCAGGATGTTCCCGAAGAAAAAGGTCTTGGCAAAGGCGTCCGCGCCCAGGGGCGAGAGGCACTGGGCCACCAGCACGCACTCCTCCTGGGGCGGGATGTCCATGAGGGGACTGGCCGCGTCCAGAGAATTGTCGTTGATGATCACGAAATGCGGGGTGATCCCGGCCGCCAAAAGCGGCTTCAAGGCCCGGGACACGGCAATGACCACGGCCTTGTTCCGGTGCTTGTGGATGTAGTGCATCTTGGCGTCCATGTCCGGACCCGGAGCCACCAGCAGGGCTGTGTGCCCGGTCATGGTCCCGCGCAGATGCCGGGCGTTCCCGGCCGTCACGAAGCGGGTCAGGTTGGCGTAGAGATTGGCCAACTGGTCGTAGAACAGGTCCCGCATGATGGGCCGGATGGGCAGGCTGCGGCAGCCCCACTGGCCCTCCACCGGATAGATGCGCGCCCGGTAGTACAGAAGCTCCATCTGGAGCACGACCTCTTTGACGTACCGGGAGTACTCGGCCTCGATCCCGTCCTGGACCAGGAACGCGGGCTGGGTCAGAGTGCGCAGGGACTGGGTCAGCTTGGCCGAAAGAAAGGGCATGAGCTCCACGGCCTCTCCTCCCACGAAAATGACCTTGGCCTGGGTCAGGCGACGCAGGTCCAGGCCCTGGCAGAATTTCTCCAGCCGCGCGTTCTCCGGCTCGAAGACCAGGACCAGGAGGTCCGTACGGGCCAAGGCCCAGGTCAGGGCCTCGGTCTGGGCCGCGCCGAGGAAAATGAACAGCCGGGTGTGTCCGGCCAGTTCGTCCAGGGACAGGCCCGGGGGCAACTCCTCGAAAATCACCTCTTCGGCCCGCTCTCCGAAAAATGGCTTGGCCACGGCCGGGGAGTTGTAGGCCCACAGGGGGGTGTGGCCGGACGGGGTATGGCGGGCGGCCCGGAGCGCGCAAAGGGCGCGGCCCGGCTGAACGGGGCCGGCCTGGACCGAATCGGGCTGGGCGTCGTCCACGTACTGCACGGCCAGGCCCAGCTCGCGCAGGACCTCCATGCGGCCGGAAGCGACAGGAGCGGGCGGGGCGGGCGGGACCGGGATTTCCGGGATTGGATCATCGGACGCCGGGCCGTGCTGATGCTGCATATGGCCCGCCGCCTTGCTCCACAGACTCTTCATGCTCCGCTCCTCGCCCGGACCTCTGGCAGTCAGGCCCGGGACCGCGCCCGCGACACCAGTTCGCGCAGAATTTCGATGATGACGACCATGTCCGCTCCTTTGTCCCGTTGCCTGGCCTCAGGCCGCCATTCCCCGGCCCGAAGCCGCGCTCCGGGCCTTTCTTCCAGCCGAATTGGCCTCCACATTGGCTCCCGTATTGATCGCGGGATTGAGCAGCCGGTCCATCTGGCGCACCTTGCCGAGGACCCGCTTGCAGAGCTGCTTGAATTCCGAGAGCACCGGCCGGTCGTAGCTGGAGCGGGTGCGGGCCAGCCCGGCCAGGTCCAGGATCTCGTTGAACAGATAGGGCATGTACAGGGGGTCCTGCTTCACGAAGAAGATGGCCTGCTCCAGGAGGTCGTGCACGGCCTTCTGGTTGGCCTCGGGCTTTTTCAAAAGCTTTTCCAGGCGCTTCTCCGCATTGCGCAGGGACACGCTCCAGGCCGCCGCGCGGACCTCGAAGCGGGGCGGGTTCTTGGGCCTGCGCGCGGCCAGCATCTCGGCCAGGAAGCGCTCCCTGGCCCCCGGAGCCGAGGCCAGCAGTCCCTTCACCTGGGCCTGCTCGAAATCCACCGGAATGGCCCCCTCGATGGGCACGCCCCCGCCGTACAGATGATAGGTGGGGAACGGGGCCTTTTTCAGGTCGGCCTCCAGGTCGCGCTTGGAGGTGAGCATCTGGATGGTGGTGAAAATCTCCTCCCCGTGCAGGTTCTGCATGCGGATGCCTTCGCCGTAGTTGGCGTCGGAATGGTGGCCCGAGGAGTGAGTGGCCTGGCCGGGCTTCCAGCCGAAGTCCTGGCCCACGAGCACCAGGTGGCTCACGCCCATCCAGCGCAACAGGCGGGTCAGGGTCAGGCCCACGTTGCCGCCCGCGTCCAGGACCAGCTCCCGCTCGCTCAAGAGGAAGGTGCCCACCCCGCCCTGGGTCCACAGGGGGATGGTCGGCCCGGGGTAGCGCCGGACCACCTCGGGATGGACCTTGGTGGAATAGATGAGCGGGATGTTCTTGGCCCATTCCCGGTCCAGGCGGTTGTACACGGCCATCATCTCCTCGTTGAAGTCGATGGCCACGCAGAAATGCGCCCCGCCCCCGAGCTGCTGGATGGCCGGCAGGGTTTGCAGCGCCGTGGCGTACATGGCGTACCCGGGCTGTTGCACGAGTTTCGGCCCGAATTCGGCCAGGGAGGGGCCAGCGCCCAGGATCACCCCGGCCACGCCCTGGGCCGCGTCTTTAAGGGAGTTCAAACTTCCGTCGCGCATGGCCTGCTGGAAATTCACCAGTTCGTTGCCCACCATGACGTCCTGCTTGGCCCGCAGGGTGTACATCTCCACGGTGTAGTTCTCCATCTTCTCCCGGATGATCTTGGTCCAGCGGGAGTACTCCGGCCCCATCTGGCGGCTGGGCAGGTCCTCGCGCAAGTAGATCTTGCCGAACACGAATTGCAGGTCCAGGTTGCGCACCACCTCGTCCAGGGTGGCCGGGTCGGGCACGATGAAATGCAGCTTGCGCAGGGCGAAAAATTGACGGTAGTCGGTCTGGCCCAGGCAGGCCACGAGCATGTGCGGGTTGGGCTCCAGGACCACCACCTTGTGGGTGTCCGGGGTGTTGAGCAGCACGTGGTTGACGGCATAGCCCAGGTTGGTGCCCACGATGAAAGTGGCCCCCTTCTCGGCCCGCTCCAGCTTGTCCCAGTCCCGGTAGAGCGCGCCCGGAGGCAGGCCGTCGAACAGGCATTTGCCGTCGTCCATGCGCCAGTCCAGAAGCCCAAAGGTGTTCTTGGTCAACCGGGTCTTCAAGAGCTCCATGTCCAGGTTGGCCTGGGACAGCCACTGGTACAGCGCGAAATTATAGTCTTCCAGGGCTTCGATGTTGTCGCGCAAAAAGGGATAGGGATTCATGGACGCTCCTTGGGGGTTTGGCCGGAGGATGCAAAATCGTTGCCAAGAGCGGACAGTGGGATGGGCGGCCAATGGGATGGTCACGCTGGCCAGGGGGTGGGCCAGGGACGAAGGAGGAGACCGGGCCTTGCCAAGAGGCGAAAAAACGTCGAAAATGGCCGGGCAGGCAGGAGTTTGCGGCCCGAGACCCCGCATTCCGGTTGACGCGGGCAGGCGCATGGGTCACTTTCACCCGTCCAGCCAGCACACGACACGCACAACGGCCGTCCCCGGGCGGCCCTTTCAGGAATACGCCATGAGCCAAGCCAATCTTTTGTCCCTGGTGGGCAACACCCCCCTGGTGGAAGTCAAACGTTTGAACCCCTTCCCCAACGTGACCATCCTGGCCAAGCTCGAAGCCTTGAACCCGGGCGGGTCCATCAAGGACCGGGTGGCCCTGGCCATGATCGACCAGGCCGAAAAAAACGGGGAGCTGACCCCGGGCAAGACGGTCATCGAGGCCACCAGCGGGAACACCGGCGTGGGCCTGGCCATGGTCTGCGCCATCAAGGGCTATCCCATCACCCTGCTCATGCCCGACTCGGCCTCCGAGGAGCGCAAGCGGATCATGAGCGCGTACGGCGCGGAGATCCGGCTCACCCCGGGCCGCATGGGCACGGACGGGGCCATCGAGGAGGCCTACCGCCTGGCCCGGGAGGAGCCCGAGAAATACGTGCTCATGGACCAGTTCAACAACCCGGCCAGCATCGAGGCCCATTATATGGGCACCGGCCTGGAGATCTGGAACCAGACCGGGGGGAAAGTGACCCACGCGGTCATCGCCCTGGGCACCTCGGGCACGGCCATGGGCGTGACCAAGCGCTTAAAGGAAATGAACCCGGCCTGCGCGGTGGCGGCCGTGGAGCCCTACGCCGGGCACAAGATCCAGGGACTGAAAAACATGCACGAGTCCTATCCGCCGGGCATCTTCAACCGCAAGGCCCTGGACATGATCCTGCACGTGGAGGACGAGGAGGCCTTCGAGCTGTGCCGCCGTCTGGCCCGGGAGGAAGGCATTTTCGCGGGCATGAGTTCGGGCGCGGCCCTGGGCGGGGCGCTCAAGCTGGCCGCCACCCTGGACTCCGGCCTCATCGTGGTCATTTTCGCGGACTCCGGCGAGCGCTACTTGAGCACCCCTCTGTTCGCCCCCCGCACCCAGCGTGGGGCCACGCTCCTGGACCTGGCCACCGGGGCCAAGCAGCCCCTGACCCCGGGTGCGGCGGGCATCGGCCTGTACACCACTGGCCCGACCCTGGACACCCCGGGCGATCCGGACGCCTGGCGGCGCATCCTGCTCCTGGACGTGCTGGCCCGGCACCACCTGGCCAAGGGAGTCAAGGCCCGGGTGGTGGCCGGTCTGGCCGACTACGACGACCGGACCCTGACCGCAGCCCGGGACCTGGGCATAAAGCGCGAAGAGTTCGCGGCCCAGGCCACCACGGAAATCCTGCGGCGGGCCACGCTCCTGGGCCTGGCCCAGGAAGTGGAGTTCCCCCGGGCCCAGGAGGCCACGGCCACGGCCCTGGAGCTCTGCCGCAAACTCCTCTCCAAGGGCCTGGCCTACGAGAAGCTGCGCTCGGTGTATTTCGACACGGACCGGGACAAGGACTACGGGGCCTTGGCCGGGGGGGACGTGAGCGCGCTCACGGCCGGGTGGACCGTGGATCTGGAGGCCTACGCCAAGGACCATCCCCGGGATTTCACCCTGCTCAAGCGGGCGGCCCTCCAGGATTTGAAGCAGGGCGAGGTCCTGGCCACGGAATGGGGCAACGTGCGGCCGAGCTGGCTCCTCCAGCACGCGGCCCTGGCCCTGGAAAGCCTGCCGGGCAAGGGGGAGCGGCCCGGCCCGACCCTCGTCCTGGGCAACGAGGCCCACCGCTTTCCGCACCTGGAGAACCTGCGGGCCGTGTGGGCGGCCTTGGGCGTCCGGCCCCAGTGTTTCGCCACGGCCCAGCCCGTGGGACAGGAGGAGGGCCTGCCCCAGGACTTCGAGGGGCTCCTGGCCCTGGCTGGCGGCCCCCAGGGCCTGCGCATGTGGTTCCTGTCCGTGTCCCCGCACAAGCCCCTGGCCATGTCTGGCCGCAATCTGGCCATGTGGGCGGCCAACCAGCGCAAGGTCCAGGACCTGGCCGCCGCGCTCTCGCGACTGGCTGGCAAGGACGGGCAGATATCCCGGGAGATCGAACAGACCTGCTTCGACCTGCGCTCGGGCCTGGAGGCGGCCATGGAGGACGACCTCTCCCTGCACCATTTCTGGCCCGCGCTGTTCAAATTCGTGAAGCAGGCCAACGCCCGGCTGGCCGCCGGGACCATGAGCCCGGCCGAGGCCGCCGCCTGCCTGGAACGGCTCTATGCGGCGGACCAGGGTCTGGGGCTTTTGGACCACACCCGCCTGCCCCTGCCCGCCTCGGCCCTGCCCCAGGCTGCCCAGGAGGTGCTCTCGCACCGGGAGCAGGCCAGGAAAAGCAAGGATTTCGCTGCGGCCGACGCCCTGCGCCAGGAGCTGTGCGCCCTGGGCTTCCGGGTGGAAGATGCCCCGGGCGGCTGCCGCTTGTACCGGGTCTGAGCCGGACCGGAGCGCGCCCCCTGCGTGACCGAGGGAACCGACAGGCAAAAGAAGCTTTTTCGGCCAGAAAATGGATTATCATTGACCCCCTGAGCCGGGGCATACCTAGAGTACGGGATGGGAATGGCCACAAAACTGACTCACATCGAGAAAAAACCCCGCATTTTTGCGGCTGCGGTCAACATGGACCGGGGCAGAGTCCTGGCCGACGCCCTGCGGGAGGCTGGCTGCGAACCAGAGGTCCAGGTCCTTTCCAGGGAAGGGACTGTGGAAATGGCCGTGGAAATGGTCGTGGAAGCAGCCCGGGGCTTGAGCCCGGACCTGGTCCTCCTGGACCTGGGCCTGGACCTGGACATGGACCGGGCGGGAGGAATTTCAGAGGCCTGCGCCGCCATCCAGACCGGACTCGGCCTGCCCGTGGTCCTGTACGGGCCGGAGCCTTCGGCCAAAGCCCTGGACCGCCTCCTGGCCGCAACGCCCCGGGGGGTGGTGCTCACGCCCTGCCCGGCCGCCCAACTGAATCTCACCATCCGGATCGCCCTGAGCCAGGGGCCTGCCCCGCAAGTCCAGGACCCCCTGGCCATCCAGTCCCTGCTGGACGCCATTCCGGCCCTCATCGCCCTGCTGGACAAGGACCAGCGCCACATCCTGGTCAACACCACCCACCATCTCCGGTACGGGATGAGCAACGAGGATATCCGGGGGCGAACGGCGCTGGAGGTGTTGGGAAAAGAACAATACGCCAAAGTCCGCCCCTGGCTGGAACGCGCCCTGGCCGGAGAGCAGGTCGTGTTCGAGTCCCGGCGGGAGTGGCCCGACGGGCTCATCCAGGACCTGGAGGTCCACTACATCCCGGCCAAGGACGCCCAGGGCCGGACCACGGCCGTGTACGTCATGGCCGTGGACGTAACGGCCCGCAGCCAGGCCGAGGCCTCCTTGCGCCTTGCCAAGGAGGCGGCCGAGGCGGCCAACCGGGCCAAGAGCCAGTTCCTGGCCAACATGAGCCACGAGGTGCGCACCCCCTTGAACGGGATCATGGGCATGCTCCAACTCATGGCCCAGACCCGCCTGGACGAGGAGCAGTACCGCTGCCTGTCCACGGCCCTGTCCTCGGGCCAGCGCCTGCTCTCCATCTTCGACAACATCCTGGACCTGGCCCGCCTGGAGACCAGCCTGCGCGTCTGCCAGCCCCGGTCCTTCTCCCCGGCGGCCCTTTCCCAGTCGGTCCTGTCCATGTACAGCCCCCGGGCCAAGGCCAAGGGGCTGGGCATGCACCTGGACCTGCCCACTGGCCCACCCACTGGCCCGCACCAGGGCCTGCCCCGGGCCTGCGAATCCGACGAAACCTTTCTGCGCCAGGCCCTCTTCGCCCTGGCGGACAACGCGGTCAAATTCACCAGCACCGGCACAATCGCCCTGCGGATGCGCTTCACCCCTGGCCCGGCCCCGGATACGGGAACCCTGATCTGCGACGTGAGCGACACTGGCCCGGGCATTCCTGCCGAGGACCTCGCGCGCATCTTCGAGCCCTTCACCCAGGTGGACGGATCAGCCACCCGCCAGCACCCGGGCCTGGGCCTGGGCCTGACCCTGGCCCAACGCCTGGTCCAGGGCCTGGGCGGGACCCTGGAGGTCGAGAGCACCCCGGGGACAGGCAGCCTCTTCCGGCTGCGCTGCCCGGTGAGCCACGTCCAGACCCAGGTGGAGACCCCGCCCGAGCAGACGCCCCCCCCGGCCAGTCCCAACCCCTTGCGCCTGCTCCTGGTCGAGGACGACAAGATCAACCAGGTGGCGGCCATCGGTCTTCTGACCCGCCTGGGGCACAAGGTGGATGTGGCCGGGAACGGCCAGGAGGCCCTGGACATGCTGGCCGCCCAGGCCTACGACCTGGTGCTCATGGACGTGCAGATGCCGGTCATGGACGGGATGGAGGCCCTGCGGCGCATCCGGGGCGGCGCGAACCCGGGCGTGCCCCGGGACGTTCCGGTCGTGGCCATGACCGCCCACACCGTGGCGGGCGACCGGCAGGACTGCCTGGACGCGGGCATGGACGGATACATCCCCAAGCCGGTCAGCCTCCAGGTCCTGGGCCAGGTGATCGCGCAAGTCATAGCCGCCCGGGGCCGGACCTGATTCGCGGGCCTGTCCTGCCACAAGCCAAATTCAGGCGAACTTGGCGGAGCGGATTGACGACGTCTTTCCCGGACATCCAAGAATAAGAAAAAAATCTTCTTATTCTTCCGCCCGAGCCCCTTTGGGAAACACGACACCCGATCAAGGCAGCGCCAGCCATGGACCCTTCCGCCCTGCTGCTTGCGGCCGACCTTATCCTGGCCGTTCATTTCCTGTTCGCCTGGTTCATCCTGGCCGGGTTCGGCCTCGTCTGGACCGGGTATTTCCGGGGCTGGGCCTGGGTGCGGGGCCGCGCCTTCCGTTTCACCCACGCGGCCTGCATGGCCCTGGTGGCCGCCGAGTCCCTGGCCGGGGTCTTCTGCCCGCTCACCGAATGGGAATGGAGGCTGCGCCAGGCCGCCCTGAGCGCGGGACCGGCAACATCATCGGCCCCGGCCACCTTCCTGCACACCTGGGCCGACCGGCTCTTCTACCTGGACCTGCCCGAGGGGGTGTTCACCGTGATTTACTTGGTATTCGCGGCGGGTATCGGGGTGATGTTTTGGGTGGTGCCGGTGAGGAGGAGGGGGAGGATGGAAACGTAGTGGGGGAGGGGCGACGGTGTCAGTTGAATACTAGCTCTGTACATATTATATGCGTCTACGCACCATATTAATAATATCAGTAAACAGAACAAATGATACTATGCGCTGAAAAAATGGACCTTGCGTGGTCTTTAAGTGTCTACCAAGGTCTAAAGCCATCCCAATAAACACCATATGGTATATAAATGATAAAGGGTCTTTGGAGTTTGCAGCATGCCTTAATGACAAAAACACAACAGATAGCGATAAACAAAGCGTCATATTAAATTTAATCAGAAGAGAAACAATTAATACATCTATCTGTGAATTAATTTGTCGATTGTTGATATCATTAACGTACCATGCTCTCCGTTCGTGCAAATATTTTTCTGCATCACTATATGCTGTCGGATGCATAATGTCTTTAAAAGTCATAAAATCGTATACATTATATATCAAGTCGTCTACCCACGGCAGATTTGAGCATAATAATACGTCAACCATCGTTCCTATCCAAATAGCGCACACAGCATCTATGAATGGAGTCACAACGTTTACGGAATTCGCCTGAGCATACGTAAATATTAACAGAGATAGTAACGCACCTTTTCGGCGCCATATAATCCAAAATAGTAATCTCATTTTTACCACTCCACCACCGCCACCCCCCTCCCATCCAGAGCAGGCTGCAACGTCTTCACCACCTTCCCCTCGAACACCTTGTCCTTGAGGTCCTTGATGATCTCCTGCTGCCCGCCAAAGGGCGCGATGAGATCGATGAGCGAGGGGCCGGGGCGCGGACGACTTCTGTTGCGCATTCGCCTGGGCCATGAATAGCTATTCGGCTATATCAGGCCAGATGTCTATATCTTTGGAAGGAAAATTCGCGGATGCTCTGAAAGACTCCGGCTCGCCCTTGATCACCCGCCCCCGGCTGACGAAGGAGCCGCCCTGGCTGGCGTTTGATCCGACCCTTTAGTCCAAAGGCGGGGCGGCGAAGAGGTAGGCCTTGTCCGCGATGGTCTGGCGGGAGCCCAGGACATAGGCCTTCCAGCCCGGGGCCAGGCGCATGTCCCCGTCGGGATTGGCGGCCACCCCGTCCTCCCGGGCCAGGGCCACCACCGTGATCCCGTGCTCCCGGCGCAGGTCGATCTCCCGCAGGGTGCGCCCGGCCATGGGCGAACCCGGCTCCACCACCAGCACGCTCACCTCCATGCCCAGGACGCAGGCCCCCAGGCACTCCCCGGAATCGGCCAGGACCTCGGAGCGCCTGAGCATCTCATAGTTCTCGGCCCGTATCTCACCGACGAACTGCTCGATGATCGGCCGGGCCACCAGATAGCGGGTGAGCACCCGGGTGAACACCTCCACCGAGGTCTCCAGCTCCTCGGGCACCACCTCGTTGGCCCCCAGGCCGCGCAACTCCTCCAGTTCCGAAAGAAACCGGGTGCGCACCAGGATGTGCAGGGTGGGGTTCAAGGCCCGGGCGGCCTGGACCACCCCGCGCACGGCCGTGGGGTCTGAGATGACCACGACCAGGACCCGGGCCTCTTCCACGCCCAGGTGGCGCAGCAGGTCCGGGTGCACGGCGTCGCCGTAGGTGATGGGCTCGCCCTCGGCCCGGGCCTTGCGCACGATGTCCGGGTTCATCTCCATGATCTGGTAGGGAATGCCCGCCCTTCTGGCGGCCCGGGCCAGATGCCGCCCGCCCAGGCCAAACCCCGCGATGACCAGGTGGTCCTCGATGCCCCGATCCGAGGCCGAGGGCAGGGAGGAGTCCGCGAATCCCCCGGCAGGCAGGGGCAGGAACTTGGCCAGGCGCGGGGCCAGGGCCATGAGACCCGGGGTCAGGCCCATGGTCAGGACGGCCGAGGCCAGGAAGTACTGGTACTGGTCCGGCCCCAAAAGCCCCTGCTCCACCCCGGCCCGGGCCAGGATGAAGGAGAACTCGCCCACCTGGGCCAGGCCGAGCGCGGCCAGAAGGGCCGTGCGCAGGGGATAGCCCAGGACCAGGGCCGCGCCCCCGGCGGGCAGGGTCTTGAGCACGATGATGAGCGCGGCCAGCCCGAGCACGGCCGACAGGTGCTCGAACACGAAGGACAGGTTCAGGAGCATGCCCATGGAAATGAAGAACAGGCTGGTGAACACGTCCCGGAAGGGCAGGACGCCCTCCAGGGTGCTCTGGCAGTATTCGGATTCCGCGATGATCAGCCCGGCCAGAAAGGCCCCCAGGGACAGGGGTAGGCCCAGACGGGTGGTGGCCAGGGCCACCAGCAGGCACAAGGCCAGGACGCTGACCAGGAACAGCGTCCGGTTGCGGGTGCACACGACGGAGTGCATGATCCAGGGCGCCACCCGGCGGGCCAGGATCAGGGCCACGGCCACCAGGGCCGCGCCCTGGACCAGGAGCCAGAGGGCCGAGGGACCCTGGCCCGGGCCGCTGGCCAGGACCGGGACGAAAAGGACCATGGGGGCCACCAGGAGGTCCTGGAAGATGAGGGCCGAGAGGGCCACCCGGCCGTGGGGGGCTTCGAGTTCGGCCCGCTCCTGAAAGAGCTTGAGCACAATGGCCGTGGAGGACAGGGCGGCCAGAAATCCCGCGAACACGGCCGGTCCCGGCGCGCTGCCAGCCAGCAGGAAAACCCCGGCGAACAGGGCCATGGTCAGGAAAACCTGGGTCGAGCCGCCCAGGAGGATCTGCTTGCGCAGCCGGGACAACTCCCCGCCGGACAGGCCCAGGCCGATGGAGAACATGAGCAGGACCACGCCCACCCCAGCAAGCTTCTCCACCTCCGCCACCGCGCCCACCAGCCCCAGGCAGGACGGCCCGGCCAGTACGCCCGTGAGCAGGAAGCCCACGATGGTCGGAGCGCGCAGCCGGTGGCAGGCCAGGATGACCCCCACGGACAGGGCGAAGACCAGAACGAGTTCGGCAAGAAGATCAGGCATGAGGGTCCTTGGAATTGAGGCCAAACAGGGTCAAACAGGCCAGACTTGGCCAACCATGGCGATCCCGGCTCGGGTGGAGGCCAGTTCGGCCCAATAGTCACGGATATACCCCTCTTGGGGCCTGGGGGTCAAGGCAGCCGGGATTTGCCCGCACTTCCCCGCCAGTGGCGGCGTGTTGACCCCTGCCAGGCGATGGACTATGTTCCATCAAGGACAAAACCTGTGTTTTCGCCCAGTCAGGAGCCCAGGTGGAGCACATTTTCCCCTTCATGCCGGGCAGGCGTCCGTGAAGATCGCCCTCATCCAGCTCAATCCCCTGGTCGGAGACGTGGGCGGCAACGCCCAGGCCCTGGCCCGGGCCGTGACTTGCGCCGCCGAACTGGGCGCGGACCTCTGCCTGGCCCCGGAGATGGCCCTTTTGGGCTACCCGCCCCGGGACCTGCTCCTGTGCCGGGACCTGGTGGACACGGGCTGGCGGGCCGTGGCCGATCTGGCCCGGACCCTGGAGACCGGCCCGCCCCTGGTCCTGGGGGCCGTGGCCCCGGCCCCGGACAACGCCTCCCTGCGCAACCGGGCCGCCTTCCTGCGCGCAGGCCGCATCGAGGCCGAGTACGACAAGCGGCTCCTGCCCACCTACGACGTGTTCGACGAGTCCCGCTATTTCACGCCCGGGGACAGGCCCGTGCTGGTGGAGGTGGCCGGAATCAGGTTCGGGCTGACCGTGTGCGAGGACGTGTGGAGCGACACGAATTTCGCGCCCGAGGCCGCGCGCTACGCCTGCGACCCCTGCGCCGAGCTGGTGGCGGCCGGGGCCCAAGCCGTGCTGAACATCTCGGCCTCGCCCTTCCAGGTGGGCAAGCAGCGCCTGCGCCAGGACATGCTGGCCAGCCTGGCCAAGCGCCACGCCCGGCCCTTTTTCTACGCCAACCAGGTGGGGGCCAACGACGAGCTGGTCTTTGACGGCCGCTCCTGCGCCCTGGCCCCGGACGGACGGCTGAAGGCCCGGGGCCAGGCCTTTGCCGAGGACCTGGTCCTGGTGCAGGCCACGCCCGACGGGCGCGGCGGCTGGACCATGGCCGGGACAATAGCTGACGACGATTTCGCCGAGGAGTCCGAGGCCTGGCGCGCCCTGGTCCTGGGCGTGCGGGACTATTGTCGCAAATGCGGGTTCCGCACGGCCCTGCTCGGGCTCTCGGGCGGGGTGGACTCCTCCCTGGTGGCGGCCGTGGCTGCCGAGGCCCTGGGTCCGGACAACGTCACCGGCGTGCTCATGCCCTCGCCCTTTTCCAGCCAGGGCAGCGTGGATGACGCCCTGGCCCTGGCCCAGAACCTGGGCCTGGCCACCCTAACCCTGCCCATCGCCCCCCTCATGGGGGCCTTTGACCAGACCCTGGCCCCGGTGTTCGCCGGACTTCCCCGGGATGTCACCGAGGAGAACATCCAGTCCCGCATCCGGGGCAACCTGCTCATGGCCCTGTCCAACAAGCGCGGGGCCATCCTCTTGACCACGGGCAACAAATCCGAGCTGGCCGTGGGCTACTGCACCATCTACGGGGACATGTCCGGGGGCCTGGCGGTGATCTCGGACCTGCCCAAGACGTACGTCTACCGGATCTGCGCCTGGCTCAACGCGACCCGGGACGCGGTGATCCCGGCTGCGGTGATGCACAAGCCCCCCTCGGCCGAACTGGCCCCGGGCCAGGTAGACCAGGATTCCCTGCCTCCCTACGAGGTCCTGGACGCCATCCTGGCCCGGCTCATCGAACACGGCCGAAGCCCGGCCCAGGTGGCCCGGGAGGGCTTCGACCCGGCCACGGTGGCCAAGGTCTGGCGGCTGGTGCGCCTCTCGGAGTTCAAGCGCCGCCAGGCCGCGCCAGGCCTGAAGATCACCAGCCGGGCCTTTGGCATGGGCTGGCGCATGCCCCTGGCCTGCCGCCCGGACCTGGAGACGCCGACAGGGGCGTAGCCTGACCATAAAGCGTTTGACCCTCCCGCCGCCTTGCCGTATCGTTCCCTTATGACGGCCCTATTCGCCCTGTTCTCCGCCCCCCGGCGCTTCCGGCCCGCCCTGGCCCTGCTTCTTGAATTGACCCTGGGGCTGACCCTGGGATTGGCCCTGACCGGCTGCGGCAGCTACGGCTCCCTGACCACCATGCAGGTCCCCCGGGACCGCCATGGCCAGACCGATCCCCAGGCCGCCTATCTCATCTACGTCCACGACTGGACCATCGAGAAGCTGTCCTACGGCCCGCGTCAGGACCGCTACGGCCTCTTCCTCTACGAGACCAACATCAAGGCCCTGCGCAGCCGCGGATTCACCGTGCTGGGCGAACTGCGCAACAAGCACGAGAGCGTGGACACCGTGGCCGCCCGGGTGGCTGCCTCGGTGAACGGCCTGCTGGCCGCCGGGGTCCCGGCCGATCACGTGAGCGTGGCCGGGATCGGCAAGGGCGGACGGGTGGCCCTGGCCGCCTCCACCCTGGTGGCCCGGCCCGAGGTGCGCTACGCGCTTTTGGGGGCCTGCGGCCAGGGGCGACTCAGCATCGTGGACAAGGAGACGGCCAGGGAATACGCGCCGAACCTGTCCGGCCGCTTTTTGTCCATCCGGGACCGGGACGACCAGGAGGCCGGAAGCTGCGCCACCTTCTTCGCCTCTGCCCCGGCCGGAACCAGCTTCGAGGAGGTCCAGCCCCAGACCGGCCTGGGCCACGGCCTGTTCCACACCCCCCGGCCGGAATGGATCGACCCCCTGGCCCGTTTGGCCGGTCTGCCCTCGGCCAAGGACTAAGAAGCCCCCATGGACCTTCTGCACATCATCGTCGGCCCCTTACACCTCATGGCCCGCCTGGAAACCGGGGCCGCGCCCCTGACCTGCCAGGCCTTCCGGCGGCTTCTCCCTTTCGAGGACCGCCTGATCCAGGCCCGCTGGAGCGGGGAGGCGGCCTGGATTCCCCTGGGCGGGCTCGACCTGGGGCTGCCCTTTGAAAACCACACCAGCCACCCCTCGCGCGGGGACATCCTGCTCTATCCCGGGGGGGTGAGCGAGACGGAAATCCTCTTCCCCTACGGGAGCGCCTGCTTTGCCAGCAAGGTCGGGCAACTGGCCGGGAACCACTTCCTGACCGTGGTGAAGGGCCTGGAACTCCTGCCCGAACTGGGCCGTCTGGTGCTTTGGGAAGGGGCCCAGCCCATCCGTTTCGAGGCGGCCGGAGACTGATTCCGCACACGAACAGGGAGCCTGCATGGACCCCATCGCCTTGAGCATTTTCGACCTGTTCAAGATCGGGCCAGGGCCGTCCAGCTCCCACACCATGGCCCCCATGCTGGCCGGGCTGGACTTTTTGGAGTTGGCCCGGAGCCTGCCGCTTCAGGCCAAGGCCCAGGCCCGGGGCGTCACGGTGCAGCTCTTCGGGAGCCTGGGGGCCGCGGCCGAGGGACACGGCACGGTTCGGGCCGTGCTGGCCGGGCTCATGGGCCAGGACCCGGGGCATTGCCCCCCGGACCTCCTAGACCGCCTGGGGATTGACCCGGACCAGGCCCAGGCCGTGGACCTGCACGGGGCGGTCATCGAAGTCCGGGGCCGGGACATACGGCCCGACCGCCTGGTGCACGATTTCCCCTTTCAGAACACCCTGGTGTTCACCCTGAACGGGCCGAACACATCGGACGAGCCGCTCCTGACCCGGCAGTATTTCTCCGTGGGCGGGGGCTTTCTGCAATGGCCCGGCCAGAAGCCGCCCCGGCGCGGCCAGCCCGTGCACCCCTATGACTCCATGCGCTCCTTAAAGGCCCGCATGGAGGAATTCGGCTTGAGCCTGCACCGGCTGGTGCTGGAGAACGAGATGGCCGTGAGCGGCCTGGACGAGGCCGGGGTGCAGGCCGGGCTGGACCACATCCTGGCGGTCATGGATCAGGCCGTGCAGCGCGGGCTTGCGGCCGAGGGCGTGCTGCCCGGCCCCCTGGGACTCATGCGCAAGGCCAGGAAAATCCACGAGCGGGCCATGGGCAAGCGGCGGCCCGTGGACCAGTTCCTGGCCTTCATGGCCGCCTGCGCCTTTGCCGTGGCCGAGGAGAACGCGGCCGGGCACGTCATTGTCACGGCCCCCACCTGCGGGTCGTCGGGAGTCATCCCGGCCGTGGCCCAGGTCATGCGCGAGCTTTTGGGGGTGTCCGAGCAGTCCTTGCGCGAGGGGCTGCTGGCCGCCGCTGCCGTGGGCTTTCTGGCCAAGCACAACGCCACCATCGCCGGGGCCGAGGGCGGGTGCCAGGCCGAGATCGGGGTGGCCTCGGCCATGGCCGCCGCGCTCCTGGCCCAGGCCACGGGCTACGGGGTGCAGGTCACGGAGAATGCGGCCGAGATCGCCCTGGAGCACCACCTGGGCCTGACCTGCGATCCGGTGCGCGGGTACGTTCAAATTCCTTGCATCGAGCGCAACGCCATGGGCGCGGCCAAGGCCTACACGGCCTATCTCATCGCCTCGGACGTGGTCCCGGCCATGCACAAGGTCGGTCTGGACGAAGTTATGGCCGCCATGCGGGACACCGGCCGGGACATGTGCACGAAATACAAGGAGACTTCCCTGGGTGGGTTGGCCACCTGCATGGTGACCTGCTGATTATCCCTCGTGGCCGCGGAGCACTTGACTTGCCAAGGTAACATGCTACCATTTCTCCCAGGGGGCCGATCATGCAGACAGCACCGACCAAGCAAAGCCGTTACCGCGACAGGCTCCGGGGGCAAGGCCTGCGCCCATTGCAGATATGGGTGCTGGACACCAGAAAGCCCGGGTTCGCGGAAGAGTGCCGGAGGCAGTCCCGCATCGTGCGTAGCGACCTGCGGGAAAAGGAAAAGCTGGGCTGGTTGACCGCCGTGACCAACATCATCGAGGGCTGGCTATGAAACGCGGAGACCTGGTGTCGGTCTCATTGCCGGGAACATACGGGAAACCGCGTCCGGCCCTGGTGATCCAGTCGGATTTGTTCGCCGACCACTCCTCGGTCACGGTGCTGCCCATCACCAGCGACCTGCTGGACGCGCCGCTCTTGCGCATCAGCGTACCGCCTCTGCCTGCAAACGGGCTGCAAAAACCCTCGCAGGTCATGATCGACCAGGTCCATACCCTGCCCCGGGACACGGTCTCCAAGCCCTTCGGCGTCCTGGACCAGGACCTCATGCGCGAGATCGACCGCTCCCTGGTCCTGTTCTTGGGGATGGCCTAAGAACAGATCCGTCTGAGCGCCTGGCCGTCCGTCCCGACCCAACGTCCACAGACAAGAGCACAGACAAGAGGACCCCTGCATGCCTTTTTTCCCTGACCTCTGGCCGAAATTCCGCAGCGTGGGTCTGCACCAGTCCGGGGAGTTCAATCCCCAGGAGGCCCTGCCCCGCTACTACAAGGACCACGCCCCCCTGCCCGAGACCCCCTTCCACTTCATCGAATACGTCTGGCCCGGCCTGACCACGGCTCAGATCGAGCAGGTGCGGGCCTATGTGGCCGCGCACCCCGGCCCGCTGGCCAACTGGGCCGACCCGGACCTGCCCCAGGTTTCGACCGTGCGCTTCTTCCAGGATTTCATCGTGCGGGTCTGCGCGCCTGGGACTGGCGGGCACACGTTTATGGTCTACGCGGAGATTGTGGGGGAGTAGGCCTGGGAAGCCAGCGGCCTAGCCCTTGGGAATGGAGGCGATGATCACGGCCATGAACAGGGCCACGGCGCAACTGGCGGTGACGAACATCTCGGCCAGCACGGAACGGTCGCAGTGCAGGCAGGTCTTGATGCTCAAGTTGGGCGAGAAGGCCAGGGCCAGGAGCATGGCCAGCCCACTCAGGGCGTAGGACAGGACCAGGGCGGCCAGGAACCGCACGCCGTAGTCCTCGAAGTCCAAGGGGAAATCCAGGTGTGGGTTGCGGGCGTAGATCCAGCCCGTGAACAGGCTGGGCAGGTGCATGCGAATTTGGGACAGCAGGGTTTTGAACATGAACGGTCTTTCAGAGAATCTACAGGCTCAGGACCAGGGGCACCACCACCGGGTCCCGGTCCAGGACCTTGCGGAAGAAGCGCCGCAGCGACGAGCGGATGCGTTCCTTGAGCTTCTTGGTGTCTCCCACGGGCATGGACTCGTACAATTCCAGGATCAGGCATTTGGCGTCCTCCAGCACGTGGGAGTAGTGCTGCTCGAACACAAAGCCCTTGGACACCACGTCCGGCCCCAGGGTGATCTCCCCGGTGTCCTTGTCAATGGCCATGACCACGATGACCATGCCCTCCCCGGCCAGCAGCCGCCGCTCCTTGAGCACGCTCTGGCCCACGTCGCCCACGCCCTTGCCGTCCACGTAGATAGGCTCCACGGGCCGGGGTTCCTCCAGCCGGAAGCAGTCGTCGAAAAAGGTCACAGGCGACCCGTCCTCCAGCAGGATGCTCTTGGCCTGGTCCACGCCCTCGCCCACGGCCAGGCGGGCGTGCTTGACCAGGTGGCGGTACTCCCCGTGCACCGGGATGAAATGCTCGGGCTTGACCGTGTTCAGCATGATGCGCAACTCTTCCTTGTGGGCGTGGCCCGAGGCGTGGATGGCCTGGACCCGCTCGTAGAGCACCTCGGCCCCGAGCTTGTAGAGCCGGTTGATGACCCGGGTGATGGCCTTCACATTCCCCGGAATGAAGCGCGAGGACATGATCACCAGGTCCCCGGGCCGCACGGCGATGAAGCGGTGCTCGGCCATGGCGATGCGGGAGAGCGCGGCCAGGGGCTCGCCCTGGGACCCGGTGACCAGCATGACCACCTCGTGGTCGGCCAACCCGTCCAGGTCCTCCACATTGCCCCGCAAAACCCCTTCGGGCGCGCGCAAAAGCCCCATGTCCGTGGCCAGGTCGATGTTCTTGGACAGGCTTTTCCCGCTCACCCCCACCTTGCGGCCGTACTGGGCGGCCAGGTCGATGATCTCCTGCATGCGCTGGATGTGGCTGGAGAACAGGGTGATGAGGATGCGGCCCGTGGCCTGGGCGAAAATGTCCGAGAGCGTGGCCTTGATCTCCCGCTCGGTCAGGGCGAAGCCCTCGCGCTCCACATTGGTGGAGTCCGAGCACAACAGCTTGACCCCGGGCGCGCTGAAGGCCCGGATGGCCTTTAAGTCCGTGGCGTGGCCGTCCAGGGGGTGGCGGTCGATCTTAAAATCGCCGGTGTGCACCATGCGGCCGATGGGGGTCTCCACGCCCAGGGCAAAGCCCTCGATGACCGAGTGGCAGACCGGGAAGAAATGGAAGGTGAAATCGCCGAGAACCACGGTCTCGCCCGCCTTGACCGGCCTTAAGTCCACCTTGTCGTCCAGGAAATGCTCTTTGAGCTTGTTCTCCACCAGGCCCAGGGTAAAGCGGGACCCGTACACCGGGACCTGGAGCTTGCGCAGGAGCCAGGGCAGAGCCCCGATATGGTCCTCGTGCCCGTGGGTGAGCACGATGCCCTTGACCCGGCCGGCCATGTCCATGATCGGGTCGAAGCTGGGGATGACGATGTCCACCCCGAAGAGCAGTTCGTCCGGAAACATGAGCCCGCAGTCGATGAGGGCCGCGCTGGTCGGGCAGAACAGGAGCATGCAGTTGAGCCCGATCTCGCCCAGGCCGCCGAGCGGATAGACGGTCACGCCAGAATCAGAAGACATCGTCACCCTCCCCGCATTCGGCGGCCGCCGGAGCCTCGGCCACCGTTCCGCCCATCTCCCTCCACAGGGACTGATAGGCCGTGTTCATGACCGCGTACATGTCCTGGCGGAAGAGTTCGCGTTCCTTGATGGTATATTGGGAAACATCCAGGGGCGGCAGGGCCTTGATGCGGATCACGGTCGGGGTGATGCTCAAAAGCCCCTTGGGCAGGAGCCGGTGGCTCCCGGCCATGACCAGGGGCACGATGGGCCGCCCGCATTTCAAGGCCACCACGGCCGCGCCGATCTTAAAGGGCAGGAGCGCCTCGGGACGCATGTTCCGGGTGCCCTCGGGAAAGATGACCGGGGAAAAGCCGTCCCGGGCCTTCTGGGCCGCGATCTCGATGCTCTTCATGCCCGAGCGGCGGTTGGAGCGGTCGATGGAGATGTGCCCGAACTCGCGCATGGCCCAGCCGAACACCGGGATGTCGAAGAGGCTCTTCTTGGCCACGAAGCGGATTTTGTGGCCAGCCAGGGCCGCGCAGAGCAGGGGGATGTCCATGTGGCTCTGGTGATTGCACAAGAACACCACGGACTGGATATCGGGCAGGGCCGAGAGATCGAGTTCCACCTTGGCCCCGGCGGCCCACAGTATGATTTTGGCCCAGAAGCCCTGGCCCCATTCGCTGGTGGCCGTGCCCTTGAGCAGGGTGCACCAGACGCAAAAAAACAGGGTGAAAGGGACCAGGACAATAACGAACCAAATGCTTCGAAACATGATTTCCCGCATGCGCGCCGCCCCGACAGGACGCGCAAGACCGCGCCCCGGGGCCTCGCCTGTGTTTGCCGGAAAGCGCCGCGCGCCCCCGATGGATTCACCCCTCCGGCCCGGACGGAACGTCCATGCCGGTCAAAATTCGCCGTTTTTCCGGGTCCGGGGCCGCGCGATGAACCGCCAAAGCCGCCCGGGACCTTGCGCCCCAAGTATTTGGACCGCAACATCAGCTATCTACTCCAAATTCCGGTACGAAACAAGGAGAAAAGGCCCGGAAGAAACAGTGGAAATTCCCGGGGGTTGGAGCTATGACCCTTGCAACCCCATCCTCTGGAGCCCAAGCATGCAAACCGTCGCCCGCCTGTGCATCACCTGCCCGGACAAACCCGGCATCGTGGCCTCGGTCACGAATTTCCTGTACTCCCACGGGGTCAACGTGACCTGTCTGGACCAGTACTCCACGGACCCCGAGGGCGGGACCTTCTTCATGCGCCTGGAGTTCCAGACCCCGCACATGGACATCACCCGCCCGGCCCTGGAGAAATCCTTCCAGACCGTCATCGCCGACCCCTTTGCCATGGACTGGAGCCTGTCCTTTTCCTCGGACCCCAAGCAGGTGGCCATCCTGGTGTCCACGTCCGACCACTGCCTCATGGAGCTGCTGTGGCGCTGGGCCAGGGGCGAGCTGCCCTGCGAGATCACGGCCGTGATCGGCAACCACCCGAATTTGAAGGAGAAGGTGGAGTCCTTCGGGCTGGCCTTCCACTACCTGCCCATGACCCCGGAGACCAAGTCCGAGGCCGAGGCCCGGATGCTCGACATCCTGGACGGCCGGGCGGATACGCTCATCCTCGCCCGGTACATGCAGGTGCTCTCGCCGGAGTTCGTGGCCCGCTTCCCCCACCGCATGGTGAACATCCACCACTCCTTTCTCCCGGCCTTTGCCGGAGCGGACCCCTACCGCCAGGCCCGGGAGCGGGGGGTGAAGGTCATCGGGGCCACGGCCCACTACGTCACCGAGGAGTTGGACGCCGGTCCCATCATCGAACAGGACGTGGCCCGGGTCTCCCACCGCCACAGCCTGGACGACTTAAAGGACCTCGGCCGCGACCTGGAGCGCCAGGTCCTGGCCCGGGCCGTGAAGTGGGTGCTGGAGGACCGGGTCATTATTCATGGGAATAAGACCATTGTGTTCAAGTGAGGGGGCTTCGGGCACGGGAAGTGCGCCGGTATAATATTTATAAGAACATCACGGGTTGCGCCCTGGGCTCAAAAAGGGTAAAAGGCCCATGTTTTGCCGACCCGACAAGCCGCCAAACTCTGGAGCCTGCATGAATATTGAACTGGCCAAGCCCTTCATCACTGCCACGGTAACGGTTTTATCCACCATGGCCAGAGTGACCCCGGTGGCGGGCAAGCCTTACGTCAAGAAGAACAACGTGGCCCAGGGCGACGTGAGCGGACTGGTGGGGGTCACCGGGGACAAGACCGGCAGCGTGTCCATCTCCTTCACCAAGGTCTGCGCCATCACCATTGTCAAGAACATGCTCGGCGACGATATCCAGGACCTGCTCACGGACGTGAAAGACGCCGTGGGCGAGATCACCAACATGATCTCGGGCCAGGCCCGGGCCGGATTGGCCGAGATGGGCATCGTGCTCCAGGGCTCCACGCCCACGGTGATCATGGGCGACAACCACTCCATCTCGCATGTGACCAACGCGCCCATCATGGCCATCCCGTTCTCCACGCCCAACGGGGATTTCACCATCGAGTTCTGCTTCGAGTAGAGCCGCCGCCCACGATTCCACGGGCCGTCCCTTCAAGGGGGCGGCCTTTTTTTCGGCGCTGGCCCCCGGCGCTCACCGGCCCTCGGCCAGGAGGTTTCCCATGCTTCGATACGTCTGCCTGGACTGCGGCTACATCTACGACCCCAAGAACGGCGATCCCACCCAGGACATCCCCCCGGGCACCCCGGGCCAGGACCTGCCCGAGGCCTGGACCTGCCCCAAGTGCCAGGCCAAGCAGAGCCATTTCGCCATCAGCGACGACGAGGAATAAAAGCGCACGGCCCATGTGCCGTTTCCGTGACGCCCCCGTCCCGCGCTTTACACCCTGACGTGGGGTTGTTACGGTGGGGCACGTTCATTTCCAAGGAGTCATCCCCTCCGCATGAAGCACTACATTCTCGACACCAACGTTCTGCTCGAAAATCCCAAAAGCATCATCAAACTCTGCGACAACGGCGAAAACGCGGTCATCATTCCCTATGCCGTGCTGCTTGAGCTGGACAAGCTCAAGAAGGACAGCCGGGTGGGGCATCTGGTGGCCCAGGCCGTGGACATCATCCAGGCCAACGGCTGCACCCGGGTGCTCCCGCCCACGCTTCAGGGCGACCGGGGCGGGCTCTCGGGCGACGACCAGATCCTGCGGGAGATCAGCGCCAACCCCGTGCCCGAGGCCGTGCTGGTCACCAATGACCGCATCCTCCAGATCCGGGCCAAGCTGGCGGGCATCAACACCGAGTACTACCGGGACGCCAATCCCTACCAGAGCGAGTCCCAGCTCTACACCGGGTTCGTGGACCCGGGCGAGGAGACCATCCCCAACTGCTTCGTGTGGGAGAACGGCGCGCCCGTGTTCATGACCCCCAAGGGGCCGAAAGTCATCGACTATCAGCACGAGGTCTGGGGGGTGCGGCCGCGCAGCGTGTACCAGAACCTGGCCATGGAGATCATGCTCCACGAGGACATCGACCTGGTCACCATCCAGTCCGAGGCCGGGTTCGGCAAGACCTTCCTGGCCCTGGCCTGCGCCCTGTACCTGGTGCTGGAGCGCAAGGACAACCCCTTCCGCAAGGTGGTGGTGGTCAAGCCCGTGGTGGAGATCGGGGCCAAGATGGGCTTTCTGCCCGGGGACGTGGGTGAGAAGATGGAGCCCTACATCCGCTACATCCGGGACCTGGTCTTAAAGCTGCACGAGACCCGGCCGGCCAACCGCATCTTCGCCGACGCCCAGGACTCCAAATTCAATTTCAACCCGGCCCGCTTCGAGATCCTGCCCCTGGCCTACATCCGGGGCATGAACCTGGAGAACTGCGCCATCATCGTGGACGAGACCCAGAACCTCTCCCGCAACGAGACCCGTGCCCTGCTCACCCGCATGGGCGAAGGGGTCAAATGCTTCTGCCTGGGCGACACCCGCCAGGTGGACAACCCGTACTTAAACCAGAGCAACAACGGGCTGAACTGGGCGGTGAAGAAGTTCAAGGGATTCAAGAACTACGCCCACGTGGTGCTCAAGGGCGACCGCTCCCGCGGCCCCATCACCGACCTGGTCATCAAATCCGGCCTCTAAGCCTCCCTCTGCCCTGCCCCGTCCCAGCCGGGCGGTCCGTACCCCGGGCTGCCCGGCTGTTCTTTGGGGCCAATCCCGGTCGCCCCTTGCCAAACCCTTGCGGGCCTTATAAGGGGGAATATGGGGAGACCCCTTTTTTGAAGGTGGCCCTCTCCTGTTTTCTCAACCCGAACGCGAGGGGGATGACCATGAACATCGAGAAGATTCTCCTGGCTGTGGACGGTTCCGACCATTCCCTCCATGCCGCTGGCCATGCGGCGGACCTGGCCAAGTGCGCCGGGGCCGAGATCCTGCTCTTCACCTGCTATCCCATCCTGGAAGGCGACGACCAGCCCTTCTTCGACCACAGCACGCCTCAGGCCATGGAGGCCGAGGCCCGGAAGACCCTCGAACCCTACAAGGTCCTCCTGGCCGAACGCGGGGCGGCCTTCACCGCCCTGATCGCCAGCGGGGACCCGGCCCGGGAGATCGTGGCCACAGCCAAGGCCGGCGGCAGCGACGTCATCGTCATGGGCTCGCGCGGCCTGGGCAAGGTCATGGGCCTGATTTTGGGCAGCGTGACCAAGGACGTGGTGCAGACGGCCCCCTGCTCGGTCTGGGTGGTACGGTAAAAATTAAAGCAGGGACACCAGCAGGGCCACGTTCAGGGCGATGACCGTAAGGGCGATGGCCGCGAGCACCACGGTGTGCCAGGTCGTGTTGGCGTAGGACCCCATGACCTTCCTGGAGCTGGTCAGATAGAGCTGCAACAGGATGGTCACGGGCAGTTGCACGCTCAAGGCGATCTGGGAGTACACGAGGCCCTTGAAGGGGTCGCCCACCAGGAGGATGAGGCCTGCGGCCAGGCCCAGGGTCAGGCCCACGCCCCAGCGGGTGTGGATGTCCTTGGTGTTGTAGGGCTCCCCGAAGATTCCCGCGAATATCCCGCCCCCGGCCATGGCCGCGGTCAGGCTGGAGGCCACCCCGGCCAGAAGCAGGGCCAGGGCGAAGACCAGGGCCGAGGCCGGACCCAGCAGGGGCTCGAGCATGGCCTTGGCCTGCTCCAGGGTGTCCACGGCCTCGCCCACCCGGAAGAAGGTGGCGGCGGCCATGAGGATCATGGCGCTGTTGATGGCCCAGCCCACCAGCATGGAGATGAGCGTGTCCAGGAACTCGTAGCGGAGCTGGTGGTGGATGACCTCGGGGTCCTTCAAATTCCACTGGCGGCTCTGGATGATCTCCGAGTGCAGGAAGAGGTTGTGGGGCATGACCACGGCCCCGAGCACGCTCATGATGATGGGCATGGCCCCGTCCGGAAAGACCGGGACCACCCAGGCCCGGGCGGCCTGCGCCCAGTCCAGATGGACCAGGGACAGCTCGTAGATGAAGCAGATGCCGATCAGGGACACGAAGCCGATGATGTATTTCTCCAGCTTCTGGTAGGAGTTGGAGAAGATCATCCAGACCACCAGCCCCAGAGTGAGGAAGGTGCCCAGGGGAATGGGAATGTGGAAGAGCATGCCCAGGGCAATGGCCCCGCCCAAAAGCTCGGCCAGGGCCGTGGACACCGCCGCAGCCACGGCCGTGCCCAGGACCAGGCGGGACAGGGTCTTGGGCAGATAGGCCGTGGACGCCTCGGACAGGCACAGGCCGGTGACGATGCCCAGATGCGCGGCGTTGTGCTGGAGCACGATGAGCATGGCCGTGGACAGGGTCACCATCCACAGCAGGGTGTAGCCGTAGCCCGCCCCGGCCGCCACGTTGGAGGCCCAGTTGCCCGGATCGATGAAACCCACGGTGACCAGCAGCCCGGGGCCGATGTAGCGCCAGATCTCCCAGGCCATGAGCCCGGGCTTGTGCCGCTCCCCCAGTGGTTTGAAGATCGAAAAGCCCATGCCCCTCCCCGGCCGCTCCTGGCGCGGCGCGAATCATCCCATTGACCGCGCTTCTACCCGCCGGAACGCGGCCCTGTCAAACCGGCCGAAACCGGCCCGCGCCAGGGAAAGGCACATTTCCACAGCCCCCATTGTTCCTTTCGCCGGGCGTGGAAGACTGAAGGGTCGGCCCCCGCCTGGCCACTTTCCATGGCAACATACTGAAATCATCAATGTACAGAAGAGAATCACTAAAAAATCCATTGGAATCGACAGCCCAAAAGCCCCTCTGAGGCCTGGAACCGACCGGCCCCGCTCCCCAGGAGGGTACGAACATTTCCACAGAACCGGGTTTTCCCTCTGGTCAGGGCCAGTCCAAAGCCTTGCCAGAGGCCGGTTGCGAGTCAGGCCCCTCCAGGTTGCGCACATCTCCACAGTTTGGCGGATTTGACCGTGACCTCCGCACCCGCGTTCCAGGAGGTTACGAACATTTCCACTTTTGGCCCTCAAAGGCCCGGGCAACCCTGCAACCTGCCCGCCCCCGGGTTGCGAACATCTCCACAACCCGGCCCGGGGTTACGAACATTTCCACTCCCGGCCGGGCCTTTCCTCCTGGGTCCAGGGTGTTTATATAATGGAACAGAAGGCCAAACCATGTTCCAAAAGTTCAGGGAGACCCCATGGAAAAGACCAAATGCCTGATCATCGGCGCCGGGCCGGCCGGACTTTCTGCGGCCATCTACACGGCCCGGGCCGGGGTTCCCACCCTGGTCATCGGCTGCGCGCCCAAGGTGGCCGGGGACTACGACATCGACAATTATTTCGGGTTTCCCGAGACCATCTCCGGGGCTGATCTCATGGACCGGGGCCTGCGCCAGGCCCAGCGCTTCGGAGCCGAGGTGCGTTGCGACCAGATCCTGGGCCTGCACACGAGCGAGGCGGGCGGATTCGTGGCCAAGACCGTGAGCGGCGAGATCGAGGCCAGGAGCGTGATCATCGCGGCCGGGGTGTCCCGCAACCGGCCGAACATTCCGGGCCTGGACCGCTACGACGGCAAGGGCGTGTCCTGGTGCGTGAGCTGCGACGGGTTCTTCTACCGGGGGAGAAAGGTCCTGGTGGTGGGCGAGCGGGATTACGCGGCCAACCAGGCCATCGAGCTTCTGGCCTTCACCCCGCAGGTGAGCGTGTGCACGGGCGGCAAGCCCAGCCAGATATCCCCGGACTACGCCGCCCGCCTGGCCGAGCACGGCATTGCCGTGACCACGGCCAAGATCACGGCCCTGTCCGGCGACCCGGCCCTGACCGCCGTCACCCTGGACCCCGGCGGGGAGCAGGCCATGGACGGCATTTTCGTGGCCATGGGCCAGGCCTCGGCCCTGGATTTCGCAGCCACCCTGGGGCTTGTCCGCCACCGGGACTTCATCGAGGCGGACGAGGATCAGAAGACCAATATCCCCGGGGTGTTCGCCGCCGGGGACTGCGTGGGCAAGTTCCTCCAGATCGGCGTGGCCGTGGGCGAAGGGGCCAAGGCCGCGCGCTCGGCCATCCGCTTTCTCAAGGAGCGTAAGGAGGGCGGAACACTAGGCGGGCCGAGCAGGACGGGCTGAAATGAGTTGTAATATGTGACAGACCCGGCTATAGAATCGTTTGCGGCATTTTCGCCGCGAATCGCCCGGCCGGGCGATCGCGGACTCACTCCAAACGGCGGTAGGCATGGCGGCGGCCCTCTCCATCAAATCTCCCCAGCCCGAAGGCTCGGCAGCCCAGAAGCTGGTCCTGGAGAGCTTTGACACGGCCCTGGCCCAACGCTCGAAATTCCATCTGGTCTTCGACAGCTCGGTCACCAGCATGACCAACTTGAGCGGCTCCCTGCTGGAATTTACGCCCAAGTCCATGACCATGGAGCTCCTCGGCCCCAAGGCCGTGCCCCAGAGCTGGGTCGGGGTGGCCCTGACCTGCTATTTCCGCGTCACCGAGCGCAACAACCGCTCGGCCCACGTGTTCTACAGCTTCACCACCCACATCGAAAAGATCGTGCAGAAGAGCGAGGGCGTGGCCGTCCTCGCCCTGCGGACGCCCGACGCCCTGCAACGCAGCCAGCGCCGCCAGAGCATGCGGGTCAAGATGGACCTGCGCCTGTTCAGCACCCTGTCCTTCTGAATCTACGCCCAGGAAGGCTTCGATCTGGCCAACCCCATGCTGGACCTGAAGATGCTGGGAAAAAATCTGGCCCGAACCGATAACCTTTCGGCCGGAGGCATGCGCCTGGTGCTCACCGCTCCGGTGGTCAAGGCCGCGCCCCTGCCCGTGGAGAAGGGCACCCGCTTCATCATCCAGATGGTCATCAAGAATACCGAGGGAGGTCCCGACGACCCCTACTGGATCATCGCCCGGGTCTCCAACGCCACCCGCGATTTCGTGACCAAGGAGGTGGTCTGCGGCATGGAATTCATCGCCGAGGGCCGCAGCGATCCCGAGACCGGCAAGGTGGCCTGGAAAAAGGTCGTGGACAACGTCATTGCCGGGATCGGCAAGTGGACCTACAAGTGGAACCTCGACGTCTACCGGGAAAAGGGCATCTCCAACGCCTGATTTCCCTGCCCAACGCGTGACCCCTCCTGGGAGACCCCATGACCCGCAAACACATCCTCACCCTCTGCGTGGTGGCCGGCCTGGTCATCGCCATGACCCTCAAGCTCACCTCCCACGCTCCGGTCACGGCCCAGTCCCCCGCCACTCCCGACCAGGCCCTGGCCCAGCTCAAAGACGGCAATCTGCGCTACGTGAGGGGCGTGAGCATGCACCCCCGGCAGGACCAGATCCGGCGAACCGAGACCGTGAAGAACGGCCAGCATCCCTTGGCCACGGTGGTGGGCTGTTCGGACTCCCGCGAGCCCCTGGAGATCATCTTCGACCAGGGCGTGGGCGATCTTTTCGTGGTCCGGGTGGCCGGAAACGTGGGGGGCACGGACGAGGTGGCCTCCATCGAATACGGGACCGAACACCTGTCCACCCCGATCGTCCTGGTCCTGGGGCACACCAAATGCGGGGCGGTCACGGCCACGGTCCAGAAGGCCGCGGTCGAAGGCAGCATCCCGGCCCTGATCAACCAGATCGCCCCGGCCGTGGACCAGGCCCGGGCCGCCGATCCCAAGGCCACGGGTGACGCCCTGGTGGAAAAGGCCATCCGGGCCAATGTGCACAAGACCATGGCCGACCTGTTCCAGAAGAGCCAGATCGTCCGCCACCTGGTGGCCGAGGGCAAACTCAAGGTCGTGGGCGGGGTCTACGACCTGGACTCGGCCAGCATCGAATGGCTGGGCGAACATCCGGACCAGGCCAAATTCCTGGCCCACTAGGCCGGGCATTGCCATCGGCCTGGTTTGCGGCTAGCTTGATCTCCTCCAGACGACCCATGCCCTTCGGGTCTTGATCCGCCAGGAGTCGCCATTGGCCATACCGCAACCCGACGCGCTCACCTTTGACCCCGCCTCGGCGCTCAAAGGGGCCTTTTCCAGCCAGGAACGGGTGCGTCTGGGCTTCGGCGGTACGGCCAGGATGACCGCCAGCACCATCTACTGGTACGTGGAGCAGATCGGCGCGGACAGCTACGAAGCCCGCAAGCTGAACACCAATTATCTGCCCACGGACGAGGTGGTCCGCTTAAGCACCGAAAAATTCCTGATCCGCTTCACCCCGGAGATCACCCTGTACGCCGAGAAGGTGCGGCCAGCCATGACCGAGGTGGCCCGGACCATCGAACGCGGCGACCGTCTCAGGGACGAGGGTCGGCTCTACAGCGCCGAAGAGGCCTACGACGAGGTCCTGGCCGTGGACGAGAACAATGTGCGGGCCACCTTTGGCCTGGGCCTCACCTTCCTGGCCCGGGACGACGCCCCCAGGGCCAAGGCGGTCTTCGACCGCCTGGTGGAGTTGGACGCGGCCTATGAGACCCGGCACAAGCACATGTTCAATGAATTCGGGATCGCCCTGCGCAAGAGCACGCTCTTCGACGAGGCCCTGCTCTATTATTTCCGGGGCGTGGAGCTGGGCTGCGAGGACGAACACCTGCTCTTCAACATCGCCCGGGTCTATTTCGAGAAACACGACTGGGCCAACTGCGCCAAGTATCTGGCCCTGTGCCTGGAGACCAACCAGGCCGTGGAAGAAGCCCGGCAGTTCTGCGCCTTCATCTTGGCTAAAAGCGCCAAGCCCGAGGGCCGGGACATCATGGACCGCGCCGCAAAGCGCATGAACATCGACGCGGCCTATCTGCTCAACCGCCTCAAGGTGGCGGCCCATTTGTCCAGCGAGGAGGCCGAACTGAGGCGCTCCCGGCTGCGACCCAAGATCGAGAACGCCGCCCGGCGGCAGCGGCATCTCCTGGAGACGGCCCGGGCGGCCGAAGAGGGCCAGCCCCCCCCGGCTCCGTTGCCCGAGGATGACCTCCTGGCCTCCATGGATCAGCATATCCACTCGGACGACGGCGGGGACATCTTTCCCGCCCCCCGGGAGGACGAACTGGCCGGGTTGGCCCAGGTTTCCCAGGGGATCGTCCAGCCCCTGGCCCCGGCCCTGATCGACGACCCGGCTCTCGAGGCTGGCCGGTCCATGGACGCGGGCCTGGACCTGCATCCCCTGCTCCTGGACCCCATGCCCGAGTCCCCGGCCCCCCGGACCAAAAAAAAGACCAAATCCGCCCCGGCCAAGGGAACGCCCTGATGTCCGCCCACTCCCGGCCTGACTCGGCCCCATGTCCCTGACCAGGCCCATTCCCGTGGCCCTGGCCCGGGTCCCGGGGTACGATTCCCCCGGACTGGCCCAGGGCGTGGCCCAGGTCCTTCAGGCCAGTGGCTTCGCCCCGGCCCCGGGAACCAGGGTCCTGGTCAAGCCCAACCTGGTCAGCCGCCGCAACGCGACCCTCTCCTGCACCCATCCCCAGGTGGCGGTGGCGGCCTGCGTCTGGCTTCTGGACCGGGGGGCCAAGCCCTTTGTGGCCGACTCCCCGGCCTTTGGCGACGTGTACGGCGTAGCCCGGGCCTGCGGCCTGGACCGCGCCCTGGCCCGCATCAATGTGCCCCTGACCCCGCTCCTGGCCCCCCGCACCCTGACCACCTCTTTCGGCCAAGGCATCGGGGTCTCGGCCCAAGCCCTGGACGCCGAGGTCATCCTCAATCTGCCCAAGCTCAAGGCCCACGGGCAGATGGTTATGACCGGCGCGGTGAAAAACCTCTTCGGCCTGGCCGTGGGCTTCCGCAAGGCCCTGGCCCACGCCCGCTGGGGCGAGCAGGGCAACCGCTTCGAGGCGGCCATCCTGGACATCCTGGCCGCCTGCCCGAGCGTGCACACCCTGATGGACGGGGTCACGGCCATGCACCGGGACGGGCCAGTGGGCGGGGACCCCTGCCCCTTAAGCCTGCTGGCCGCCAGCCCGGACCCGGTGGCTGTAGACACGGCCGTGTATACACTGCTGGGCCTGACCCCGGCCCGCATTCCCTTGTGGCGCGAGGCCCTGGCCCGGAACCTGCCCGGGGCCTTTCCCGAAAATCTGGCCTATCCGTTGGAGCAGCCCACGGCCTTTGACGGCACACTCTTCGAGCCGCCCAAAAGGGTGTTGCCCGTGACCTTCCGGCCCCTGCGTCTGGTCAGGGGGAGGATCAAAAGTCTGTTGGAGCGGTGGAGATAGAAAGGCGGGGGCGGAGTTTTTTCTTGCTCACTCGAAGAAGACCAGGTCCGGGACCTTGGGGATGATCCCGGCCTGGGCCAGGTGGCTGTAGAAGACCGTAAGTCCTTCCTGCTCGGCGGGACCCAGGTCGTAGACCAGACCCGCGAAGTACTGGCGCATGCGCTCGGGGTCCAGGATGCCCGAGCGGCAGGCCAGTTCGACGATCGTGTCCGGGTGCTCCTGGCCCCAGGCCTTGGCCGCAAGCATGGCCGAACAGGCGTCGGTCAGGGCCGACCCCAACTCCTGGGCGGCCCGGCGGCGCACCAGCCAGACCCCGAATATGAAGGGCAGCCCGGTCCACTCGCGCCAGGCCTCGCCCAGGTCCCAGCGGTGGGGATAGTCGGGATGGTCGCGCAGGCGCAGGGCCTCGTTGCCGATGGCCAGCACGGCCTTGGGCCGTTTGCCCTGCTCCAGGAGCGCCGTGGCGTTCTCCACCCGGTACTTGGGCGTGACCTTCAGGTTCTCGGAAAACAGGATGCGCAGGAGCATGGCCGAGGTGTGGGTCTGGGCGCTGACCACCACGGTCTCGCCGCCCAGGTCCTCGGGTGGGACGAGCGAGAGCAGGATCACGCTCATGACCGGCCCCCGGCTGCCGATGGCCAGGTCCGGGACCAGGAAATAGGACTCGGGGCTGCGGGCGTACTCCACCGAGGAATTGGCCGAGACATCCAGCAGCCCCTGGGCCATCATGTTGTTCAGTTCGGCCGGAGGGCCGCTGACCATGGCGAAATTGTGCGGCACCAGCCCGGCGTCCAGGGGATGCTGGAGGGGCAGGACGTTTAAGTAACTGCTACGGCCCAGGCGGACCAGGCGCTCGTCCATTAGTGATCCTCGCTCGTCGCGGCCGGAGCCGGGGTGTAGTCCATGAGGCGCTTTTGGGGGACAAACCCGGCCGTCCGAATGATCCCGTGGATGTCCGCCTCACTCAGGGAGTAGCCCACGCCAGCGGCCTTGACCACGTTCTCCTCGATCATGGTGGACCCGAAGTCGTTGCCCCCGAAAAAGAGCGCGAGTTGGGCGATCTTCGGCCCCATGGTCACCCAGGAGACCTGGAGGTTGTCGAAATTGTCCAGCACCAGGCGGCTCACGGCCAGGAGCCGGAGGTATTCCACGGCCGTGGCCGGGCGGATGGTCGCGGACTTGGACAGGGCCGTGTTGTCCGGCTGGAAACTCCAGGGAATGAAGGCCGTGAACCCGCCAGTCCGGTCCTGGAGATCGCGCAGGGCAAAGAGGTGTTCCAGCCGCTCGGCCGGGGTCTCCACATGGCCGAACATCATGGTGGCCGTGGTGCGCAGGCCCTGGCCGTGGGCCTCTTCCATGACCCGGAGCCAGTCACCGGCCGGGCATTTGTTCGGGGCCACCCGGGAGCGCACGCGGTCCACCAGAATTTCCGCGCCCCCGCCGGGGATGGAGTCCATCCCGGCGCTTTTCAGCCGGGCCACGACCTGGGCCGTGGTCAGGCCGGAAATCTTGGCGAAATGCGCGATCTCAGGAGGGGAAAAGGCGTGCACGTGGATGGGATAGGTGCTCTTGATCCAGGTCAGCAGGTCCTCGTAATAGGACAGGGGCAGGTCCGGGTGGTGCCCGCCCTGCATGAGAATCTGGGTCCCGCCCAGGGCCAGGGTCTCCTCGATCTTTTGGGCCAGCTCCTCCTGGGTGAGCAGGAACCCGCCCGCCTCGCCCGGGGCCTTGAAATAGGCGCAGAACTGGCAGGCGCAGACGCAGACGTTGGAATAATTGATGTTGCGGTCCACCACATAGGTCACGACCGGCTCGGGGTGACGGCGCAGGCGGGCGGCGTGGGCCAGGCGGGCCAGGTCGTGGAAGGCGGCCGACTCCAGAAGCGCGGCGGCCTGGCCGAAATCCAGGCGCGCGCCCGAGGCGGCCGCTTCCAGGGCCGGGGCGAGGTCCTCGGCCCTGGACAGGGCCGCGCTCATGCCCGGGCCTCCTGCCGTACGGGCCGAAAAAGGGCGTCGCGCTCCACGGGCGTGAATCCGCAACCCCGGATCATGGCCTCAAGCTCGGCCCGGGTCAGGCCCTGCTCGCTGTCCGCCCCGGCCATGTGCCCGATCTTCTCCTCCACCACGGTCCCGTCGAAATCGTCGGCCCCGTAGTAGAGCGCGGCCTGGGCCAGCTTGACCGTGAGCATGACCCAGTAGGCCTTGATATGCGCAATGTTGTCGAGAAGCAGCCGGGCCACCGCGATGGTGCGCAGGATGTCCACCCCGGTCACGGCCGCTGGCACCTTGAGCAGGGAGTTCTCGGTCTGGAAAGGCAGGGGGATCAGGCAGTTGAACCCGCCGCTGGAGTCCTGCTGCTCGCGCAGGAGGAGCAGGTGGTCCACCCGGTCCTCCTCGCTCTCCAGATGGCCGAAGAGCAGGGAGCAGTTGGTGGACAGCCCCAGTTCGTGGGCCTGGCCGTGAATGGCCAGCCAGCGCTCGCCGCTGATCTTTTTCGGGCAGATACGGCGGCGCACCTCGGGGGCAAATATCTCGGCCCCGCCGCCCGGGAGCATGTCCAGGCCAGCGGCCTTGAGCGCGGACAGGACCTCGCGGGTGCTCAAGCCCGAAAGCGCGGCGAAATGCTCGATCTCCACGGCCGTGAAGCACTTGAGCCCGGCCTCGGGCAGGGCCGCGCGCACGGCCGAAAGCATGTCGAGGTAGAAGGACAGGGGCAGGTCCGGATGGCAGCCGCCCACGATATGCACTTCCCGGGGGACCACCGGGCTTTCGGCCAACTTGGCCAGGACCTGGTCCACGGAAAGCTCAAACCCACCGGCCTGGCCGCGCTCCCGGCTGTAGGCGCAGAACACGCAGCCGTTCACGCAGACATTGGTGTAATTCACGTGCCGGTTGAGCACGTAATAGGTGTTCAGCCCGTGGCGGCGGGTGCGGGCCGCATGGGCCAGGGCGCCCACGGCGGTCAGATCCGGGCAGGCGAACAGGGCCAAGCCGTCCTCGCGGGAGAGGCGCTCGCCGCGCTCGACCTTGGCCGCGATATGGGCCAGGGCCGGGGAAGGGGAAGAGGCGTGGAAATCCATGCAGGCTCCGGATTTCAGGGCAGGCGGCCAAGGCCGCGCCCCGGATAACCCCGGCCAATCGCCGGGCCTCCCCGGAGTATAGCCGGGGCCAGGCAAAGTCAACGGGGGGGAGGGGGTTTGACAGCCCGGCCGCACCGTGCCAAAAATCCCCATCCATTGCAGCAAAGTCCCGCGTGATCCACGGCAAGACCGCGACCCTGACGCTGATACCGGAGTCGGCCCCATGCACGCCCGCACCCTGACCCTGGGCTACTCGCCCTGCCCCAACGACACCTTCATCTTCCACGCCCTGGCCCACGGGATCGTGAACCTGGCCCCGCACAAACTGGACATCCGCCTGGCCGACGTGGAGGAGTTGAACCGCCTGGCCCTGGCCGGGGCCATGGACCTGTGCAAGGTCTCGGCCGCGGTCCTGCCCAGGATCATGGACCGCTACGTCACCTTGCGCTCGGGCGGGGCCATGGGCCGGGGGGTGGGTCCCCTGGTGATGGCCGCCCGGCCCCTGGACGTGTGCGACCTGAACGGGGCCACGGTGGCCGTGCCCGGGCTGGCCACCACGGGCCATCTGCTCTTCTCCCTGCTCTGCCAGGAGCAGGACGTCACATTTACGGCCGAGGACATGATCTTCAGCCAGGTCATGGAGGCGGTGGCCTCGGGCCGGGTGACGGCCGGGGTGATCATCCACGAAGGCCGCTTCACCTTTGAGCAGGCCGGGCTGTTCCAGGTGGCCGACCTGGGCCAGTGGTGGGAGGAGAAGACCGGCCTGCCCCTGCCCCTGGGGGCCATCGTGGCCCGCCGGGACTTAGGATCAGACCTCATCGGACGCGCCCAGGCCGCCATCCGGGCCAGCCTGGAGCATGCCCGCGCCCACCCAGAGGCCTCGGCCGCCTACATCCAGGCCCACGCCCAGGAACTGGACCCCGCAGTCATCGCGGCCCACATCCGCACCTTTGTCACGGATTTCAGCCTGGACTTGGGGGCCGAGGGCGAGACGGCCCTGGATTCCCTGATCCGGGCGGCCTTGAGCCTTTCCGGCCAATCAGCCCCGGACCTTCCCCTGCTGGCCCCCAGCCTCCCGCTCACAGCAACCATTGAGGAGACCCCATGATCGCTGTCACCGCCCGCTTCCAGGCCAAGCGCGGCAAGGAGGCCGAACTGGAGGCCCTCCTGCGCTCCTTCGTGCCCCGGACCTCCGAGGAGCCCGAGGTCCTGGCCTACGCCCTGCACACCGTGTCCGGGCAACCCAGGACCTTCTTCTTTTACGAGCGGCACGCAAGCCAGCAGTCCTTCGAGGCCCACCTGGCCAGGCCCTATCTCCAGGAGGCCCTGGCCCGCTTTCCGGAACTGCTGGACGCCCCGGCCGTGCTGGAGATCATGGAGATTCTGGACGAAAAGGATTGAGGGGGGCCATTCATTTCAGGAGTCCAAGACCCGAGGCCCCAGACCCTTTGCCTTCAGGGGGAAACCATGGATGCAGCGCAACTCAAGAAAAAGGCCCGGTCCTACGGCGCGACGCTCGCGGGCGTGGCCGACCTGGCCCGGCTTTCGGGCATCGCCACGGACCCCGCCAACCTGCTGGCCCCTTTCACCCGGGCCGTGAGCCTGGCCGTGCGGGTGTCCGACCCGGTCCTGGACGCCATCCGCGACCGGCCCACCCCGCTGTACGCCCAGCACTACTTAAGGCTGAACGCCCTTCTGGACGACGTGGCCGTGCGCCTAGCCCTGGACATCCAGGAGGCCGGGGGTCAGGCCCTGGCCCTGCCCGCCTCCCAGACCCTGGACCGGGTGCGCTGGATCTCCTACCTTTCCCACAAGGCCGTGGCCGTGGCCGCCGGGCTGGGCTGGCAGGGCAAGAGCCTGCTGGTCATCACCCCGAAATTCGGGCCGCGCGTGCGCCTGGTCACCGTGCTCACGGACCTGCCGCTCGTGGCCGACAAGCCCCTGAAGAACCGTTGCGGGACCTGCACGGCCTGCCAGGAGGCCTGCCCGGCCCAGGCCATCAAGGGCGCGTCCACGGCCTCCCACTACCAGAGCCGGGATGAGGCCCTGCATTTTACCCGCTGCATGACCAAGGTCACCACGGAATTCGCCCGGCTGCCCATGGTGGAGCACCCCATCTGCGGGGTGTGCGTGGCGGTCTGCCCCTGGGGCCGCAGGAAGGCCAAGACCCGGGGCCGCGTTTCAGCCGCGAAATAAGTGCCCGGTTCCCTCTCTCACGCCGCTGAATGGGGCTGTTGAAACCGCCTTGGTATCAAGGCTGCGCCATCCCTTTCGTAAGGGTTGACTTCCAGATTTTTTTTGTTAATCTTTGTGTAGCCATTATGATCAACAAGGAGGGGGACTATGCGAGTGGTGAGTGATAGAGACTTGCGGAATGTCCCAGGCAAGATACGTGACGCTCTCGCTCAAGGAGATGTCGTGGTGACAAGCCGTGGCAAACCATATGCGGTATTGATGCCCGTCGCCAATCCTGATCGCCTGGAGGAGGTGCTTGCCCTCGCATCCAGAATTCGGGCCCAAATGGCGGTTTCCTCCATCAGACGCAAAGCCGCCGAAACAGGATTGGACGCGATAACGGACGAAGAGATTGACGAGGAAATAGGTCAGGCCAGGCGAGAGAGAAAACCTTGATAAGTGTCATTGATACAAATGTCCTCATCTCCGGCCTACTAAAGGTGCATACGCCTCCTGCAAGAGTCATAGACATGATCCTCGTCGAACGGCTTGTTTGTGCCTTTGATGACAGGATTTTTGCAGAATATGCCGAAGTCTTGCGAAGGCCAAAATTTCGGGCGGCCATTCCTCCTGATGAGCGAGAACACCTGCTTGCATTTATTCAGGAAAAGGGATTCCACGTTGTAGCGACGCCTCTTGAGTTGAAACATGCTCCTCCAGATATCCATGACCTGCCTTTTGTTGAAGCCGCCATCGCTGGAAGAGTTGAAACCATCGTTACGGGAAATCAAAAGCATTTTGATTTTTTTCAGAACAACGCATGGGGAATCAAAATACTTTCCCCTGGCGATATCATTTCCATGCTTTGCGCTGAGGGGAGAACTTCCGTGCAGGAAGTTGATGCAAGCGACTCCCCACAAGGCGGCCCCAAGCCATAACGCATTCGACTCCATGGCTGATCTTCTCCATCTGCTCCGGCCCCTGGCCAGCCCTGGCCTTCACGCAAAAAGGGCAGCGGCGGAAGCTGAACGGCTTGTTCCCGCTCCCCCCTCAATTATTCCCCCTCATGTGCTTGACAGGTATGAAACGACGTTTTAATCACAAATTGAAATGACGTTTACATCCACGTTTCAAACCCCCAACCGCGAGGCGGTCATGGATTTTTCCCCAGCCGAGGAGTCCACCCGGGAGCGTTTACGCCGGGCGGCCACTGAGATTTTTGTGGAGAAGGGATACGCCGGGGCCACGGTTCGGGACATCTGCAAGCGGGCCAAGGCCAATGTGGCGGCCGTGAACTACCATTTCGGGAGCAAGGAGGGGCTGTACGAAAACGTGCTCACCACCTTCAAGGAAGAGTGCGAGCGCCGTTTTCCCCTGGACCTGGACCTGCCCCCGGAGCCCACGCCCGAGGACCGGCTCCTGGCCTGCATCCGCGCCCTGCTCCTGCGCATGGCCGGGGACGACGACCCGGTGCACGCGGCCCAGGGCAAGCTCATGAGCATGGAGATCATGAACCCCACCTCGGTGCTGGACCGGCTCATGACCACCTACATGATGCCCTGCTCGGCCTTTTTGACCGGAATCGTCCGCGACTTATTGGGACCCGAGGCCGAGGCGGACACCGTGCGCGTGTGCGTGGGCGGGGTGGTCAGCCAGTGCGTGTTCTACGTGCAGAACCGCACGGTCATCACCCGACTCTACCCGGGCGTGAGCTACGACCACCAGGGGCTCATGCGCATCGCCCAGGACATCCTGCGCTTCTCCCTGCACGGGATCATGGGCATCCGGCTATGCACCGACCTGCCCCCCGCACAGTGAATTCGGGGCCGAACAGGGCAGCCTGGCCGTGGGGGTCTAGGAGTTCCCCTCGTCTCCCAGGAGGAACCGGGCCGGGTCGATCTTGTAGCTCTCGTGGTCCAGGCATTCGGTGATTTCCAGGCGGCGGCCCTTGGACATATGCGCCTTGAACAGGTCCACCTTGCGGATCGGGGCCGGACGCATGTCCGCATCAAAGGCCACCTTGACCACGGGCTCGTGCGCCCGGTAGGGATTGGACTCGCAGACCACCCCGCAGGTGCCGTCGGACAGGCGCACCAGGCTGCCCACCGGATAGACTCCCAGGAACTTGATGAAAGAGGTCAAGAGCCCGGTCGCAAAGGTCTGGTCCCGCATGCCGAACATGATCTTCAGGCTCTTGCTCGGGCTGATGCTCTCCTTGTACACCCGGCGGCTGGTGATGGCGTCGTAGATGTCGGCCAGGGCCAGGATGCGGCCGAACAGGCTGATCTGGTCCCCGGACAGGCCGCGCGGATAGCCCTTGCCGTTGAACTTCTCGTGGTGCTCCACAATGCCCCGGAGCACGTCCGGCCCCACGGCCTGCTGCTCTTTCAGCATCTGATAGCTGCGCAAGGGGTGGGCCTTGATGATCTCGAACTCCTCGTCCGTGAGCTTGTCCGGCTTGTTCAGCACGGCCGGGGGGATGCGGGCCTTGCCCAGGTCGTGGAACAGGCCGGAGAGCCCCAGGGGCTTGAGCCGCTCCGGGATCAGGCCCAGGAACTGGCCGAAGGCCACGGCGATGACCGCCACGTTGATGCAGTGGGTGAAGGTATACTCGTCGTAGGAGCGCAGCTTGCTGAAACTCACCAGGGCGTCGCGGTTGCGGGCCACGCTTTGGATCACGTCGTCCACCAGGGCCCCGGACTTCTCATAGTCCACGGTGCCGTCGGTCTGGGCGCTGCGTATGAAATCATGGGCGAAGGCCACGGAATCCTGGTAGATTTGTTGGGCGACCTCGGCCTCTTCCTCGATGGACACCAGGTTGGGGGCAAAGGTCTGGCCGTCGGTCTGGCCCAGGACATCGGGCTCATGCACCCGGCCGAATTCGTAACTGCCCCGATCCGTATCCACCACGACGTTCTGAAAGCCCTGGCGCACGATCCGGTCCAGGGCCTCCTGGGTGGCCACCTCCCCTTCCTCGGCAAAAAGATAGGGGTGTTCGATCCAGGGCAGGCCGGTATCAGCCACGAACATGCCGACCTTCAAATCCTTGATGCTGATTTCCTTGTACATGCGCTTGTGCCCGGCAGGCCATGTTCACGGCCCGAACCGCTCCTTGCTTCTCTAAATTATCACAAGCCCATGGAAAGGCAAGATTCCAGCAGGCAGGGAAAATGAGCGGGCGCTCACCGTCAATAATCGGCCAAAACCTCAAGCCAAGGTTTTACAAGCAGGCCATCCTCATGTATTTGCAGGAGCAAGGCTCGACGATCGTGACCACCCGGAGGATACGTGGCGGTTTTTTCCTGTCCCTCCTGCGGATATTCCCGCAACGCGCCGGATTCACTGATCGGCCGCAAGGCCGCCTGTCCGCAGTGCAAGGCTGCGGCCTCCATCCTGGCCGGGGAAGTCCCGCTCCAGGCCACCGGGGCCAACATCCCGGGCCAGCCTCCAGCCCCTCAAGCCCCGGAAGCCAAGCCCGGCCAAGGGTTGGCCCATTTTCACTGCCCCCATTGCCATTTCACCCAGGACGTGCCCGCCGCCCTGGCCGGAAAACCGGCCAAATGCCCGCGCTGCAAGGCTACCGGCCAAGTGCTCCCGGTTGGCGCGCCCCTGCCCCAGGAGCAGGCCTTTCAGGACCAGCCCCCAGAGTCCCGGCCGCTTCAGGCCACGCCTGACGAACACGAAGTGGATATGGCCGACCTGGTCCTGGCCCCGCCGCCCCCGGTCTCCATGGCCCCGAGCCGCCCCGGGGACATGGCCCTGGCCGGGCCGGGCCGCAGGGAAGAAACCGGACCCGGCTTCCGGGAGCGCCTCCTGGCCGGAGGCCTTCTACCCAATCTGGAGGCCGGGGCCGTGGCTGGCCTGGCCTCCCTGCTGGCCGCCCTGTGCCAGGGCGCCCTGGTCTTTTCCTCCCCGGCTCTGGCTGCGGCCCTGCCCCTGGGCCTGACCATGGCCTTGACCGGGGCCGCGGTGCTGGCCCTGGTCTTTGCGGCCAAAAGCCCCACGCCCTCGCTCATGGTCGGCCCGGAATCCTCGTCCACGGCGGCCTTGTGCCTGCTGGCCCCGGCCCTGATCCCCACCACCATGGTCCTGGCCTCGGGAATGCCCCCCGAGGTCCTGCATCCCGCAGTGATCCCCACCGTGGCCTGCGGCCTGGCCCTGGCCGGACTGGCCTGCGGCCTGACCCTGGCCCTGGCCAGCCGGATGAAGGCCGGGGCCTGGCTCAGGGCCGTGCCCTTCGCCATTCCGGCCGGAATCATGGCTGCGGCCGGGTACTGGCTCCTGCGCGCGACCTGGGGTTGGGCCTTGGGCGGCGCGCCCTGCCTCCCGGACCTCTGGGCCGCCCTGATCGGGGGGGCGGATTTCTCCATGCTGGAGGTGCTCCAGCGCGACGCCTGCGCCCGAACCGGCATCGGGCTGGCCCTGGGCCTCGGGCTCATGCTCCTGGCCCGGCGGGTGCGCCATCCCCTGACCGTGCCCCTGGGGGCCGTGGCCGCCGGCCTGGCCGCCCACCTGCTCTTCTGGGCCAAGGGCCTGCCCCTGGACCAACTGGCCGCCCGGGGCTGGCTGCTGAACATGGCCGAGCCCACGACCCTGTTCGAGACCCTGACCGATCCCGCGCACATCGCCTGGGGCCACATCCTGGACCAGGCCGGAACCATGGCCGCCTTGATCGGCATCGTGGTGGCCGGAACCATGCTCAAGGGCGCGGTCCTGGAGCCCACCCTGGGCCGGGAGCTGGATTTGGACCGGGAACTGGGCGCGCTCGGTCAGGCCAATGCCCTGGCCGCCCTGGCCGGAGGCCTGCCCGGAGCCCTGTCCCTGAACCGGAGCCGGTCGGCCCGGATAGCCGGAGGCATGAGCCCCCTGGCCGGGATCACCTCCGGGACCCTGTGCGCCCTGGCCCTCTTGGCCGCGCCCCGGCTGGTCCCCCTGGTGCCCACCTTCGTGCTGATAGCCCTGCCCGTGGCCCACGGACTCTCGCTCATGTCCCGCTGGCTGGTGGACGTGCGCAGGGACCTGCCCCGGACCCGGGACTATTTCCCGGTCCTGGCCGTGTTCGGGCTCATCGCCGTGCTCGGCCTGCCTGCGGGCATGGGCTGCGCCCTGGCCCTGGGCCTGGGCATGGCCTTGAGCCAGTTTGGCCGCCTGCGGGTGGTCAAGCACGTGCTCTCGGGCGACCATTTCCACAGCAACGTGGACCGGGCTCAAGGCCAGGCGGAACTGCTCAACGCCCAGGGAGGAAGCATCCACGTCCTGCGCCTCCAGGGCTATCTGACCCAGGCCTCCTTCACCCTCATCGCCGATCAGGTGCACGGTCGGCTGGCCGCCCGGAATCTGGCCCCGGCCAGATACCTCATCCTGGATTTCTCCTATGTCTCGGGCCTGGACTCGGCCATGACCTTGAGCTTCAACCGATTAAAAGACCTGGCCCGGGACGAGGAGCTGGTCCTGGTCTTCACCGGCCTGTCCTTTGATCTGGAGCGGTTCCTGGAGGAGTCGGGGTACGCCTTCAACGAGTCCGACGGGTCCTCCCAGTCCTTCGTGGACCTGGACCACGGCCTGGAGTGGTGCGAGAACGATCTGCTGGAATCGGCCGGGACCCTGGACGCAGGCGGACGATCCTTGGAGGACTTGCTGGCCCGGGCCTTCCCTGACCCGGCCCTGCTCCCCGAATTCCTGTCCCGCCTGGAGGAACGAAGCCTGCCCAAGGGCCAGGCCATCTTCAACCAGGGGGATGCGCCCGACGCCATGTACTTCGTGCGCTCGGGCTGGGTCAGCGTGGAGATATCCATCGAAACCGGACGCAAGGTTCGGCTCAAGAAGATGGGGCCGGGCACGGTGTTCGGCGAAATGGGGCTGTTCACCTCGGATGCGCGCACGGCCTCGGTGGTGGCGGCCGAGAACTGCCAACTGCTGCGCCTGTCCACCCAGACCCTGGAGGCCATGCGCCTCTCCCATCCCGAACTGGCCGCGGCCATGGACAAGTACGTGGTCTCCCTGCTGGCCGGACGCCTGGGCACGGCCAACGCCATGATCCGGGATCTGCTGCGCTAGACCGGGCGCATTGACACCCGGCTCGGCCGTGTATACTCATTGTCTATCTTGATCGCCCGCAGGAGGACAAGGATGCACATCCAGGTTTCGCGTTGGGGGAACAGTCTCGGCTTGAGGATTCCCAAAGCCTACGCCAGCCTGCTCAATCTCAATGCCGGTGACGTGGTGGAGGTGATTCCCTCCCAGGCAGGCCTCACCATTCAAAAACCGCGCAAGCGCTATGAACTGGCTGAACTTTTGGCAGGCGTCACCCCGGAGAACAGGCACGCGGAGGTGAGTTGGGGGAAGCCGGAAGGTCAGGAAATATGGTAGAGGACGTTCCTGGCCGGGGTGATTTCGTCTGGCTCCAGTTCCCCCCCCAGGCTGGCCACGAACAGGCTGGGCGTCGCCCGGCCCTGGTGGTTTCGACCCGAGAATTCAACGCGGTCACACCCTTCATCTGGGTCGTGCCGATCACCTCCCAGGAAAAGGGCTACCCCTTTGAGGTAAAGATTCCGCCCGGTCTCCCGGTCTCCGGCGTGGTCCTGGTGGATCAACTTAAATCCATGGACCGGCTGGAGCGCCAGGCCCGGGTCATGGGCCAGGCCCCCCCGGACTTCCTCGAAGACGTCTTGGCCAAGATCGAGGCCATTCTCCGCTAGACCGACGAAAGCTCCACCGCCCTCAGGGGCCGGAACTCTTTTCCTTACCCTTCCACCTGCTCCCCGGTCTTGCCGAAGCGGCGCTGCCGGTTCTGGAACTCGGCGATGGCCGCGTCCAGTTCGGCCGGGGAGAAGTCCGGCCAGTGCACGCCCGTGAAGTAGAACTCCGAATAGGCGGCCTGGAAGAGCAGGTAGTTGGAGAGGCGCAGCTCCCCGCTGGTGCGGATGATCAGGTCCGGGTCGGGCTGGCCGACCGTGTACAGCTCGGCGGCAAAGGCCTCCTCGGTCAGGTCCCCGGGCGATACGCCCCGGGCCAGGAGGTTGCGGCAGGCCCGCAGGATCTCGTCCCGGCCCGAGTAGTTCAGGGCCAGGTTCAGGACCATGGAGGAGCAGCCCGCCGTCTTCTTCATGACCGCAGCCACCACCTGGCGCGCGCCCAGGGGCAGGCCGGACAGTTCGCCCAGGACGTTCAGGCGGATGTCCTGTTCCAGGAGGGATTTCTGCTCCCGCTTGAGAAAGGAGGAGAGCAGGGAAAACAGGGTGCGCACCTCGGCCAGCGGCCTGGACCAGTTCTCCTTGGAAAAGGTGTACAGGGTCAGATGCCCCACGCCAAGCTCTCGGCAGCGGGTGACAATGGCCTTGGCCGCCTCGGTCCCGGCCTTGTGGCCCTCGGCGCGAGGCAGGCGGCGGGCCGCAGCCCACCGCCCGTTTCCGTCCATGATGATGGCGATATGCCTGGGAAGACTTTGGGGGTCCAGACTACAGCTCCATGATCTCTTTTTCTTTGGCGGCCAGGAGCCGGTCGCACTCCTTGACCGTGTCGTCCGTGAGCTTCTGGACCTTTTCCTGGCCGGTGCGATTGTCGTCCTCGGTGATGGCCTTGTCCTTCTGGAGCTTCTTCAGGGCCTCGTTCAAGTCCCGGCGCACGTTGCGCACGGCCACCTTGGATTCCTCGGCGTATTTCTTGGCCACCTTGGCCAGGTCCTTGCGGCGCTCCTCGGTCAGGGGCGGGATGTTGATGCGGATGAGCTTGCCGTCATTGACCGGGTTCAACCCCAGGTCGGACTTCTGGATGGCCTTGTCGATGTCCCCGAAAGCCCCCCGGTCCCAGGGCTGGATGGTGATGGTCCGGGAGTCGGGCACGGACACCGAGGCGATCTGGGAGAGCACCGTGGGGTTGCCGTAGTATTCGACCTTCAGGTTCTCCACCAGGGAGGCCGAGGCCCGGCCGGTGCGCAACTTGCCGAGTTCCTTGGCCAGTCCGGCCAGGGCGCCCTGCATTTTCTTTTTGCCGTCGTCGAGCACGTTCTGCATGGCTAGACTCCTTGATGAACGAGCGTTCCCACCTTTTCGCCCATGACCACCCGGTGGATGTTGCCCGGGGTGAACAGGTTGAACACCTGGATGGGCAGGTTGTTGTCCATGGCCAGGGAGAAGGCCGTGGCGTCCATGACCTTGAGCCTGCGCCGAAAGGCGTCGGCATGGCTCAGTTCGTCGAATTTGACCGCGTCCGGATTGGTCACCGGGTCCTTGTCGTAGATGCCGTCCACCTTGGTGGCCTTCAAAATGGCCTGGGCTTTCAGCTCCATGGCCCGCAGCACGGCGGCCGTGTCCGTGGTGAAATACGGGTTCCCGGTGCCGGCCGCGCAGATGACCACCCGCCCCTTCTCCAGGTGCCGGATGGCCCGGCGGCGGATGTAGGGCTCGGCCACTTCCTGCATGCCGATGGCGGTCATGACCCGGGTCTCGCACCCGATCTTTTCCAGGGCGTCCTGCAGGGCCAGGGCGTTTAATACCGTGGCCAGCATGCCCATGTAGTCGGCCGAGGAGCGTTCCATGCCCTTGGCCGAGGAGGACACGCCCCTAAAGATGTTCCCCCCGCCGATGACCACGGCCAGTTGCAGCCCGTGGGAGGCCACTTCGGCGATCTCCCGGCAGAAGGTCCCGATGGCTGCGAGCTCGATGCCGTACTGGCCGGACCCGGCCAGGGCCTCGCCGCTGAGTTTGAGGAGTACCCTGGAATAACGCAATTTGTCCATATATCCACCTTGGGAGGTTCGGGCCTGTCCGGGCGCAGGGCCGGGTTTTAAGGTCAAAATTTCGTTTTCACTACCAGAGGTTGGGCAAATTGCAAGGCCCGGGTCCCGGGCCGCACGTCGGCAAAAAAAACGGGCCTTTCGGCCCGTTTGTTTTATTTGCTGTCCTCGCCCAGCGCCATCCTCACGAATCGCCCGAGCTGGATGTTCTCCCCCAGCACGGCCACCAAATCGTTCAGGAGGTCCTGGATGGTCTTCTTGTCGTCCTTGATGAAGGCCTGCTCGAGCAGGCAGGCTTCCTTGTAGAACTTCTTCACCCGGCCCTCGGTGATCTTCTCGGCAATGGCCTCGGGCTTGCCCTCTTCCATGGCCTGGGCCTTGAAGATGGCCTTTTCCTTTGCCAGGAGGTCGGCCGGGATGTCCTCGGGCCGAACCGCGATGGGCGCGGCGGCCGCGATCTGCATGGACACGTCGTGGGCGAACTGACGGAACTTGTCGCTCCGGGCCACGAAGTCGGTCTCGCATTTCACTTCCACCAGCACGGCAATCTTGCCGTTGCCGTGGATATAGTGGCCGATGAGCCCCTCGGAGGTGGCCCGGCCAGCCTTTTTAGCCGCCTTGGACAGGCCCTTCTCGCGCAAGTAGGAGATGGCCTTCTCCATGTCGCCGCCGGATTCGGTCAGGGCCCTCTTGCAGTCCATCATGCCCGCGTCGGTTCTGTCGCGGAGCTCTTTGACCATCTGCGCGCTGATCGCCATGTTAGATGACCTCCTCGGTGCCGACAGTCGGGGTTTGGGCCGGGGTTTCCACCGCGGTCTCGACCGGCGCGACGACCGGCGCTACGGCGGGCGCAACGGCGGGCGCTTCAGCCGGGGTTTCGGCCTCGACCTTGGGGGCGCGGGGCTTCTTGGTTTCCACGATGACTTCGTTCTCGGGCTTCACGGTCGGGCGGGGCTTACGGGCAGGAGGGGCGGCCTTCTTGGCCCGCTCTTCCTTGTCCCCCTCGTCCTTGACCGGGATGTCGTCCAGGCCCTCATCCTTGCGCTTGCCCACGCCGTCCATGCAGGCGTCGGCCATGTGGGTCACGAACAGCTTGATGGCCCGGATGGCGTCGTCGTTGCCCGGGATGATGTAGTCGATGACGTCCGGGTCGCAGTTGGTGTCGGTGATGGCCACCACCGGAATGCCCAGCTTGCGGCACTCGAGCACGGCGATGGTCTCCCGCTTGGGATCGATGATGAAGGCGGCCTGGGGCAGCTTGTCCATGTCCTTGATGCCGCCCAGCGCATTGTTCAGCTTGACCACTTCCCGGCTCATGGACACGATCTCGTTCTTGGGGAACTTGTTGATGGTCCCGTCGCCGAACATGGTCTCCAGGCTTTTCAAGCGGTCGATGCTCTTGCGGATGGTCTGAAAGTTGGTCAGGGTGCCGCCCATCCAGCGATGGGTGATGGAGTACTGACCGGAACGCTCGGCCTCGGCCTTGACGGCCTCCTGGGCCTGGCGCTTGGTGCCCACGAAAATGATCTTGCCGCCACGGCCGGTCACTTCGGCGATGAAGTCGTAGGCGGTCTGGAACATCTTGACCGTCTGCTGCAGGTCGATGATGTGGATGCCGTTGCGCGCGCCGAAGATGAAGGGGCGCATTTTGGGGTTCCAGCGGCGGGTCTGGTGTCCGAAATGGACGCCCGTCTCGAGCATCTGCTTCATGGTTGCGTAAGCCATAAGTCCTCCTGGGTTTTTCCTCCGCCCCGCACGGATTTCCGTGGGACAATCCACCCGATCAGGCAGGGCGTGCGTATTTTTGGAACCCGTGTTCATACCTGGGCCGGGCCGGGTTGGCAAGGGAAAAGTGGCCTGGCCGGGGTTTTGACGCGCATTGCGCTGAAACAATCTCGGGAAATCCTTCCCCAATCCAGTCCGGCCTGTAACCATCCCCCTCCAGCCCCCGTCTATACTGGCAGGAGGCGACACATGCTGCGAGCCATGGTCATCGACGACGACATCTATTTGAACATCCTGTATTCCCTGTACCTGAGGGATCATTTTGTCTGCGACACGGCCTCGGACGGGGCCGAGGCCGTGCGGCTCTTCGAGCAGGCCATGGGTGCCGACCGGCCCTACTCCCTGGTGCTCACGGACATGCACATGCCGGGCATGGACGGCCTGACCGCCATCCGCGAGATGCGCCGTATCGAGCAGGCCTGGGACCAGGGCGCGCCTCCGTGCAAGATCGTGGTGGCCACTTCCGACGGCCGCCAGCGCCAGATTCTGTCCGACCTGGACGACGTGCGCGTGGACGGGTTCCTGCTCAAGCCCTGCCTGCGCGAGCATCTGGACGAGGTGGTCCGCCGCGTGGGACTGCCAGTGGGCCTGCCAGTGGACGGGTTCCTGTCCCGGTCCTGAACCAGGCGAAAACCATACGCCCCCCCTGGCCGCTCCTTCCCCCGGTCCAGGAGCCGAAAAAAGCCCCCGTCGCCCTGGATGCAGGGGACGGGGGCTTTGGCTTGAATGAAGAACAAGAATAAACTATTTCATATTCTTGCGCACAACTGAACGACTGGGCAAGTCCGGCGCGGGATACCAGTGTCGCGCTCCGAACCGGCCAGGCCCCTCACGTGCGCTTAAAAGCAACTATTTAATTTATATCTATTTTTTAGTGAACTACCCCGCAGCAAGCTGCGGAGCATCAAAGGCATAAGGCCCAGAACAGACTCCTCAAACCAAGAGTAAACGAAGCGAGCTTCGAGGAATCAACCCGCAGTGATTGATCTTGTTCTGAGAACACGGCCTAGAGCATGCTCCGCAGACGCGAGGCCACGGCGTCCAGGAACTCCTCGGTGTTGAGCACGGCCTTGGCCTTGGGCTCGGCGATGCGGGCCATGTCCCCGGTCATCTCCCCGGCCTCGATGGTGGCGATGGCCGCCTTTTCCAGGGTGTCGGCGAAACGGACCACCTCGGGGCTTGCGTCCAACTCCCCGCGCTTGCGTAAGGCCCCGGTCCAAGCGAAGATGAGGGCCATGCCGTTGGAGGAGGTCTTCTCCCCGGCCAGGTGCTTGTAGTAGTGGCGCTGCACCGTGCCGTGGGCCGCCTCGTACTCGAAGCAGCCGTCCGGGGACACCAGCACCGAGGTCATCATGGCCAGGGACCCGAAGGCCGAGGCCAGCATGTCGCTCATGACGTCCCCGTCGTAGTTCTTGCAGGCCCAGAGGAACCCGCCCTCGCTCTTCATCACCCGGGCCACGGCGTCGTCGATCAAGGTGTAGAAGTACTCGATGCCTGCCTGCTTGAAGGCCGCATCGTATCCGGCCTGGTACACGGCCTGGAAAACCTCCCGGAACCTCGCGTCGTAGGTCTTGGAGATGGTGTCCTTGGTGCTGAACCACAGGTCGATCTTCTGGTCCAGGGCAAAGGTGAAGCAGGCCTTGGCGAAGCTCTCGATGGAGGCGTCGGTGTTGTGCAGGCCCTGGATCACGCCCGGGGCCGTGAAATCGTGGATGGTCTTGCGGATAGGCTCGCCCCCGCCCGCCGGGGTGAACACGATCTCGGCCTTGCCCGCGCCGGGCACGGCGATCTCGGCGTTCTTGTACACGTCGCCATAGGCATGGCGGCCAATGACAATGGGCTTCTTCCATCCGCTGACCACGGGCCTCACGTTGCCCACCAGGATGGGCGCGCGGAACACCGTGCCGTCCAGCATGGCTCGGATGGTGCCGTTGGGGCTCTTCCACTGTTTTTTCAGCTTGTATTCGTCCATCCGCTTGGCGTCCGGGGTGATGGTGGCGCATTTCACCCCGACCTTGTGCCGCCTGATGGCCAGGGCCGCGTCCTTGGTGACCTGATCCTCCGTGGCGTCGCGGTTGGACACGTGCAAGTCGTAGTATTCCAGAGGGATATCCAGAAAGGGCAGAAGGAGCTTGTCCTTGATCATGGCCCACATGATCCGGGTCATCTCGTCCCCGTCGATCTCCACCAGGGGGTTTTTCACAACAATCTTTGGCATGCGCGCACTCCGAAAAAAAAATGTCGGCCCGGTCCGGCCGCGCGATGGTGATAGCCTCGGGCGCGGGGATTTGCAAGAAAAACGGGCCTGGCGCATCCTTGGCGATTCCCTTGTCAAGACTGGACCTCATCATATAAAGAACCGGCATGCGGACAGAGAAGACCCAGACGCGTCCTGACCGGGACGGCCAGCGCCCATGAAAGCGCCCGGCCAACCCATCGCCCGCACCATCATCCTGTCCCTGCTGGTGGCCACCACCCTGTTTCTGGGGGCCTTCGGCCTGCGCCAGTACCTGATCCAGGGCGATCTGCAACGCCAGGAGTTGACCCACCGCCTGCACACCACGGCCGAACAGCTCACCGTGAGCCTGGCCCTGCCCCTGTGGACCTTCGACCTGGACCAGGTCGAACGCATCGTGGAGAGCACGCTGCAGAACCCGGAGATCACCGGCATCCAGATCACCGAGGCCAGCAGCAAACGGCTCTTGTGCGCCCGGTTCATGGACGAACGCGGGATCATGTCCAAGACCGCGCCCCGGGACGTAAGCCCCTATCTGGCGGTCACCCGCGAGGTGCGCCGGGGCGTGGACTCCCTGGGGCAGGTGGAGATCTACGCCACCACCCGACTCATGGAGGCCCGCCTGGCCCAGGATCTGCGCCGCACGGGCCTGGCCGTGCTGACCCTGGACGGGGCCCTGGTGGCGGTCCTGTACCTGCTCCTGCGCCGCCGGGTGATCTCGCCTTTAAGGGCCGTGGAGCGCTTCGCCCACGAGGTCAGCCAGGGCCGGGAAGAGGCGGCCGTGACCTTTCAGGGGGCCTTTCCCCGGGAAATCGAGCATCTGCGCGCCTCCATCGAGCGCATGGTCTCTGAACTGCACCAGCGCTTCACTGCCCTGCGCCGGGCCGAGGAGCGCTACCGGGGCCTGTTCGAGAACTCCCTGGAAGGCATCTTCCAGATCGAGTTCAACGGGGAGTTCCGTAGCGTCAATCCGGCTGCGGCCCGCATCCTGGGCTACCAGTCCCCCGAGGACCTGATCAAGAACCTGGGCAACGTGCGCCGGGCGGCCTCGCCGAGCCGCCTGGGGGCCTTCATGCGCCAGTTGGAGACCGACGGCCGGGTGGTGAATTTCGAAATGCCCTGTCTGTGCAAGGACGGCCACGAAATCTGGGTGACCATGCACGCCCGCCTGGTGCGCGACGCACTCGGGGTCCCCCTGCGCTGCGACGGGTCCTTCGAGGACATCACCGAGCGCAAGGCCGCCGAGATGGAGTTGGCCAAATACCGCAACACCCTGGAGCTTCTGGTCGAGGAGCGCACCACGGAGCTGGCCCGGGCCAACCGCGAACTCCTGTCCGCCAAGGAGGTCGCCGACGCCCTGTCCCAGGCCAAGAGCGAATTTCTGGCCAACATGAGCCACGAGATCCGCACGCCCATGAACGCCATCATCGGCATGAGCGGGCTGCTGGCCGAGACCGGGCTGGACCGCACCCAGGACGAGTACCTGCGCATCCTGCGGGGCTCGGCCAAGGCCCTCCTGGCGCTCATCAACGACATCCTGGATTTCTCCAAGATCGAGGCCGGGAAGCTGGAGATCGAGACCATCCCCTTCCGGCTGCGGGACGTGCTGGACGAGACCGCGGACCTGTTCATGGACAAGATCCCGGAAAAGGACCTGGAACTGATCCTGGACCTGCCCCCGGACGTGCCCCAGAACCTGGTCTCCGACCCCTTCCGCCTGCGCCAGGTCCTGGCCAACCTGATCTCCAACGCCTTCAAGTTCACGGAAAAAGGTGAGATCCTGGTCAGCGTGAGCATCCAGTCCCAGACCGAGGACACGGCCACCTTGAGTTTTTGCGTCCGGGACTCAGGTATCGGCATCCCGGCCGAGACCCTGCCCCGGCTGTTCGAGTCCTTCACCCAGGCCGACGGCTCCACCACCCGCAAATACGGGGGCACGGGCCTGGGGCTGTCCATCTGCAAGCGCATCGTGGAAATGATGGGCGGGACCATCGAGGCCACCTCAGAGCCTGGCCGGGGAAGCGCCTTCACCTTTGTCCTGCCCATGAAAAAGGGCCCATCCCAGCCCCTGACCCCGCCCCAGCCGGAGATTCTGGCCGGGCTCAAAATCCTGGTGGTGGACGACACCCCCTCGGCCCTCATGGTGGCCACGCGCATGCTCGCGGATTTCGGCCTGCGGCCGGACACCGCGCCCTCGGCCGAGGCGGCCCTGGCCCTCTGCCAGGAGGCTGCCCAAAAGGGCGATCCCTTCCGGGTGGTGCTCCTGGACTGGCTCCTGCCCGGCCTGGACGGGATCACCGCTGGCCTGCGCCTGAAAAAGGAGCTGCCCGAGCCCCCGGCCGTGCTGATCATGAGCGCCTACGGCCGGGAGCGGGAGATGCGCCGAGCCAAGGAAGGTGGGGTGGAGATCTTTCTGCTCAAGCCGCTCAAGCCTTCGACCCTGTTCGACGGGCTCATGGAGGCCCTGGGCCAGGGCGCGCCCCAGGCCCCGGCCCGGACGGCGCTCCCGGCCCTGCCCGGGGAATTTTCAGGAGTGAACTACCCCGCAGCAAGCTGCGGAGCATCAAAGGCATAAGGCCCAGAACAGACTCCTCAAACCAAGAGTAAACGAAGCGAGCTTCGAGGAATCAACCCGCAGTGATTGAGCCTGCTCCTGGTGGAGGACAACCCGGTGAACCGCATGGTGGCCCTGGAGGTGTTTCGGACCACGGGCGCGCGCCTGGACCTGGCCGACGGCGGCCGGGAGGCCCTGGCCCTGCTCCAGACCCGGGAATACGACGCCGTGCTCATGGACGTGCAGATGCCCGAGATGGACGGGTACGAGACCACCCGGGCCATCCGCAAGACCCTGGGACTGACCGAACTGCCCATCCTGGCCATGACCGCCCACGCCATGCGCGGGGTGCGGGAAAAATGCCTGGCCGCAGGCATGAACGACTACGTGTCCAAGCCCATCAGCCGCCGGGACCTGTTCGCGGCCTTGAGACGGCGCATTCCCAAACTGGCCGCGCAGTCCACGGCAGACAGCCCCCTGGCCCCGGAACCCGAGACCGTCGACATTTTGTCACCCTTCGCGGCCCTCCCGGACCTGCCCGGCCTGGACGCCCCCCGGGGTCTGGCCCGCACCGGACTGACCTGGGACCAGTATGTGCGCATCCTGGGCGCCTTTTGCCGGGACCAGGCGGATTTCTCCAGCCAGTTCCTGACCCTGCTGGCGGCCGGGGACCTGGAGGGGGCCTCCCGGCGGGCGCACAGCTTGAAGGGCGCGGCCTCCAACCTGGCCGCCGCTGATCTGGCTGCAGCCGCCGAACATTTGGAACAGGCCGGTCTGGACGGCGACCAGGTGGCCATCCGCGCCTCCCTGCCCCGGGTGGAAGAGTTGTTGGCCCAGGTGGCGGCCTCCCGCAACTCCATCCCCGGGCCGGACCAACCCGAGCCCGGCCAGGCGGACCAGGTCCCGCCCACCACCCTGGAGATGGCCGAATTGATCGCCAGGCTCAAGGCCTGCCTGGGGGACATGGACCCGGTGTGCTCCGACGCCATGGCCAGGTCCCTGTCCAGGGCCTGGAACGCCCTGCATCCGGATCGGGCCGAGTGGGTGCAGCCGCTGTTAACCTCGGTCGGCGACTATGATTTTGAAAAATGTCAGGCGCTCTTGGCCATTTTGGAACAGAATTTGTAAGGATGCTCCCCAGGAACGGATTTGCCCGGACCTTGACAAAACTTTGGCGGGCAAATAGTAAAATCACTCATTAAGTAAACGAAAAATCCGACGATAAGACCCTCAAGAATGGAGAGGGGCCATGCTCATCCTCGACAACCATTATTTCAAGCCGACCACCAAATTGCGGACCCTCGCCCTGCTCGAGGCCGTGGCCTCGGATGGCCGCATGAGCCAGCAGGACATGGGCGGGCATACGGCCATGAGCATCGCCATGGTCAACCAGTACATCCGGGACATGGACGCGAGGAACCTGATTCTTTGCGAGCCAGTCAACGGCAAAAGCTACCGCTACACCCTGACCGAGGACGGCCACCGGATGCGCCGGGAATTTTTCGGACAGTACTGCGCCGAGATCGTGCAGTCCTACACCATCTTGAAAAACATGGTCCAGGATCAGCTCGCGCCCCTTTTGGGCAATGACCGGACCAAGCTGGCCCTCTACGGGGCCTCGGAAACCTGCGAAGTGGTGCTCTCCTCCCTGACCGGCTCGGCCTTCACGGTGGTGGCGCTGCTCGATTCCGATCCGGCCAAGCAGGGCAAATTCTTTCACGGCCATCTGGTGTCCCCACCCGAGGCCTTGAGTTGGATCGAGTGCGACGCGGTGGTCATCACCTCCTTCGGACGCCAGGAAGAAATTTACCAGAGGCTGACGCGGCAGACTGCTTCCCAACAATTGGAGATCGTGCGGTTATGAGCAAGCTCACCCTGCCCCTCGCGGCCCAGGACTTCGGCTACACCACCGTGGCCGCCACCCTCCGCTCCACCCGGAGCCCCAGGATCCCCTCCCTGGTCCCCAAACCCAAGACCGTCCGTCTGCGCAGCGGCCTGGAGATCGGCGAGGGTCGGCCCTGCTTCGTGGTGGCCGAGATCGGGAACAACCACCAGGGGGACATCCTCATCGCCCGGGATATGCTGCACGCCGCAGCCGAATCCCAGGTGAACGCGGTGAAGTTCCAGAAGCGCGACAACTGCGCCCTGTTGACCAAGGAGGGGTTGAACGCCCCCTACAACGGCCCCAACAGCTTCGGGAAGTCCTACGGGGCGCACCGGGCCGCGCTGGAGCTGACCATCGAAGAGATGGCCGAACTGAAAGAACTTTCGGAAAAGCTGGGCATGGTCTTCTTCGCCTCGGCCTGGGATAGGCCCAGCATGGTCCAGATGCACGAACTCGACGTGGAGCTTTTGAAGGTCTGCTCGGCGGACCTGGTGAACATCCCCATGCTCCGCCAGGCCGGGGCCATGAACCTGCCGGTCATCCTGTCCACGGGCATGAGTTCCCTGGAAGAGGTGGACATCGCCATCGCCGAACTCAAGCGCTTCCACGACCAGATCATCCTGCTGCACTGCAACAGTTCCTACCCCTGCCCGGAAGAGGAAATCCGCCTGCCGGTGATGCAGGCCTTGAAGGACCGCTACGGCTACATCGTGGGCTACTCGGGGCATGAGGCCGGGCTCGGCCCGTCGCTGGCCGCCGTGGCCATGGGGGCCTGCGTGGTGGAGCGGCACATGACCCTGGACCGGACCATGCGCGGCACGGACCATCAGGCCTCGCTGGAGCCCGAGGATTTCACCCGCCTGGTGTCCATGATCCGCGAGGTGGAGCGCACCCTGGTCAGCCGGGAGAAGGTGGTCACTCCCAAGGAGAAGGCCACGGCGGATAAGCTGCGCAAGAGCATCGTGGCCTCACGGGATTTGAAGGCCGGGTGCATCCTCACCGAGGAGGACCTGACCGTGAAGAGCCCGGGCACGGGCCTGTCCCCCATCCACTGGGACTCCCTCATCGGCGCGGTCCTGACCCAGGACATGAAGCAGGACCAGTTCCTGCGCTGGGAGTCCATCAGCGCGCCGATCATGTAGATTCGGGCGACCAAAGACCTTTCAGGGGCGGGCCGGAGAACGGCCCGCCCCTTTTTCGCGCCGCTGCCAACAAAATATGTTGTGATCCAGGCTGTTGGCTATTCCCGCACTATTTTGGCCGAAATTCTGGACATCCTGGGCCGAGCGGTTTATCTTGCCCACGATCAACATTTCCCCCATTCCCAGCCAAGGAGAAGCCCATGTCCGACACGCCGTCAAAACCCTGGAACCCTTATGTGGCCGGAGCCTTGACCGGGCTGCTCATGGTGGCCTCGGTGTGGGTCTCGGGCAAGTATTTCGGGGCCTCCACCACCTTCGTGAAGGCCACGGGCATGATCGAGTCCCTGGCTGCGTCCGAGCGGGTCCAAGCCATGCCCTATTTCCTCAAGGAAACGCCCAAGGTGGACTGGCAGTTCATGTTCCTCATCGGCATCGCCCTGGGGTCCCTGGCCGCCTCCCTGGCCAGCCGCACCTTTGCGGTCACGCCCGTGGCCCGAACCTGGGCCGAGCGCTTCGGCCCGAGCTTGAAACTCCGGGCCCTGGCCGGATTCTTCGGCGGAATCCTGGCCATGTTCGGCGCGCGCCTGGCTGACGGCTGCCCCAGCGGGCACGGCTTGAGCGGGTCCCTCCAGCTCGCGGTGAGCGGCTACGTGGCCCTGGCCTGCTTCTTCCTGGGCGGGCTCGTCACCGCCCGCCTGATCTTCGGAGGGAGAAAATAATGGAACTCATCCAAGGACTTGTCACCGGCATCCTGTTCGGAATCCTGCTCCAGCGCGCGGAAGTGGACCGCTACGACCGCCAGCTCGGGGCCTTGCGCTTACTCGACATGACCATCGTCAAATTCATGCTCACCTCCATCCTGGTGGCGGCCGTGGGCGTGTATCTTTTGAAGGACCTGGGCCTGGTCAAGCTGGCCATCAAGCCCATGATCCTGGGCGCGGTCATCCCGGGCGGCCTGCTCTTCGGCCTGGGCTGGGGCCTCACCGGCTACTGCCCGGGCACCAGCGCGGCCGCCCTGGGCGAGGGCCGCGTCGACGCCATCTGGGCCGTCCTGGGCATGCTGGTGGGGGCCGGGCTCTACGCCGAGGCCTTTCCGACGCTCAAAACCACCCTGCTCGCCTGGGGCGACCTGGGCAAGATCACCCTGCCTGGGGTGCTGGGCGTGAACCACTGGGTGGTCATCGGAGTGCTGGTGGTTGGCGGCGTGGGGCTTTTGAGGTGGATTGAGAAGAAGGGGCTGTAGAAAAAGGCCCAAATTTGATTTTGCCCAGCCACAGAGAGTAAGAATAAGAAATATATATTCTTATTCTTACTTCTTGGCTGGCCTTGCGGCGTCTTGCACGATTTGCGACGCGCCTAGATTTGTTCCTCCAACTCCCCCCCAAACACCCACTGCACCCCGCCCGGGACCAGATAGCGCAGGGCGTCCAGGTTCCGGTCAGCAGACTTCTGACTCTCGGCGAAATGGTTGTTCACCGCAAAGCCCGCGAAATCCAGGCCCTGGCTCTCGATGAAATGATGGGTGAGCAGGGTGTGGTTCAGGCAGCCCAGGCGATTGGGCACCACCACCAGCACGGACAGGCGCGCGTCCCGGGCCAACTCCCAGGTGGAGCGGGAAAAATCCAGGGGCACAAGGAGCCCGCCCACGCCCTCGACAATGAGGTTCGGGGCCGTGACTGCCGCGATCCCGGCCAAGGCCTCGGCGTAAGGGAAGGGATCAAAGGCGAAGCAGGGGGCCACGGGCTCGGGCGCGGTAAAGAGCGTGCGCGCGCGATCCGGGGTCAGGCCCGCGAAATCCCGGACAAAGGCCGCGTCGTCGTCCGGCGGGCTGCCGGTCTGCACGGGTTTGACATAAGCCGGGTCCAGGCCCTGGTTTTTCAGATGCCGGGCCAGGAGCCCGCAGAAAAAGGTCTTGCCCACGCCCGTGTCCGTGCCAGTGACGAAATAACGCATGCCGATCTCCCCAACCCCTCTGCTTTCCAGCTCTCGACGCGCCCCCTACCCCATCACCGCCCGGGTGGATGCCAGGGCGATGTCCGCCAGTTCCTCGATCTCCTCGTGGGTGATGCAGTAGGGCGGCATGAAATATACAATATTCGGGAGATTGCGCAACAGCGCCCCGCGCCCAAGGGCCTCCCGATAGATGCGCGTCCCGGCCCGGGTCCGCCAGTCCAGGGGCTCGCGGCTGGCCTTGTCCCGGACCAACTCCACGGCCGTGATGAACCCCGCGCTCCGCACCTCGCCCACGTAGGGCAGGCCCGCGAAACGCTCGCGCACGGCCTGCTGCATATGCTCCCATTTGGGCCGGTTGGCCGCGATCACGTCCTCGTCTTTCAGCACGGCCAGGGTCTCGGCCGCTGCCGCGCAGGCCAGGGCGTTGCCCGTGTAGCTGTGGCTGTGCAGAAAGGCCTTCATCTCGGCCCATTCCGCGTAAAAGGCCGCGTAGATGCCCTCGGTGGCCAGGACCAGGCTCAAAGGCAGGGTCCCGCCGGTGATCCCCTTGGACAGGCACATCAGGTCCGGCGTGATCCCGGCCTGCTCGCAGGCGAACATGGTCCCGGTGCGGCCGAACCCGGTGGCGATCTCGTCCAGGATGAGCAGCACGCCCGCCTCCCGGGTGGCCGCCCGGAGCTTGACCAGGTAGGACGGCGGATACATGCGGAAATCCCCGGCGCATTGCACCAGGGGCTCGACAATGACCGCCGCCAGATCCTTGCGTTCGGCCAGGGTTTGCTCCATGGCCGCGAAACAGGGCGCGTCGCAGAATTCGTCACCGGTCTGGCGTTCCCGGTAGTACGGGCAGCGATAGCAGTCCGGCCCGGTTACGCGCACGTTTTGCACCATGATCCCGCCGAAAAGTTCGGCGTAGAGGTCCTCCCCGCACACGGCCAGAGCGCCCAGGGTCTCGCCGTGGTAGCCGTGGGTCAGGTAGGCGAATTTGGTGCGTTCGGGTCGGCCGAGATTGCGGTGGAAGCCGTGGCTCATCTTCAGGGCCACTTCCACGGCGGCCGAGCCGTTGTCCGCGAAGAACAGGCGGGTGAGCCCGGGCGGGGTGATCTCCAGCAGCCGCCGGGCCAGAGTCTCGGCCGCGTCGTGGGTGAACCCGGCGAAGATGACCTGCTCCAGATCATGGGTCTGACGGCGCACGGCCTCCATGATCCGGGGGTGGCAATGGCCCAGCAGGTTCACCCACCAGGAGGAGATGGCGTCCATGTAGCGGTTGCCATCCGCATCCCAGAGGTATAAACCTTGGCCCCGGCGGATGGGGATGATCGGGACGGTTTCGTGGTCCTTCATCTGGGTGCAGGGACGCCAGATCGGGTCGCGCAGCATTCGAGACTCCCGGGGCCGGACGATTGTTCAGGTCCGCCGAGGCGGACGGCATGAAGGGCGGCCAGGCGCGAAAGGTAGTACGATCCCCCCCGGCCCGCAAGCCCCGACCCGACCCGCTGGCGTTGCACTCCGCAATCAACCGTGTCGTTTCGGAACGCGACCCGAGCCGACCCACTAGCCCGCCAGGCACGAACATGACCCAAGATTTCATCGCCGCCCACGTCATCCCCGAGCTTGAGCGTTTGAGCGCCCAGGGCCTGACCCGCCGCATCCCGGATGTAGACCGGGGCGCGGACAAATTCCTCATGTTCGAGGGCCACCGCCTGCTCAACCTGGCCTCCAACAATTACCTGGGCCTGGCCGGGCACGAGGAGTTGGCCCGGGCCGCTTCCGAGGCCGCCCTGGGCCTGGGAACCTCCAGCGGGGCCTCGCGCCTGGTCACCGGCACCTACCCTCTCTACGCCGCGCTGGAGGCCGAGCTGGCCCAGTTCAAGAACTGCCAGGCCGCTCTGGTGCTCAACTCCGGGTACGCGGCCAATCTGGCGGCCGTGACCATTGTGGCCGACCGCAACACCGTGGTCTTTTCCGACCGCTTAAACCACGCCAGCATCGTGGACGCCATCCGCCTGTCCGGGGCCGAGCACGCCCGTTATCGCCACGGCGACCTGGACCACCTCTCCCGCCTGCTGGTGGCCAACAAGGACTGGCCGCGCAAGGTGCTGGTCTCCGACTCGGTGTTCAGCATGGACGGGGACCGGGCCGACCTCGCGGGCATCATCGAGCGCTGCCGGGACCACGGGGTGTTCCTCATCCTGGACGAGGCCCACGCCACGGGCGTCCTGGGTCAGGGCCGGGGCCTGGCCGCCGAACTGGGCCTGGAGCGCGAGATCGGGCTGTCCATGGGCACCTTCAGCAAGGCCCTGGGCTCCCTGGGCGGATACCTGACCGGGCGGCGGGAGGTGGTGGACCTGCTCATCGCCAAGGCCCGGTCCTTCATCTACACCACGGCCCTGCCCCCGGCCGTGATCGGGGCCAATCTGGCCGCCCTGCGCCACGTGGCCGCGCACCCGGACCTGGGGACCAGGCTCCTGGCCATGGCCTGGGACTTCCGGGAGCGGGTCCAGGCCCTGGGCTTCTCCACCGAGCCGTCCAGCACCCAGATCGTGCCGGTCGTCTTCGGCGGCAATGCCGAGACCCTGGCGGCCAAGGAATTTCTCATGCGACGCGGGGTCTACGCCCCGGCCATCCGGCCGCCCACGGTGCCGAGCGGCACGGCCCGCCTGCGCCTGTCCCTGCGGGCGGACCTGACCGCCCAGGACCTGGACCTGGCCGTGAACGCCCTGGCCGATCTGGCCAGGGAAAGCAAAAAATGAACGGGCTGATCTTTCTCTCGGGCTGGGCCGGCTACCCCGAACTGTTCCCCGGGCTGGCCCCGGCCTTGATGGAGCAGGGCCGCTTCCTCACGCCCTTTGCCCCGGACTGCGAAGAGGCCATCCTGGCCCGGCTCAAGGCCCTGGCCAAGGACCTCGACCCGGCCCCGGTCCTTTTGGCCTGGTCCACGGGCGCGCACCTGGCCTTAAAGCACCGCCGCGCCCTCTTTCCCCTGTTCTCCCGGGTCATTCTGGCCGCGCCCTTCGTGCGCTTCATCGACCACGTGTCGGCCGTGCAGGTCAAGGCCATGCTCCGAAGTTTGCGCCGGGACCCCGGGACCACCTTGGCTGATTTCTACCGGCTCTGTGCCCGGCAGGACGACCCCTCTCGTCCTGCCGGAAACTGGCCGCCCCTGCGGCCCGAGCATGTCCCGGCCCTGGCCCAGGGCCTGCAATTCCTCTTGGAGTCCCAGGCCCCGGTTCCGGCCCTGCCGGACCCGTCCCGAGTCGGGCCGAACCTGGTTCTGGTGCACGGCGACCAGGACCGGGTGGTCCCCCCTAAGGCCTGCCGGGAGGCCGCCGCCCTGCTGGCCGCCGAAGGCCACGCCCCGCGCGTGCTCACGGGCGGCCACGGCCACCTCCCCCCGCAAACCCTGCTCCGTTCCCTTCTTCATGAAAGCCCGTATCCGCCGATTCTTTGAGCGCGCCCGGCAGACCTACGCCCAGGCGGCCACGGTCCAGACCCTGGCCGCGGCCCAGTGCGCGGCCGTCCTGCCCCCGGGCCGATACGGCCGGGTGCTCGAAATCGGCGCGGGCGCGGGGCTCCTGGCCCGGGAACTGGCCAAACGCCTGGACTGGGACCTGTACCTGGCCCTGGACCTGGCCCCGGGCATGCTGGATTTTCCCTGGGAAGAGGCCAAGCCCATCAGCAAAGTGGCGGCCGACGGCGAGGCCCTGCCCCTGCGGCCCGCCAGCGTGGACCTGGTTGTCAGCTCCTCGGCCCTGCAATGGTACGAGACCCCGGAGACCTCCATCCCGGCCGCCCTGGCCCTGCTTAAGCCCGGGGGCCGCTTCGCCCTGTCCGTGTTCACCCGGGGCACCCTGGCCGAACTGGCCGAGGTCAGCCGGATCACCGGGTTCGGCTCGGTGCACCCCCTGCGCCCGGCCGCCTTCTACACAGCGCTCCTGCAAAGCCTGCCCGGAATCACGGTCCAGGCCCGGCCGCTGCTCTGGACCACCCGGCACTTAAACGTGAGCGATTTCCTGCACAGCCTGCGCCGCACCGGCACCCAGCACTCCCCGGAAAAGCGCCCCTTTTCCAGGAGGCGCTATCAGGAATTCTGCCGGGTCTATGCGGAGCGATTCAGCGAAGCGGGCACGGAGAGGCCGGTGCTGGCCACCTATTGCGCGGTGCTGGTGTGGGGCGGGCGGGAAAAGGCCAACGGATAGGAACGCCTCACGCCCTGCGCCCCAAGCGCGGCGAGACCCCACCGAACAATTTGATTTTTCTTTATTTCTTACTTCTTGCGCCTGAGCTACGGGCAGCGGCATGACCGGGAGGCCGGAACAGCCGGGGCAGGCGGCCCCGGACGCAGGTTCCGTCCGGGGGTCGCGGGGGTCAGGGGGTGTGGTCTTGGCGGTTCAGGTCAGGACAAGGTCTAAGAATGCGCGCGCACCCTTACGCAATGCCCTTGCAAAGATATCTTCCTGCGGCGCCCAAGCGGCGCCCTACGGCCTTGGCAGCACCTCATACAAGCGCGTAAAAAAAGAAAGAATCTCATCTTTCTTGCTTGAGCCTATTTGCGGAACGCGGCCCTTAGGCCACCACGGTCCCGGGTTCGGCCACGGCCTGGCCCTCGGCCCCGCCCTCGACCGTCGCCTCGCCGCCTTCAACCGTTCCGTCGGTCTTGCGCTCCTGCTTGCGCTTGAGCTTTTCTTCCTTCTTCTTCTTCTTGGCCAGATCCTTGGCGCGCTTTTCGTATTGGTAATTTGGCTTGGCCATGCTGCCTCCTGTTGCGGGTTGATGGAAAACAACCCTGGGAAGGGCTGGACCATAGGGACAACGCCCGGCCGCCTCTGGGACGGCCCTGATAGGCGCGGAATGAGTGAACTACCCCGCAGCAAGCTGCGGAGCATCAAAGGCATAAGGCCCAGAACAGAC
>CAILNX010000057.1 GCA_903835685.1 uncultured delta proteobacterium
AGGCATCGAGATCGATAGACAAGAGTTTTATGAGTTGACGGAATTTAGCCTCAGAAATTTTCGAACGGTGTGCGTACTTGTTGTTCCTTGTCATGACTGGCTCCTAGCAGATTAAACACCTGCTATGCTAGGCATGACCCTATTTTATTATTTCTTCTTCTTGCGTGTTTGGGCAGGACACTGCCGATGTCGAAACGCGACCCTAGTGATTGCCGCCCAGGCGCTCGATGAGGGAGGTCAGCTCCTTGCTCACCTCGGCCAGACGGGAGACCGACAGGGCCGAGGTCTCCATGTCCCGGGAGGTCTCCTCGGCAATGGAGCGGATGTCCTCCACGCCCTGGGTGATCTCGTGGTGGGCCTGGGACTGCTCCTCGGCCACCTGGGCGATGCGGCGCACGTCCTGGGCCGAGCGGGTGGACAGGGCCTCGATCTCCTGCAGGGCGCGCAGGGAGTCGTTCATGGTCTCCCCGGCCTCGGTCACGGCCTGGGCCACCCGATCCGTGTTCTCCACGCTTAAGCGCGAGGCCTGCTGGATGGCCTCCACGCTCAGCACCACCTGGCGGGTGGCGTTCTGGGTCTTCTCCGCCAGCTTGCGCACCTCGTCGGCCACCACGGCGAACCCGCGCCCGGCGTCTCCGGCCCGGGCCGCCTCGATGGCCGCGTTTAGGGCCAGCAGATTGGTCTGGTCCGCGATGTCGTCAATGACCTCGATGATCCCGCCGATGGCCTCGGCCTGCTCCCCGAGCAGGTGCATGCTCCCGCGCAGGTCCTCGGAAATGGTGCGTACCCGGCCGATGGTCTGGGAGGAGCGCTCCAGGGTTTTCAGGCCCTGATCGGCCTTGTGTTTGGTGTCTTCGGCCCCCTGGACGGCTGTTTCGGCGTTCTTGGCCGCCTCCAGCAGGGTCATGTTCATCTGGTCGATGGCCGTGGAGGACTCCCAGATGCGTTCGGTCTGGCGCTTGGCCCCCAGGCTCACGTGCTCCACCTGGTGGGACAGCTTTCCGGCCTGCTCGGACACGTGGCCGGAAATGTCCCTGGCCTTGACTGCGGTGTCGGCCATGGTCCGGTTCTGTTCCTCGATGCGGGCCTCCTTGCCCCGGATTTCGGTCAAGTCCAGGACCAGGACAAAGGCCCCGATGAGGGTCCCGTCCAGGTCGCACAGGGGGGCCACGTCCAGGCGCACCCGGATGGCCCGGCCATCCGGCATGGGCCAGGCCCGCTCCACGCCGAGCACGGACTCCTTGCGCTTGAGACTTTGGGTGATCAGGGACTCTTCATCGGCCCCGGCATGGGTGGCGAAGAAATCGTGGACGGACTGGCCCACGTAGTCCTGGCACGCGCCCTGGCAGTTCAAAAGGCGCATGAGCGGTTCGTTGACAAAGGACACCTTCAAATGCTGGTCGGACACCAGGCAGGGCACGGTCAGGTCCTGGAGCATGCCCTGGGCGAATCCCAGGCGGATCTTGAGCTCGGCCACCATGCCTTGGACGCCCTGGGCCAGTTCGTTGATCTCGCTTTTGAAGGTCCCCTGGAGCCGGGCGCTGAAATCCGCTTCGGATATCCTGCGGACAAAGTCCAGTATCCTGCTCAATGGGCTGAGCAGTTGGCTTTTCAGGAACAGGAAGCAGACCAGGGCCACCAGAAGGGCCGTGCCGCCGCCCAGGATGAAGGCGGTCAGGCGCAGGCGCAGGACTGGGGCCAGGGCCTGGTCCACGGGCAGTTCGGTGATCAGCCCGTAGGTCAGGGCGCCCAGGCGCACCGGGGCATAAGCCGTGAGCACCTGGGTCCCGGTCAGACCCGCAAGGATGCCGGTGCCGGTCTCCTGGTTCAGGGCCGCCTGCACGGCCGGGGTGTGCACAGCCCCTTGGCCTGGATTGGCCAGGGAGGCGGCCAGGGAGTGCCGGGCGGGATCGCTGCGGGAGTCGGAGCGCATGAGCCGATCCGGACCCACCAGATAGGCGTCGGCGCCTTGGCCCAGGCCGCCTTGCAGGTCCATGAGGCTGCGCATCTCGCCCAGAGGCAGGCGCAGGAGGACCGTGCCCTTGATCTCTCCGGCGTCGTTGCGCAACGGGGCGGCCGCAAAGGCCACGGGCGCGTTGTCCAGGGCCTGGTAGGGAGCGATGTCCTCCATCAGGGACTCCCCGGCCATGGCCCGCTTCCAGGCCTTGGCCAGGGGAGAGTCCTTGAGCGGGCCGAGCTTCACGTCCTGGCCCAGCTCCCGGCCCTTCCGGTAGGAATAGAGCACCCGGCCGTAGTCGTCCACGATCAGGGCGTCCTCGTAGCCCAGGATCTCCACAAAGGGACGAAAGGCCGGGGAAAGGTACTGGTGGTTGTCCAGATAGGCCGGGGTGTCCACGGGCATGGGCTTGCCGGGTACGGCGTTGTCCATGGCGTAGTCCCTCAGCATGACCAGGCTGTTGTACACCTCCTTGACCGTGGCAAAGAGGCGGACCTCGTTCAGCCAGCGGGTGCTGGCCGCTTCCAGGGCCTTCTGGCGGGTGTCCCGGGTGGCCTCCATCTGGCTGAAGGCGCTCTGCGTCAGGCCCGAGGAGGCCTGGTGTACGCTGAAAACCCCCATGAGGCACAGGGGGATGAGGCCGATGCACAGGCAGAAGGCGATCATTCGGAATCGAAGGGACATGGGCGTGCTCCGGGAATAAACGATGATACCCAGGGATATTGGGCATATCTACTAAGATTTGTACGAAGCACTACCCGGGAATCGTTACGGCTATGTGTCCGTGGGGTGAATGTTTGTCTGGCCCTGACCCTCGCGCCCGGAGGACGACATTGCCCCGGCGCGGGATTCGTGCCATGGTCGGTTCGAAGGGCAAGCGGCGGACCTTAAAGGCCTGCCCCAGGAGGGGAGTCATGAGCAGGCGGACGGCGTCGGACAATCCGGCCTACCGGGTGATCAAGCGGCGCATGAAGGCCGTGCTGGAGACCCTTCAGTGGCATGCCGCCGAGGGCCGCGTGCCCCCGGCCGAGGATATCCGGGATTTCTGCGCCGACGCCCGGGCCATGGCCGCCTTTCCGGGCGTGCAAGGCGCGGGGGCCGAGCCGTTCCTTGAGGCCGTGGGGCGGATGGAGGCGGCTTGCGCCCGAGGGGACGCGTCGGCCCTGGCTCAGGCCCTGGGACTGGCCCGCGAGGCCCGGGACGTCTGCCACGCCCGTCGCGTCCGGCAACCGTGAGGGTGCGGGGGGTTGTCCAGGGACGGGAAGATGCGCATCGCGCAGGCCATGCAGCGTCTGTTGAGATAATCATCCCGGGTGCGGCTGCTTCCCCTTGACACCAGTGGCCGAGCTTTTTATCACGCCATGAAGATTGGCAATGTATCCATTGCGGTGCGTGAGCGGCCGCAGGGCGGGGTTGGTCGTCAGGCATGTCCATCGAATTCAAGATTCCCGTCGAATACCTGTGCCCCGGCCTCTATGTCCGGCTGGACCTGCCGTTTTTCAAACGCCTGTTCTCCAAATCCGAGTTCCTGGTCGCGGATCAGGCCCAGGTGGCCAAGATCCGGGCCATGGGCCTGACCCATGTGAACATTGTGCTGGACAAGTGCACGGAGATTCCGGCCAACATCTTGAAGCTCCAGAACCGTCCGGCCAAGAAGGCCGAGGCCCCCGCGCCCGAGGTCAAGCCCGAGGACCAGGTCTTTGCGGCCTTGAAGCAGATCAAGAACCGCCAGCAGGAATGGC
>CAILNX010000058.1 GCA_903835685.1 uncultured delta proteobacterium
ACCTTGCGCATCATTTTGAACGTGATCCCAATGATGGATTTGATGTTGAAAAGGAACCGGCTGCGAAGCCTGCCGGTCTTTAGCTGGACTTTCAGTCCGCTGTAACAAAACCCACCAGCTTTTAGCTGGTGGTTGTTTAGTTATCTTATTCTTGTTCTTAGCAGAGCGCCTTTTGGGGATTCAATCTTAGTCCTTCTTCGGTTTCTGGCCTGCGGGCCGATCTGCCCCGTCGTCCCCTTCATCCTCGTCCAGGGTGGTCCCGGTCTGGGCCTTGTACCGCCGGTACAGCCGTACGCCCATGAGGGAGGAGGCCGCGAACAGGGCCACGCTCACGGCCATGCGCTCCCAGGAGCCCACGTCCATGCCGCTGCCGAACAGGGCGAAGACCACGGTCTGGGGCAGATAACCCAAAAACGAGCCCAGGATGAAGATAGGCGCGGACACGCTGCTCACCCCGGCGGCCAGATTGGTGATCAGGTTGTTGCCCACGGGAAAGAAGCGGATGGCCACGGCCATGGTCAGGGGGTCGGAGCGCAGGAACCCGTCCAGCCGCCGGAAGCGGTGGCCGAAGCGCTGAAAGATGAAGTCCCGGCCCAGGAAGCGCGCGCCGTAGACCCCCATGGCGCAGCTCACGCCCACGGCCACATTGGTCAGGATCGTGCCGTTGACAAAGCCGAAGGCGTATCCGCCCAAAAAAGCCACGATCTGGCGGGGCAGGCCCACGGCCGTGGCCAGCACCGCCGCGCCCAGGAACAGGGCCACGCCGTGCAGGCCGCGCCCCCGGACCTCGGTGTCGATCCAGCCCTGGTCCAGGGCGTGGTCCAGGCCGGACCAGCGGGCCACGGCCACGGCCAGGCCGAGCAGGGCCAGAAAGAGGAGTCCCTTGAAAAGGGGCTTTACGGTCTTTTTGTCCATGGGTGTTCGGGGCCGGGCTATTTCTGTTCCTTGATCTCGGGCCGGATGGCCCGGGCGATGAGCCAGCGCACGCCGAAGAGGTCGTAGACCCCGGCCTTGAGCCGGTCCCAGGTCCCGTACTTGGACACCCCCCGGGTGCGGGGCCGGTGGTTGACCTTGATCTCGGCAATGCTCGCGCCCTGCATGCGCATGAGGGCCGGGAGAAAGCGGTGCATGCCCTTGAACCAGGGCAGTCGCCGGGCCATGTCCGCGCGCATGACTTTCAGCGAGCAGCCCGTGTCCCGCACCCCGTCCCGGGTCAGGCGGGAGCGCACGGCATTGGCGATCTTCGACCCGTAGCGCTTCATGAAGCTGTCCTTGCGCTTGGCCCGCCAGCCGATGACCATGTCGAAGCCCTCGGCCTGCTTGGCCAGCATGGCCGGGATGTCCGCCGGGTCGTTCTGGAGATCGGCGTCCATGGTCACGATCCACTGGCCCCGGGCGGCCTCAAACCCCTTGGCAAAGGCCGCGGACTGTCCGGCGTTGGCCGCAAAGGCCAGATAGCGCACCTCGGGGTGGGCCTGGGCCATGCCCCGGATGAGGGCCAGGCTCTGGTCCGTGCTGCCGTCGTCGATGAAGAGGATCTCGAAGGGGCGGCCCAGGTCGCGGACGGCCATCTGGACCTGGGCCAGGAGGTCGGCCAGGTTCTCCTCTTCATTATAGACCGGGATGACCAGGGAAAGGGAGTCGTGGGCGTTCATGTCCCGGGCAGTTAATGAATTTGGGACGCCCTGTAAATAGCTGTTGACATCCATCCGGCAGATGACTACATACACCTTTCCTTGGCGCGGGGTGGAGCAGTACGGTAGCTCGTCGGGCTCATAACCCGAAGGTCGTAGGTTCAAATCCTGCCCCCGCTACCAGTAAATTGAAGGGCTTGCAGCAGAAATGCTGGAAGCCCTTTTCTCTTTTTTGCGATCCGGTCCTCTTTTCGCCTACCCCCCGGCCAGGTATTCGGACCAGGTCACGGTTTTAAAATCCCGGGTCCGGGCGTACTCGGCGAACCGGGTCACAAAGGCCGCCCGCTCGTTGTACAGGGCTTCTTTCCATCCGGTGTGGGGCCTGTGCAGCAGGTCCACCCCGCCGAGCAGGTGCTGGCGCGCTGCCAGCTCCTCAAGGTCCAGGGCGCGTGCGTTGCGCAGCAGGTCGTGGAGGAGCAGGAAGGTGGTGGTCCGTCCATCCCCGGCGTGGCAGTGGAAATGGAGCCAGACGTCCGGGGCGAGATTCCGGATAAAGAGGATGAAGCGGTCCACGTCCGCATCCAAGGGGCGGGAATGGTCCGTCACCGGGATGCGCAGATATCCGAGCCCCAGGGAGCCTGCGGCCTGCTCCTCGCTTTGGGCCTGGTCGTAGATGATTTTCTCGGTGCTCACGGCGGTCAGGCGGCCCTCAATATCCTTGGCCGACACCCGGGCCACCAGGGCCGCGCCTGGGACGGGCAGGGCCTCGATGCGGCCTCGTTCGTCGGCCTTCACTTCGGCTAGGCTCATCCCCTTGTTGGCCCAATTCTTGACCCTGTACCAGCTCACCGGATGCCCGGCCAGGAGGGCGTGGGATTCCTGGCGCAGGTCCACGACCACCACGTTTTTCCTGAGTCCCCGGATGATTCCGGCCAGCTCGGACCACGAGGGCTGTTCGCTGCCCGAGGCCAGGAGGCTGTCCAGGCCAAGGCGCGAGGGCGGCCGGTCGATGGCCGTGTTCCAGGGGCCGGTCATGGTCCGGAAATGGTTGGGGGCGCCCTGTTCGCTGACAGAGTCGAAGATCAGGGTCAGGTCGCTTGGCACGAAACAATACTCCTGCGATCCGCACCGCTCGGTCGAGGCCGGAGGGGGCGCGTCTTGGCCCGCCCGCCTCCCGGCCGCTCACCGGGGAAAGAGGGCGGCCGCGTGTTCGACGCCGCCCCCGGCCGCCGGGAGTATTCTTAAAGGACTCGGACTACTTCTTTTCAGCCTTGTTCTTGCCGCGGCGCTCCCACAGCTTCATTTCGGTCATCTTCTGCTTGCGAGCCCGGGCCAGGGCCTTGCAGGCCAGGGGCTGGCCCTTCTTGTACCCGCACTTGGCCCTGTACTCGATGGGGGTCAGGCCGTGGGTGCCAAGATGCTTCTTGGTCAGAATCTTGAAGGACTTCCCGCATTCGCAGCAGGTGATGGATTTTTCCTTGATGGCCTTCTTGGGATCACAGGTGGCGGTGTCCGCTTCTTCCACGACTCCGCCCCCGGCGATGTCCCGGATGCCTTTGGCCAGCTTGACCACCATGGAAGTGATCTCTTCCTCGGTCATGTTCCGTACGCTGGCCTGGGCTTTGACGATCTCCAACGCTTCTTTCAGATAGTCATCCATTGACGGTCTCCTTTGTCACTTGGTGGTATTGTATCCAAACGCTACGAAATATCTCTTGCCATATTCAAGAAAGAAGGCAAGCAAAAAAATGGGCGAGGCGAAAAAGGGGGCGCGCAAACTGCAACGGCGCTTCATGGTCTGATCTTGGGCGCAATGGTATATTCAATATCAGCGGGTGGCGGCTCTGTTCCATGCATTTCCCCCTGGCCACAGCAGAAATGATGGAGTCCCGGCCATCTGACGGTCCTGCCGGGCGGTGTTTGCCCTGGGGCGGGCCAGGGTGTACCATAGGTCATACGCGCCACCCCGGAGAAGAAGGCATGGTCTGCAAGGTCCACACGAACGCGGGCATCCTGGATGTCCTGAACCCCGATCCCGAGCGCATCCGCATCGAGGATATCGCCCAGTCCCTGGCCTTTTTGTGCCGTTTCAACGGGCATGTGAAGTTCCATTATTCCGTGGCCCAGCACTCCCTGTTGGTGGCGGACCTGGTTTGTGCGCGGCACGGCCCGGCCCTGGCCCTGACCGCGCTCATGCACGACGCGCCCGAGGCCTATCTGGGGGACCTGATCTCCCCGCTCAAGGCCGTGCTGCCCGAGTTTGGGCGCATGGAGGACATCCTGGCCCGGGCCATGGCCGCCAAATACGGTTTGGCCTTTCCGGAACCGGCCGAGGTCAAGGCTGCGGACCTGGCCATCCTGGCTGCCGAGCGGGATCAGGTCATCGCGCCCACGGATCGCACGGCCTGGCGTGAGCTTCCGCCTCCGCCGCCCGGCCTGGTCATTGGGCCCCAAGCCCCGGAAACGGTTCGGTCCCTGTTCCTGAAGCGGTTCAAGCTCCTGGCCTCGGGCCGGGGTCCGGCCTAGCGCCGCATCCGTCCCTGGCCCTCTCCTGTCCGCAGCACCGGGTAAGCCTGCATTTTTTCGTGGGATTCCTCCTCCCGAGAGTTCCCTCTGGAAAAAAAATAAGATATGCAGGCCTCAACAACAGGGAAACCAGAATGCGTCCCTCGCCCGGCTGCCCGGCCGGGTCCGGGATTTCAAATTGAGGGGAAAGGCGGAATATGGCGCAAGAGGAAGGCCCGAAACACATCGTCGCCAAGCTGGTCTGCACCTCGACCTTCTTTGTCTTCGCCCTGGTCTGGTACTCGGCCGGGATCATCCCGGCGGTCATCATCGCCGGTCTCCTGTTCATCTGCGCCTTGAGCTACATGATCACCCGGGCCAAGGCCAAGGCCGTGAAATCCGTCACCGGCGAGGGGGATATCCGGTCTTCCCAGATCGACGCCATGCGGGAAATCTGGCTGAAGAAATACGGGTACATCTGCAAGGAGGGTTCGGCCGGATACAACATCATCAAATTCCTGCTGACCAATGAAAAGACCCGGCAGTATTTCGTGGCCTCGGAGGTGAAGTGGCTCACGGACTCGTTCAGCCTCATGGCCCCGTATGCGGTCATCCGGGTGCGCACCCGCCGCGACGAGGGCAAGGACGACCTGGAGACCGAGGAAATCCCGAGCCTGATCAAGTTCATCGCCGCAGGCATCTACAAGTACGCGCCGGTCACGTACCTGACCTACGACTCCATCCTCAAGGAGCAGAAGGTGGCCTTTCCCTTCTTTTTCATCTTCTATAACGTGCGCCAGTTCGCCAGGGCCGACGGCAGTCAATTTTCCGGCGTGGACAAGGAGATCACCCTTTCCGTGGAGGCTTTGGTCAAGGTGGAGCAGGGCTTCAACTTGAGCCAACTGCACAAGCTGGCCCGGGTGGATATCTCCCCGGGTCTGCCCATCCGCTCCGAGGCCATGAGTTTTGCCGAGCGCAACACCCCGGGCCGTTTCAAGATCCGCGCCCCGGGCATGGCCGTGGAACCCGAGCAGAAGGCGGCCCTCATCGCCCAGGCCGGGGGGGCCTGCCAGGCCTGCGGGGCCAAGGCGGACGAGGGGGCTGCCCTGGACGTGGTCCAGGTCGAGGCCGGAGCGGCTGGCCCAGGGGGCCTCACGGTGCTCTGCGCCTCCTGCCGCAAGGCCCAGGCCGTAGCCCAGGCCCCGGACCCGGGCGCCGAGCCCGCTCCTTCCGCGCCCCCGGTCCCGGACCCCTTCTGATCCTGGATGTTCCGGTCTCCCCGAGAGGGCGTTTCGGGCAAGGCCAATGGCCGCCCCGGGATTGGGCCACTCCTCTTTCGCCTTTGCTGAATCCTTTCAGGCCCTTCGTCTTTGGCGCAAAAAGGATTGAATCTTGCCCGGCCTGGGAGTAATGAAGCAGATTGCAGCGCTTTGGACCCTTCAACCCCCCTGGCAGATCATGAACTCCCTTATTCGCTTCCTCTTTTCCTGGATCAATCCCCTTTTCGACACCCTGACCTTGAGCGTCAAGGACGTGTCCGGACACGACTACGCCAAGATCAGGCGCAAGATCATGATCTTTTCCTCCCTGGTGGTCCTGGCCCCTTTGTTCATCATCCTGGTGGTGGACTCCCAGCGGCTCAAGGAGGATCTGGTGGCCCAGGCCAAGGCCCCGGTTCGCTTCCTCTTTGACAAGCGCCAGGATCGCCTGGCCCATCTGCTGAACAAGAAGACCGAGGGCCTGCGCCTGTTTCTGTCCCTGTACTCGCTGGACGAACTGCGCGAGGAAAAGACCCTGGGCCGGATTTACCGGGCCTTGAACGAGGAGACCGGGGCCGTGGTGGACATCGGGCTGGTGGCTGGGAACGGGACCCAGGTGGCCTATCATGGCCCGTACAGCCTGGTTCGCGCCGATTATTCGGATCGGGACTGGTTTCATCAGGCCCGGGACCAGGGGGTCTGCGTGAGCCAGGTGTTCACGGGCCTGCGCCACACCCCGCATCTGGTCACGGCCGTGCGGCGTCTGGCCGAGGACGGCGCGCCCTGGGTGCTCAAGGCCACGGTGGACGCCTCGGCCTTAAACGCCCTCATGGTTCCGGTGGAGCCCGAGGTGGAGGCCCTGGTGGTCAACCGCCAGGGCGTGCTCCAGACCGATTCCGTGCTTTTCGGCCCGGCCCTTGCGCCCTTGCCCTTCGAGCTGCCCCTGCCCTCCCACGAGATGGCCTTCAAGACCGTGACCGGGCCGGACGGGCGGAGCTTCCTGGCCTGCACGGCCCTGGTGGCGGACACGGATTTCGTGCTGGTGACCCTGACCCCGCACCTGACTCCTTTAAGCGAGGTGCAGGCCTTCCGGTTCACCAATCTGATCTTCTTCCTGCTGGCCGGGCTGGTGGTGCTTCTGGCCGTGCGCCGGGTGTCCGGCCGCATCGTGCTGAACATCAAGGACGCCCACGAGGCCCGGGACAAGGCCGTGGGCGAGCGGCATTTCAAGCGCCTGTCCTTTGTGCGCACCCTGGCCACGGGCATCGGGCATGAGATCAACAACCCCCTGGCCATCATCAACGAGAACGTGGGCCTGCTCAAGGACATGGTCGTCCTGTCCACGGCCATTCCCGAGACCGACAAGCACAAGTTCGAGGCCGTGGCGGGCAAGATCTCCCTGGCCCTGGACCGCTGCCGGAACATCACCCACTACCTGATCGGCTACCAGAACCTCTTTGACGAGAAGCTCGGGTTCCACGACATGAACGAGTTGGTCCGCCTGGCCTCGGGGGTCATCAGCAAGGAGGCCCTGGACAAGAACGTGCATATCAGCCTGGACCTGGACAGGAAGCTCCCCTCCATCGCCACCTATTCCCGCCAGTTGCAGGAGGTCTTTGTCAATGTCCTGTCCAACGCCGTGACCGCCTCCACCCCGGACCAGGCCGTGGTCATCCAGACCGGGCAGCGCGACGTGGATACGGTCTTCATGCGGGTCAAGGATCTGGGCAAGGGCATGAACGACGAGACCCTGCGCCACATCTTCGACCCCTTCTTCACCACCAAGAAGACCGGAAGCACGGGCCTGGGCATGTACATCACCTCCAGCATATTAAACCGCCTGGGCGGTGACATCCATATCGAAAGCCGCCTGGGCCAGGGCACCGTGGTGGATATCCTTCTGCCGGTTCGGGCCAAGAGCCTCATCGAAGAGGAGATGCGGCCCAAGGACGAGGACGGGTAGGGCCTTTGGATCGCCCATTGACACCGGCCCGGGCTGGTGGGAAACTTGGCCCTGGCTCCCGCTGGAGGATTAGGCAAGACCTTCAGAGTTTTGGGTCTTGTCTCCTCGGCCTTTCCCTCGCATAAGCTTGAGTCACGTCGTTGGTTCCGGCCTGGATGCGGGCCGGATTCGGGCGGGGGATTCCCCCGGGCCTCTTTTCCTGATCCGCTCAAGGAGGACGTATGGTTCGCCGCCTTGCCCCCACCTTGGTCCTGGTCCTGGTCCTGGTCCTGGCCGCCTCGGCCCAGGCCGCCGGACCAGGAGCCCTTCAGTTCCGCCAGCAGCACGGCCTGGTCCCGTTCACCGCCCAACCGGCCTTCTTGTCCGGGGATTTTCTGGCCCGGGAGAACGAACCGAATTTTGTGTTCGGGACCGTGGCTGATTTCGCCGCCTCCCTGACCTGCCCGGCCGCCTGGCTCATCGAGGAAGGGGAGCAGGAGCGCCTGGCCCGCTACAATCTGGCCGCCGATCCCCTGGAGTACACCCTGTACCTGGAAGAAGACTGCCCCCAGGCCGCCCGGGCCTATGTCTTCGTGGTCCAGGCCAACCAGGACGCCAAGAAGTGGCTGGAGTGGCGCAAGCAGTTCCACAAGAGCAAGACCGACGGCTTTTACGGGGACACCATGGCCCGCCTGGAAAAGGCCGCGGCAGGCGGCGTGGTCCCCTCCTCCGAGTTGCGCTTCCTGGTCCTGGACGGGGATTTGAGCGTGGCCGCGCCCGAGGACTATCTGCTCAAGACCCTGAAGTTCCCGCCCAAATATGACCTGAAGACGGACAAGCCCCTGGGCCGCTAAAGGTGGTTTTCAGAAACGGGTATTGACCCCGGCGGGCGCGATGATCACTTATGAAGAACAATAACTCTTCTCATTCTTCAGCCGGGCCAGGTTCTGTTTCCCGGTAGCGGTCCTCGGACGGATTCGGGTCCGGGACTTGGTTCTTTTCTGAACTGGCCCGGAGTCCTGGAGGAAATATGGCGCGGAGAAAGACGGCGGTCGGGCCGGGACAGAATTTTGCGGCCTGGTCGGTCCTGGCCGTCCTGGCCCTGTCCGCCCTGTGGGTGGGCCTGAAACAGGCGGACTTCAGCCCGGCCGTGCTCACGGCCCTTTCAGCCCCGGGCACGGCCCGGTCTTCCGCCGCCTCCTCGCCCCTGGGGGCCTTTCTCCCGGCCGGGGTGGAGGGCTTCTCCCCGGTGGGCGGTCCTGAGTTCTTCAGCCCCGAGACCCTGCCGGACAAGATCGACGGCAAGGCCGAATTGTACCTGGCCGCCAATTTCAAGGAACTGGCCTGCCAGCGGCTCACGGCCGGGGCGGGCGGGTTCGTGGAGGTCTTCCTCTACGCCATGGCCGAGCCCACGGACGCCTTCTCGGTCTTTTCCGCCCAGCGCCGTCCGGGCGGGACCCGCCTGGACCTGACCGAGCACGGATACCTGGCGGGCAACGCCCTGTTCCTGGCCTCGGGTCCCTATTACGCCGAGTTCGTGGCCGACTCCCAGTCCCCGGGCACGGCCGAGCGCCTGACCAGCCTGGCCAAAAATCTTCTGGACCGCCTGCCCAAGACCCAGGGGGTCAGGGACGACTCCTCCCTGTTTCCGGCCCAGGGATTGGCTCCGGACACGGTCCAGCTCCTGGCTTCCGACGCCTTTGGCATGCAGGGTTTGGGCGGGGTGTACTGCGCCGCCTACCGCCTGGCCTCGGGCGAGGGCACGGCCTTCCTGTCCCGCCGGGCCAGCGAGGCCGAGGCCAGGGGCCTGGTCCGGGATTATGCCAAATTCATCCTGGACAACGGGGGCAAGGAACTGCCCCTGCCTGCCGGAGCCCCTCTTGGCGCACGGCTCCTGGACGCCCTGGGCGACATCGAACTGATCTTCGCCCAAGGTTCCTATCTGGCGGGGGTCCACGCGGCCTCCAGCCCGGAGGCGGCCTTGGAACTGGCCTTAAACGTCAGCACATCCCTGGGGGCGACCCCTCGGGAGGGCGGACAATGAAGTCCACGGAACACGGAAACGGGACGGCCCACGACCCCGATCTCCTGCTCAAGGCGGCCCTGACCCGCCGCGATTTCCTGACCCGGGCGGCCGTGGCCTCGGGCCTGGCCCTGGCCTCGGGCGGGGTGTTCGCCGCGCTCTACGACGGGTCCGGACCCTCGGCCCTGCCCCCGGAAAAAACCCTGGCCGGGCTGCCGGACTTCTCCCTGCCCGAGTTCGCCGGACCAAAGGCCCGGGTGGCCATTGTCCGGGGGCCGGACCGGGCCCAGACCTTGGGCCGGGGCCTGGACGCCCTGGGCGGCATCGGCCGGTTCATTACCAAGGGCGACACCGTGCTCATCAAGGTCAACGCGGCCTTTGCCTCCCCGCCCAGCCTGGGGGCCACCTCCCACCCCGAGCTGGTGGTGGCCCTGGTGGCCCAGTGCAAACAGGCCGGGGCAGGGCGGGTGCTCATCACCGACAATCCCATCCACAATCCCGAGAGCTGTTTCGAACTGGCGGGCCTGGCCGAGGCCGCCCGGCAGTCCGGGGCCAAGATCCTTCTGCCCACGGAGAACCTGTTCGCCTCCGTGAGCCTGGCCGGGGGCCGGCTGATCCAGAATTGGCCGGTCCTGGCCAAGGCCTTTGACGGGGTGAACAAGGTCCTGGCCGTGGCCCCCATCAAGGACCACCACCGGGCCGGGGCCTCCATGATCCTCAAGAATTGGTACGGCCTGCTCGGCGGACGGCGCAGCGTGTTCCACCAGGACATCAACTCCATCATCGCCGAACTGTCCATGCTCATCCGGCCCACCCTGTGCATCCTGGACGGGACCACGGCCATGCTCACCAACGGCCCCACGGGCGGGTCCATGGCCGATCTGGCGGCCACCAACACCATGATTGTGTCCACGGACCCGGTGGCCGCCGACGCGGCCGGTCTGTCCGTGCTCGGCCGCGCGCCCGAGGAGGTCCCCTATCTCCTGGCCGCCCAGGCCATGGGAGCCGGGACCGTGAACTACCAGGGCCTGGACCCGGTCCTGGTGGAGCAGGGAGGCTAGGATGGCCCTGCGCATCGTCACCGCCCGGCGGGTGAGCCAGGGCTTCTTTTTCCTGCTCTTGGTCTGGTTCTGCGTGGTGGCCAGCCTGGGCGCGGCCTGGTACCAACTGCGCGGCTGGCCCATCAACTGGCTCCTGACCCTGGACCCCCTGCCCGCTATCGGCACGCTGCTGTCCACCGGGACCCTGACCCCGGGCCTGTGGTGGGGCCTGGCCATCATCCTGCCCACCCTGTTTTTGGGCCGGGTTTTCTGCGGCTTTGTCTGCCCCTTGGGCGCGCTGAACCAGTTCACGGGCTGGCTGGCCCGTCTGGGCCAGGGCAGCGCCGAGCGCATCGCGGACAACCGCTACCGTCCGGCCCAGGTCATCAAGTACCTGCTGCTGGTCTTTTTTCTGGCCTCGGCCCTGGCCGGGTCCCTCCAGACCGGGCTGCTCGACCCCCTGCCGCTCATCCACCGCTCGGTGAACCTGGTCCTGGCCCCCATTTTCGACCGGCCCTTCCAGGTCCTGGCCACCAAGCCCCGGTTCTACGCCCACGCCTGGACCCTGGCCGCCCTGTTCGGAGCCGTGGTGCTCCTGAATCTGACCGTGCCTCGGTTCTTCTGCCGCATCCTCTGCCCCCTGGGCGCGCTGTTCGGGTTCATGAACCGCTTCACCCCCTGGCGCATCGGCAAGGCCAAGGACACCTGCGGGGACTGCCATCTGTGCGAGGCCCATTGCGAGGGCGGCTGCCATCCCTCGGGTGCGATCCGCACGGCTGAGTGCGTCCTGTGCTTCAACTGCCTGGACGTCTGCCCGGCCAAGCGCATCGTGTTCGCGGGCCAGCCCTCGGCCGCCGGGGAGATCCCCCTGCCCGACACCACCCGGCGGGGGCTCCTGGCCGCCACGGCCGCCGGGCTCCTGGCCGCTCCGGCCTGGGCCCTTTCGGGCTTCTCCGGCCCGAACAACAACCCCCAGCTCATCCGGCCGCCCGGGTCCCTGGACGAGGACCGCTTCCTGGCCCGCTGCGACCGCTGCGGCCAGTGCATGCGGGTCTGCCCGGCCAATGTCATCCATCCCACCCTGACCGAGGCCGGGATTCAGGGTCTGTGGACGCCCATGCTCAACTACCGTCTGGGGTCCAGCGGCTGCCAGCCCAATTGCGTGGCCTGCGGCCAGGTCTGTCCCACCTCGGCCATCCGCCCTTTAAGCCTGGAGGAGAAACAGGGCCGGGGCGATTTCGCGGCCAAGGGGCCGGTGCGCCTGGGCACGGCCTTTGTGGACCGCACCCGCTGCCTGCCCTGGGCCATGGACCGGCCCTGCATCGTGTGCCAGGAATTGTGCCCGGTGAGCCCCAAGGCCATCTTCACCCGGGTGGTCTTTGCCCCGGTGCGCGGCGGCGCGGGCAAGGCGGCCTCGGTCCAGGGCCGGACCCTGGCCCTGACCGGCCTGACCCTGCCCCCGGTCAACCTGGCCTCCGGGGATTATTTCCTGCGCCCCTCGGCGTTACCGACAGGCGGGCTGGCGGCCGAGCCGGTCCAGGTGGCCGCCTTTTCCCCGGCCGGGCTGACCCTGGCCCGAGAACCGTCCAAGGATTTGGGCTGGCCCGCGCCCCTGGCCCAGGGCCAGGAGATGCAGGTGGTGGTCCGGCTCCAGCAACCCCATGTCGATCCCTCGCGCTGCATCGGCTGCGGTCTGTGTGAACACGAGTGCCCCATATCCGGCTTGCGTGGCATCCGGGTCACCAGCGAGAACGAGTCCCGTTCCCGCCGGACCAGGATGCTGGCTTAACCATTGTTCTTTCACCGTGAGACCAAGGAGGTCCCCATGGCTGCACACGAAACCAAAACCCCGGGCTTGACCCGGCGTGGATTCCTCAAGACCGCCGGATTCGGCGCGGTGGCCGCCACCGGGATGGCCGCCGGACTGGGCGCTGTTCCGGCCCTGGCCCAGGACGCGGCCAAGCCCGCGACCATGCCCAAGCGCAAACTGGGCAAGACCGGGGCCGAGGTGCCCATCCTGACCCTGGGCGGCATGTTCGACACCATCAACAACCAGCTCATGCTCAAACAGGCTGTGAACTGGGGTATCACCTACTGGGACACGGCCGAGGTCTACGGCAACGGCCAGAGCGAAGAGGGCATGGGCCGGTACTTCGGCAAGAACCCGGCGGCCCGCAAGGACATCTTCCTGGTGACCAAGCTGGTGGCTGGCAAGGGTGACTTCGAGACCCGCTTCGTGCAGTGCTTGAAGCGGCTCCAGACCGAGTACGTGGACCTCTTCTACGTGCACGGCATCTCAAGCTTCTCGGACATTACCCCGGACATCCTGGCCTGGATGGAAAAGGCCAAGGCCTCGGGCCGGATCAAGAACATCGGGTTCAGCACCCACTCCAACATGGCCGACTGCCTTTCGGCCGCAGCCAAGTCCGGCTGGGTGGACGCGTGCATGTTCAGCTACAACTTCCGGATCATGGGCGAGGCCAAGATGCAGGCGGCCATGGACGCCAGTCACAAGGCCGGGATGGGCCTGGTGGCCATGAAGACCCAGGGGCAGGGACCTCAGCTCCCGGAGAGCGCGGCCGAGGGCAAGATGCTGGACGCCTTCTTGAAAAAGGGGTTCTCGGACAAGCAGGCCAAGCTTAAGGCCGTGTGGGCCGACGAGCGCATCGCCACGGTCTGCTCCCAGATGCCCAACCTCTCCATCCTCTCGGCCAACGTGGCTGCGGCCCGGGACCAGACCGCCCTGGCCGCCGGGGACTTCGAGCTGCTGCAGCAGTACGCCCATGAAACCAAGAGCGGCTATTGCGCCGGGTGCTCAGGGGTCTGCGACGAGGCCGTGGCCGGGCTGTCCGCCCCGGTGAACGAGGTCATGCGCTGCCTCATGTACTACCACGACTACAAGGAGCAGGACCTGGCCCGGAACGTGTTCGCCGGACTGCCCGAGGAGTTCCGCCAGGGTCTGGACCGCCTGGACTTCAGCCAGGCCGAGAAGGCCTGCCCCCAGGGCCTGGCCATTGCCGAACTCATGCGTCAGGCCAAGGAGCTTTTGGCCTAGAATCGCGTGGCCCCTGTCCCGGCCCTCACAAAGAGGCCGGACAGGGGCCACCTGCGTCCGAGCCAAAGCCCGGGCCACTTGGCTGCCCCAAGGAGGCTGCATGAAGGTTTCCGAGATGATGCGCACCCAGTTGGTCCGGGTCCCGCCCCAGATGCCCCTGGCCGCGGTCATCAAGCTGTACAAAACCATCCCGGACAGCTCGCGCATGAGCTATGTGGTGGACGGGGCGGGCCGCCTCCTCGGGGTGGTCACCATCTTTGATTTCCTGCACCTCATCCTGCCCGAGGATATCCTGGACACCAAGGCCTATCAGCTCCTGGAGAGCAAGGAGAACGCCCTGTCCTACCTGCGCAAGGCCCTGGATTTCCAGAAGGACCGGCCCGTTTCCGAGATCATGTCCGCCAACTACGTGGCCATCGGGCCGGAGGATCTTTTCCTCAAGGCCAACCGGCTCTTTGTGGACAAGCGGGTCACGGCCATGCCCGTGCTGGACGAAAAAGGAATTCTGGTCGGGGAGATCACCCGACGCATCATCCTGAACCATATCGCCGGGCATCTGGAATAGCCCGCACGGAGGCCTCATGACCGCACGGCCGCGCGCCCAGGGTCTGTTCTTTTCCCGGGCCATGTCCCGGGCCTTGGTCCTTATTCTGGCCTTGGGCCTTTCCGGCTGGCTGGCCTCCTGCTGCGCTCAGCCGCCAGCGCCCCGGCCCGTACCGGTGGAGGCCCTGGCCCGGCCCCTGGCCCCCAATCTGGCCGCCCTGGCCGTGGACCCGGACCCCTGGATGCACCAGGAGGCCAATTCCGAGCAGCGCCAGCCCCTGTACCTGGGGGCCAGCCCCCGGGAGATGGCCCTGGGCCTGGCTCCGGCCGACCAGGGCGCGGCCCTGCTCCCGGATTTTATGAAGGAGCGCGGCGAACTTCAGTTCACCCTGCTGCGCCAGGCCCTGCTGCGTACCGGCCGCATCGGCCCGGCCGATCCGGTGGAGTTCGAGGTCTGGCCCGTGCGCGACGACACCGGGCGGCTGACCTGGGCCGCGCCCCGCTGGCGGCTTTCCGGCCAGCCCGAGACCGCCTGGCGCTGGACCCCGGCCGACCTCCTGCGCCAGGAGAGCCCGGACCCGGCCCCGCTCCTGCCCACGGTCTTGGACCCGTCCCGTCCCGAGGAGCATTTCCTGATTTTCGCCGACATCCTGGAGCTCCCGGGCCTGTACGACAAGCCCGCCTTTGGGGACTGCCTGTGGTCCGAGGCCGGCGACTCGGCCGCCCTGGCCCCGGACGCCCCGGCCTGGCTGCCCACCCTGCGCATGCCCGAACTGCGCCAGGCCGCCCCTCCGGCCCCCCTGTGCCGGATAGTGCCCCAGCCCGTGCGCGTCAGCGGTAAGCCCGCCGCCTGGCGGGTGACTGTCTCGGATTCCGGCCCGAATACGGGTGTGGCCTGGCCTGCCGATCTGGCCTGGAAGGCCTTCCCCACCACCCTCCCGGCCCTGGCCCGGACCAAGGTCGCGGTGCGCCGCTGGCCCGCTGATTTCCAGAAGGCCTACCAACGCGACGTGCTTACCCTGGACGGCGAACGCGAGGCCGTGTTCCCCATCAGCAAGCGCACGGCCCGTTTCACGGCCAAGAACAACATCACCCCGGACAACCAGCTCCCCCTCCTGGTGCAATACCTGGAGGAGCGTTACCAGACCCTGGGCCTGACCACCTTCCGCCAGGACTTCCCCTGGCGGGGCCACGCCCAGACCAATCTCATCGCCGTGATCCCGGGCTCGGACCCGGTCCTGTCCCAAAAGCCGGTGCTCATGGGCGATCACATCGACACGGCCTTTTGCGAGGACGTGTACGCGGCCACCGGGGCGCGCGTCTCGGCCCCCGGGGCGGACGACAACGTCTCGGCCACGGCCGCCCTCCTGCGCGCCGCCGTCATCCTGAAAGAGGCCAAGCCCCAGCGGGAAATCTGGCTGGTGCACTTCACCGGCGAGGAGTTCCCGGCCGACGACCTGGGCGCGCGGGACTTCCTGGCCCGGATCCTGGGCCAGAAAAAGGACATCGCCGGGCTGGTGCTCATGGATATGATCGGCTGGCGGGAAAAGGGCGACCGCGTGTTCCAGATCAACCCGGGCCAAGACCCGGCCTCCCTGGAGATGGCCGCCCTGGCCATGGACGCGGCCCATCACCTGGGCGCGCCCGGAAAATCCGGCCTCACCCCGACCTTGCGGCCCCGCTTTGACGACAAAAGCTACCTGTACAACACCGACGGCCTGATCTTCTCGGACCTCGGCTATCCCGTGGTGCTCTTGAACGAGCACATGAACCGCCTGGAGAACCTGGACCGCTGGGGCTACCACCACACCGTGGACCACTCCATCATGATGAACTGGGACTCGGCCGCTCTTATCGCCAAAATCGCCATCGAAACCACCGCCCGCCTGGCCGGGGCTTCCGTCCGGTAGGGGCAGGCCCGGGGCCTACTTCCTGGGCGCCAGCAGGGAGACGTCGCCCCAGCCGGTGCGGCGGCTGAAGGCCATGGAGCGGTAGAGGTACGGCCCGGCCAGGCCGGTCGCCGGGTCTTTGGCCCGGTCCATGGATTCGGGCATGTCCGGGTACAGGACGATGCCCACCCCGTGCAGGAAGGGCGCGCCCTGGGTGTGGGCCTCGGCCACCAGGAAGCTGGAGTTGGGGAAGCGGTCGGCCACGAAATAGTCCTTTTCCCGGGAGAAGGTGGTGCGCCGGGTCTGGCCCTTGGCGTCGGTCTGGCTTTGGGAGAAGTACTGGGTCCCGGCCAGCCAGGGCCGGAAGTGAAAGGGATCGGTCAGGTTTCCGGTGACCACGAACTCCCGGTCCCGGCCCGAGGGGCTGGGGATGTCCACCAGGGAGAAGGACAGGGTCGGGGGCTGGGCCAGGCCCTGGTTGGCCTCGCTCCAGCGGGCCTTGATGTCCTCCAGGGTCTTGTTGCCGCTCACCAGCCCGTCGCTGTCCACGCGCAGTTCGAAGGAGCGTCCGCCCTGGGCCGGGTCCAGGACGCGGGTCTCGGCGGTCTGGGCCGAGATGTCCGCCGGATAGCCGATGCGGGAGAGCAGGGCGCGGGCGGCCTTGTCCACCCGGCGGTCCTGAACCAGGGCCGGGACCTGTTTGAGGAACTCCACCAAATCGGCGTTCTGGTCCAGGGGATCGGCCAGGGTCTTGGCCCAGTTCGGGTTTTCAGCCAACTTGCGGCGCATCCCGGCGGATTTCAGCAGGCGGGTGAGCGCGGCGAAGTCCCGGGCAAAGGGGTCCCATTTGGCCGTGTCCACGCTGGCCATGCAGGTCACGAAATAGAGGCCCTCCTCGGTGGTCATGATCCCATTGTGGGCATAGGCCTCCACGTAGCGGGCGGGCAGGATGCGGGCGAACTCCCGGGGGCTGGGGTTTTTTCCCAGCAGGGAGAGGAGTTGGTCATAGGGGAACCCGCTGTAGGGCATCTCCCGCTGGGAGAGGAGCAGCAGGGGGGCGGTACGCTTGAATTCCTCGATGCACTCCGTGGTGCCCAGCACGCAGGCGTCCAGCCACATGACTTCGGGCTTGAGCGCGCTCTTGGCCAGGGCCGTGGCAAAGGAGGACAGGGGCATCATGGAGTCCTTGCCCGGCGCGCCCGGCAGGGTGAAGTCCTGGATGATCCCCCGCCAGCCCCAGGAATGGGTGATGACCAGCAGGAGCTTTTTCTTGCCCCGGGCGTTTTTGGCCGCCCAGTCCAGGAATTCCGCGAAATGTTCCGGGGAGGCCGAGTCGGCCTCGGGCAGGGGGAAGAGCACGGGCTCGGCCGCGCCCTGGCGCAGGATGCGCTCCACCCCGTCGGGCTTAAAGGTGTCGCGCTCGGCGATGAACTCCAGGTTCCCGGGCAGGGGGGTGGCGAAAATCTGGGCGATGCGTTCGTCGTAGTTCTTGGCCAGGTCTTCCTCGTCCGTGGCGATGTAGGCGATGATGCTCCAGTCCGGCCGGGCCTCGGCGGCTTTCTGGCTGGCGCTCTTGGGCAGGGGGATGGCGCGGGTCAGGGGTTGCCGGGCCAGGGCCGGGCCAGGCAGGATCAGGGCCAGGGCCAGGGTGATGAAGGCCAAGGCCAGGAGGAGGCGTTTCATGGGCATCTCCAAGAAATAGATAGAAAACCTAGCGGACCAGCCGGTTGTACTTGGCCAGGATGGCCCGCAGCCGGTCGTGGGGCAGGGCGTAGGCCACGTTGTCGTCAGCCCCCTCCATGGTTTCGGCGGCCACCAGGCCGTTGACAATGGCCTCTTCCACAGCCTCGACCACGGCGTCGAACAGGGCGTCGATCTTCTGGTTGGGGAGCATGCTTAAGGGACGCAGGCCGCTGGTCTTGCCCGCTTCCGGGTTGGCCGTGGAAAAGGCCAGGAAGAATTCCCCGGACCCGTTGTGGGCCGATGAGCCCACCCGGGCCATCCCCAGGGCCACGCGCCGGGCCAGGCGTTTGAGCTGATGGGGCAACAAGGGTGCGTCCGTGGCCACCACGCAGCACAGGGAGCCTTCCCCGGCCAGGGGGCGGTCCATGGCGATGACCGGGGCCAGGTCCGGGACCTCGCGGCCCACGGGCAGCCCGGCCACCAGCAGGCGCGGGCGGCTCTCCCATCCGAAATTGGGCTGGAGCAGGACGCCCACGGTGTACCCGCCCTTGTCCGGGGCGAGCTTGCGCGAGGCCGTGCCCATGCCGCTCTTGAACATGAAGGTCATGCACCCGGTGCCCGCGCCCACGTTGCCCTCGGCCACGGGTCCGGCCGCAGCCGTGTCCAGGGCCTGGAAGACGTGCTCCTTCTTGACGTGGAAGCCCAGGATGTCGCTCAAGGTGTCGTCCTGGGTCTCGCCCACCAGGGGCAGCCAGGATTCCGGGTCCGGGGCGTCGGGCAGGTCCAGCTTGGTCCGGTTGCGCCAGGCCACCACCGCGTCCCGGACCAGGCCCACGCTGTGGGTGTTGGTCATGAGCACCGGGGTCTCCAGGATTCCGGTCTCCTCCACAAAGGCCGCCCCGGCCATTTCCCCGTTGCCGTTGAAAGTGGTGAATCCGGCGAACACCGGCATGAGATTGCCCTTGCCCCGGGGCAGGATGGCGGTCACGCCCGTGCGCACCGGCCCCTTGCCCACTTCCAGCTTGCCCTTGCCGGAGATGAGCGTGACCTGGCCCACCTCCACCCCGGGTACGTCGGTGATGGCGTTCAAGGGGCCGGGCGTCCCCTCGAAGGGCACGCCCAGGTCCCGGGCTCGGGGTTTGGCCTCGGCGGCCAGGCCGGGCCAGGGCGACAGCGCGGCCAGGATGGTCAGGCCGGTCAGGATCAGGAGGGCCAGGCCCAGGGTCATGGGGAGGCGGGTGCGGGGGGAACGGATGACGGCGGGCATGGTCCTGCTCCTGGGGAACAAAGGATGGATTTGTGCCGGGCGACTCTTGCCAGATGATTGAGGATTAAGGCATGGAGGGGGATATGGGCAAGTCAAATTCCAGCCGGGCGCGAAATACCCCTTGTTCAGGGCGGCCCGGGCGTTTTTTCCTCCTTCCGGAGCCTGGGTTGTTGGGGATTTGCCTCCTGGCCCTGCTGGCCGGGCTCTTCCCCCAGGCGGTCCCGGCCGCGGAACTGAAAACCTCCGGGGAGTTCCAGGTGTCCCAGAACCTGAACAGCCATTGGTCCTTCCAGTCCAGCCGCCAGGGCGCCCCCTACCAGGATGCGGACACCATCGACCAGCGCTTGCGGCTCTCCTTCGACTTTGTGGCCAGCGACGACCTGAAAGCGGTCATGGAGCTCCAGTTCGGCACGAACTCCTGGGGTCAGGGCGGGCTGGCCCTGGGCCAGGGGGACGCCACCACGGCCGGGAGTTTCGGGTCCATGGTCCGCCAGATTTACATCGATGCGGCCATCCCGGACACCCGGGCCAGGATCAAGGTCGGGTACATGGATTTCGCCTTGGCCTCGGGGTTTGCCGGGAGTCCCGTGCTGGAGGACAGTTCGGCCGGGGTGGCCATGCTCACCCTGCCCCTGGCCGGGGAGGATGTGGCGGCCACGGTCGGGTACCTGCGCCTCTGGGATACCTTTAACGCCACTGGTCATGTCCCGCCCCGGGACTGCCACATGGACGGGGCCTTCGCCACCCTGCCCCTGGTCCTGTCGCCCTCGGTCACGCTCACGCCCTACGCCCTGGTGGCCTGGGGCGGCCGCAACTCCTTGTCCACGGCCGTGCGGCTGTCCGAAGGGGAAGGGGACGCCGGCAAGGTCCAGGGCCTCTTGACCCCGGGGCTGACCCTGGTGGAGGAAGACAACGGCCTGGCCTTTGGCGGCTCGGTCTCGGCCTGGTGGGCCGGGCTGGCCGGGAAATTCAAGCTCACCGAGGACCTCTGGCTGGCCGCTGACCTGATCCACGGCCGCATGAACCAGGGCTGGCGGGTCAATGAGCGCCAGGGCTGGTTCACGGACCTGGGCCTGGGGGTCAAGGGGGCCACCCTGGCTGGCGCGACCTTTGACCCCATGGTCTTCTTCGCCTGGTCCGGGGGCGAGGACGCCAATATCGACAACGGGTCCGAGCGCATGCCCGTGCTGGACAACTACCTGAGCCTGGGCAGCTTCTATTTCACGGGTTCGGCCTTCGGGCCCGGGGACATGGGCAACCAGAACGACCAGATGGGCTTCTGGACCCTGGGCCTGTCCCTGAAACACATCACCTGGTTCGAGGGGCTGTCCCACGACGTGCACGTGCTCTACATCCGGGGGACCAACAGCCACGAACTGCTGGAGAACCCGGCCCTGCCCCACATCCGGCAGTGGGATGGGGACTTCTCCTACCTCATGGGCTCCCGGGGCGGGTTCCTCACGGATCGCGATAGCCTGTGGGAGTTCGACCTGAACACGTCCTACAAGGTGTTCGAGAAGCTCACGGCCGTGCTGGAGCTGGGCTACATCAAGCAGGCCATGAACCAGGAGACCTGGAACGCCTACTTCGCCCGGGGCGGCGCGCCGTCGGCGGACTCCCCGAGGTTCAAGGGCGTGGACGCCCAAAAGCTGGCCCTGGGACTCATCTACGAATTCTAGGCCCCGCCCTTCAGTCTGCGGCTCAAGGACCGGATGATGGCCTTGGCCAAGTCCACGTCCTCGCTGATGAGGTCAAAGAGATCCTCGTGCTCGATTTTTAAGAGCAGGCAGGGCTCCGTGGCCGTGGTGGTGGTGCTGCGCTCCCCGGGGTCCAGGGCGGAGCTTGCGCCCAGGGCCTGGCCCCGGCCGTATTCGGCCAGCACCCTGTCCCCGTCCTGGACCCGGGCCGAGCCCGTGACGATGGCGTACATGGTGGAGCACAGCTCCCCCTTGGCCATGATGGTCTCACCCTCGGCCACTTCCATCTCCTCGGCCACGGCCGCGACCTCGGACAGGGATTCGCCCGAAAGCCCCCGGAAGATGTCCACCTCGCTTAAGATCAGGACTTTTTCAATGGTCAGCATGGATTCTCCTTGGGTAGGCCTGTCTTTCAGTCAGAAAAGAGGTCAGACATCGACGGCCACCGTTGTCCCGGCCGTGATCCGGGCCATGGCCCATCCGGCGGTTTCCCGCACCACGGTCGAGGCGTCGGTCAAGGCCCGGGTCAGGGCCGGGATGTGCCTGGGCAGGGCTTCCTGGCCCATGGCGTACAGGGCCAGGGACCGGGTCCAGGGGCCGAGCCGCCCCCGGCTCTGGTCCGCAATGGCCGCGAAGAGGTCTCCGGGGGCCAGGGGCGTGCGAGGGAACAGGCGGTCCAGCCGGGCCAGGCGTTCGCTGGCCGGAAGGTCTTCCAGCAGGGGGTGCATGAGCCGCCGGGTTTCCTCGGGGACCAGGGAGTCCAGAAGCTCCAGGGCGTAGGCCCCTTTTTCCCGACCGGCCTTCAAATTGATGCGCACGGCCCGGATGGAGTGGGGCGGGGAGAAAAAGGCGATGATGTTCAGCATGCGCAGGATGGACTCCTGGAAATCGTGGGCCAGGGCGGCCTTGAGTTGGACCAAATCCGAAGTCTGTTCTGGGTTCTGGTCCAGCAAAGCCAGGCCCTGGGTCAGCCAGGCGCAGAAGGCCCCCTCCTGGTTCAGGAGATTGTGCAACAGGGTCCGGTCGTGCTCGTCCTCGGCTTCAAAACCCTGCTGTTCCAGCTTGGCCAGGATGAGTCCCCGGGCGTTCACGTCCGGGTAGTACAGGTTCTCCAGGAGAAAGTCCGTGGCCGGGCGCGTTTGCAGTCGGGCGGCGGCCTTGATGACCCCCAGGGCCTGCTCCTGGCTTATGCCCGGCCGGGACAGGGCCAGGTCCAGGTCGGGCAGGACCGCGTCCCCGCTCGAGGCCAGGGCGCGCACGGCCAGGAAACGGGTGGCGGCCTGGTCCAGAAAGGGCAGCAGGGTCGGGGTGAGCCGGGGGTTGCCCAGTTTTTCCGCAGCCAGGAGGGCGGCGCGCTGCACCAGGGGCGCGGGGTCCTGGAGGAGTTGACGAACCGGGCGGTAGAAGCCCTTGATCCCCGCTGCGGCCAGGACGCGGGCCGCCTCGACCCGGCGGCCCGCGTCCGGGGAGCGCAGAAGCTCCAGGAGTCGTTCGCCCGTGGACATGACCCCCTCGATGCCGCAGTGGAGCAACAGCCCGGTCATGGCCGCCCGGGCCACGGGCGCATCCGGGCTGTCCAGAAGGTCCATGGCCAGTTCCACGGCCTGGGCCTCGTCCAGGGAGCAGTAGGCCAGCACGGCCCTGGCCCGGGTCTCGGCCGGGAGGGCCGGGTCGGCGATGAGGGTGCGGACCTGGTCCGCGGCCCCGGCCGGGCGCAGGCGTTCGATGCCCTCCAGGGCGCTGGCGCGCACCTCGGGCGAGGGATGGGCCAGGAGATCGGCCAGCCGGTCGTAGAGCAGGCTCGGCGCGTTCTGCTCCAGGAGCCTCATGGAGTAGATCACCTCGCCGGGGTGGCGGCTGTCCAGCCAGCCCAGGAGCATGGTCAGCCCCTGCCGGTCGTAGAGGGTGGCCGAGTCCAGGCCCAGGCGGCGGGTGCTTAAGGCCTCCATGAGGGACTTCAAATACTCGCTCTTGAGCAGGAAGGTCAGGCCGGTCTGCAGGCCCAGGATGACCAGCACGATGCCGCAGACGTTCACCGCGTCGATCTCTATGGACTGGCGGGCCAGGAGCAGCGCCCCGCCGCCGATGAGCGCGGCCGTGGGCTCGGCCCGGGTGAGCACCGAGGACTGCACGGCGAACCGCTTGGACAGGGGCAGGGGCTGATACAGGATCTGGAAGGCCGGGTCGTGGATGGCGTTGCGCATGACGTAGTCGTACATCTTGATGCCCACGGCCAGGGCGAAGACCGTCAGGCTGATCCGGGGCACCACCAAGGGGCACACGGCCAGGGCCGCGCATCCGGCCAGGATGCCCAGGGGGAGAATGAACAGGGCTTTCAATATCCCGATCTTGTGCAGGACCCGGCCGGTGAGAAAGGTCTCCATGAGCATGTTGATGGCGCTGCCCACGGCGAAGAACACGCCCAGGAAGCTGGTCATGGCGTCGGCCGAATCCTTGTAGTGCCGCTCCACCTGGTTGCTGAAGGCCGTGTCCAGGAGGTAGAAACTCATGAGCGAGAGCAGCCAGAGCAGGTGCAGGAGCAGGGGATAGCGCTCGCGGAAAATCTCCTTCACCGGCAGGGCGGCCGGTTCGGGTTCGCCCTTGTCCTGACTCTCCATGTGCTCGTGCCCGGCCCGGATGACCAGCACGGCGAACACGATCATGAGGAACAGTCCTCCGGCCGCCACCAGGAGCAGGTTGTTCGCGCCCATGATCCAGACCAGGACCGGGGTCAGAAAGCCCGAGACGATGTCCGCCGCGAATTCGCCCGCGCCGATGAGCCCGAAGAGCCGCTTGGCCTGGCGGGTGTCGAAGACCCGGCCGAAGAGGCCCCACAGGCTCATGTAAGTCAGGGTGGAATAGGCCACGGTCCACACGGCCAGAAAGGCTGCGGGCCATTTGGGTCCGGCCAGCATGAGCCAGAGGTGCGCGCCCAGCAGGGTGACCAGCAGCACGGCCAGGGTCCCGATGACCAGCTTGGTCAAATGGATGCGGTGCTGGAGGATCGAGAAGGCCCACCCGGCCAGGAGCACGGTGAAGGCCCCGCCGATGTAGGTGTAGGGCAGGTCCTGGGCCTCGAAATAGGTCAGGAACAGGGCGTGGGAGATGGAGAACAGGTAGATGCTGGACACCCCGTGGAAGAACGAGGCGCACAGGGCCATGGTGGTGATCTTGCCCTCGCCGGGCTTGACCTCCAGTAGGCGTCCGATCCGTAAGAGCCACGAGGAGCCCTGGGAGAGGATAGAAGACCAGGCAATGGGCGAGTTCGAGGGTTTTTCCATGTCCAGTCCTTGGGGGCAAGCTGAAGGGCGCACTGAAAGATGAGGGAAATCTAGCCCGTTAACCCAGAATTGGCAAGGGCCTCGGCTGGTTGCCGACGCAAATCCGGCCCGGGGCCGGTTGACGAAGGCCGGGCGGCCGGATACCTGCCCCGATGGACCCTGGCAGTCCAGGAAACATCCCGATATTTTTCGTTCTGGTCTTTTTCGCGGAACGACAACACCCGGAGGCATCATGTCAGCGCAGACCCGAAAAGGGCAGGTGGCGGTCTTCTACACCGGCGGCACCATCGGCATGCAGGCCCAGGACGGGGATGCGTCCGGTCACGGGGCCGTGCCCACCCAGGCCTTTCTGCCCCTCATGGCCGCGCTCTCCGAACGGCTGAAAGACGTCCCGGTGCGGCCCGTGCCCTGGGCCGACGTGCCCAGCCCGCACATGACGCCCGAGCGCATGTTCGAGCTGTCCGGCGACGTGGCCCAGGTCCTGGCCCTGCCCGAGGTGCGCGGGGCCGTGGTGGTGCACGGCACCGACGTCATGGAGGAGACGGCCTACATGCTCCACCTGACGCTTAACTCGAACAAGCCCGTGGTCTTCACCGGGGCCATGCGCACCCTGGACGAGCTGGGCTACGACGGCCTGCGCAACCTGCATTTCGCCATCCTGGCCTGTTGCCAGTGCCCGCCCGGGGCCGGGGTGGTCCTGCTCATGAGCGACCGGCTCTTTGCCGCGTCCGAGGCGGTCAAGATCCACTCCCTGGCCATAGACTCCTTTGACGCGCCCGGGCTCGGCCCCATCGGGTCCGTGGCTGGCGAGCGGCTGCATCTCTCCCGCTGGCCAGGCCGCCATCAGGTCTATACCCCCGAGGCCATCGAGCCCCACGTGGACTTGATTCGCATCTGCCCGGGCATGGACGGCCGGTTCCTGGACTGCTCCCTGGCCCACGGCGCGGCCGGGGTGGTGGTGGAGGGCTTCGGGGCCGGGAACGTGCCCCCTTCGGTGCTGGGGTCCCTGGAGGCCCTGCTGGGCAAGGGGGTGCCCGTGGTCCTGGCCTCGCGCTGCATCCAGGGCGGGGTCTGGCCCATTTACGGATATCCGGGCGGCGCGGCGGGCCTGAAGGACAAGGGGGTCATCCTGGCCGGGGGCCTGCCAGGGCACAAGGCCCGCATCAAGCTCATGGTCGGCCTGGGGCTGACCCGGGACATGGCCAGGCTTAAGGCCATGTTCGAGGACGAGGGGGCGGGCGGTTCGGCCTGAGTTCCAATCCTGCCCTGGTGCGGGAGGCCGGAACGCAGGCTGCGCGAAAGAAAAAATCATCGGTGTCCTCCCAGGGCTTGACCAGGCCCATCGGGCCGGGTTAGCCCCAAGCAAGAGCGGGCGGGCCTGGGAAGTTCGTCCTCCAAGGTTGCCGCAAACCACCGTAAACAGGTCCTCCCGCTCCCTTTTTCTCCCCGGCCCCGGCCTTGGTTCTGGCCCTTGGCCGGAGCATCCTTTTTCAGCATGGAGCGCCCCTCACCATGGTTCCTTCCAAAACCGCCCCGGAACATGACGTGATCGTGGTGGGCGCGGGTCCGGCCGGGCTGTTCGCGGCCTGGTGGCTGTGCAGCCACAGCGATTTGAAGGTCCTGCTCATCGACAAGGGCCGCCTGCCCTACAAGCGCAAATGCCCGGCCAAGGGCGGCCACGAATGCGTGCGCTGCCGCCCCTGCAACATCTTAACGGGCGTGGGCGGGGCCGGGCTCTTTAGCGACGGCAAGCTCAATTTCATCCACAAGCTGGGCAAGACCGACCTGACCCAGTTCATGGACACCCCCTCGGCCGTGGCCCTGATCCGGGAGACCGAGGACATCTTCAATCATTTCGGCATGGACGGCCAGGTCTATCCCACGGACATGGACAAGGCCCTGGCCATCCGCAAGCACGCCCGCACCTTTGGCATCGACCTGCTGCTCATCCGCCAGAAGCACCTGGGCAGCGACAAATTGCCCGGGCACATCACGGCCATGGCCGAGGCCATCCGTCAGGCCGGGGTGGCCATCCACACCTCCGAGGAGGTCCGCCGGGTCCTGGTGGAGAACGGCCGGGTGGCCGGGGTGGAGACCTCCCGGGGCGAGTACCGGGCCAAACACGTCATCCTGGCCCCGGGCCGGGTGGGCGCGGAATGGATGGGCCGCCTGGCCCAGGAGTTGGGCCTGGGGCTCACCCAGCGGGGCATTGAGGTGGGGGTCCGGGTGGAGGTCCACCGCGAGATTCTGGACGACCTCTGCTCGGTGATCTACGACCCGACCTTTTTCATCCGCACCTCCAAGTACGACGACCAGACCCGCACCTTTTGCACCAACCACGGCGGGTTCGTGACCCTGGAGAACTACCAGGACTTCGTGTGCGTGAACGGGCACGCCTACATGGACCAGAAGTCCGAGAACGCCAACTTCGCCTTTTTGTCCAAGGTGGTCTTGAACGACCCGGTCACGGACAACCAGTCTTACGGCGAGGCCATCGGCCGCCTGGCCACCTTGATCGGCGGGGGCCGGGCCATCCTCCAGCGCTTCGGGGATTTGAAGCGGGGACGGCGAAGCACCTGGGCCAGAATCCAGAACAGCTCCATCACCCCCACGCTGAAGAATGTGGTCTGCGGGGACATCGCCATGGCCCTGCCCGAGCGCATCCTGTCCAATGTCATCGAGGGCCTGGAGAAGCTGAACCTGGTGGTCCCGGGCGTGGCCAACCAGGAAACCCTGCTCTACGCCCCGGAGATCAAGTTTTTCGCCACCCAGGTGGTCACCACCAACAACCTGGAGACCTCGGTGCCCGGGCTCTTCGTGGCTGGCGACGGCCCGGGCGTGGCCGGGAACATCGTGTCCGCAGCGGCCACGGGCCTCATCCCGGCCAAGGAGATCGTGCGCCGGACTCAGGGCCAAATCGGAGGCCAGGCCGGAGACCAAACTGGAGAACAGGCCAGGCCGTGACCGTCACCCTGAAACTGCTCGCCACCATGGTCATCTGGGGCGGGACCTTCATCGCCGGGCGGCTGCTGGCCCAGGACATGGGCTCGTTCTCGGCCGCCTTTCTGCGTTTCCTGGCCGCCTCGGTGTTCATGGCCCTTTTGACCTGCCGGGCCGAGGGCCGCTTTCCCCCCTTGCGCCGGAACATGGTCCTGCCCGCCCTGATCCTGGGGCTCACGGGCATCTTTTTGTACAACGCCCTGTTCTTCACGGGCCTGCGCCAGGTGGCGGCCGGGCGGGCCTCGCTGATCATCGCGGGCACGCCCGGGATCATCGCCGTGCTCTCGTGGATATTTCTGCGCGAGGCCTTTCCCCTGCCCAAGGCCCTGGGCGTGGTCTTGGCCCTGGCCGGGGCCGTGGTGGTCATCACCAACGGGGAACCCTGGACCGTGCTCAGCGGCGGGGCCGGGATGGGCGAGCTGGCCATCCTGGGCTGCTCCTTGAGCTGGGCGGCCTATACCCTGGCCGGGCGCAAGGCCCTTCAATACATGTCCCCCCTGGCCTCGGTGCTCTGGGCCTGCATCGTGGGCGACGCCCTGCTCCTGCCCATGGCCCTTGCCCACGGCCTGGCGGCCGACCTGGCCCGCTCCACCCTCCTGGACTGGGGCAACATTCTTTTTCTGGGCGTGCTGGGCACGGGCCTGGGATTTAGCTGGTACTCCCAGGGCATCCAGGCCATCGGCACGAGCCGGGCCGCAGTGTACATCAACCTGGTGCCCATCTGCGCCATGCTCATGGGCTTTTTCTTCCTGGGCGAACCTTTGAGCCTGTCCCTGGGGGCCGGGGCCGTCCTGGTCTTCACCGGGGTCTGGCTGACCAACCGGCCCGTGGCCCAGGATTCCTCCCGCGCCCCGGCCTGATTTTTTCACCCGCCCCTAAAGACTTTTGGAAAAAGGTCGATACGTAATTCAGAAAACCCCAACAACGGTGAGGGTGGAAGTATGGAAACCCAAATCAGCAGCGCACCGATTGCGCATGGGATCCAGGCAGGACAGAAGATGGCCAGCGGGGGACTGATCGACAAAACCCTCCAGCATCTCAAGGATTACGCCCAGAGAGTGGAGCAGGCCCCGGCGCGGGAGTCTTACCAGCAGAGCGCCCTTGCGGCCAAGGGGATCGGAGCCAAGGTGAACAAGGCCATATGATGGCTGGCGCTTCACCGCATCCTTTCCAGCAAGGGGAGCACAGGGTCAAGACCCTGGTCGGCCTTGCCTGGGACGCCATCCCGGGCCAGGCGGAAAGCAGGCCTTCCGGCTGACCTGGCCACAGGGTCTGGCCGCGCGTTCTTTTTTCGTCCGCTTACCCCCCTCCCTTGCCTTTGCCTCCATCCGACGTATTCCCAAAGAACCCAGGGCCATGACGCCGTCCTTTGCCCATCGGGACAGGGGGCACATTGCACCTTACCCTCGGGCAGGCTTTGTGCTAGGTTCGCGCCCTTCAAAGCGGCCCGGCAGGCCATCTGAAGGCCTGGGCCAGGCCCCTGGACCTTGCGAGACAGGGGCGAGACAGGGGCGCGACAGGGGCAAGGAGTTCAAGTTCTATGCAGAGCGTCAATCCGGCCACGGGCCGGGTCATGGCCGAATATCCGCCGCACAGCCCTCGGGCGGCCCAGGACGCGGTGACGGCCGCGTCCTTGTCCCAGAAGACCTGGGCGGCCCTGTCCGTGGCCGACCGGGCCAGGGGGCTTGTGGCCGTGGCCGAGGTCCTGGACCGGCGGCTGGCCGAATACGCGGCCCTCATCACCTCGGAAATGGGCAAGCCCGGGTCCGAGGCCCGGGCCGAAGTGGCCAAATGCGCGGCCGTGTGCCGGTTCTACGCCGAGCACGGGCCGACCATGCTGGCCGACCGGGCCGTGGCCACCGAGGCGGCCAGAAGTCTGGTGATGCACGAGCCCCTGGGCCTGGTCCTGGCCATCATGCCCTGGAATTTTCCCTTCTGGCAGGTCATGCGCTTGGCCGCGCCCGCGCTCATGGCCGGGAACGGCTTTGTGCTCAAGCACGCCGAGAACGTGCCCGGCAGCGCCCTGGCTCTGGAGCAGTTGTTCCGGGAGGCCGGTCTGCCCTCTGATTTGGTACGCACCCTGCTCATCTCCGAGCCCGAAGTGGAGCCGATCCTGGCCCGGGCCGAGGTGCGGGCCGTGGCCCTGACCGGCAGCGCCCGGGCCGGACGGGCCGTGGCCGCCCTGGCCGGGGGCCTGCTGAAAAAATCCATCCTGGAGTTGGGCGGGTGCGATCCGCTCATCGTGCTGGAGGATGCGGACCTGACCGCCTGCTGCGCGGCCGCGCTTGAGTCCCGGATGAAGAACGCCGGGCAGACCTGCACTGCGGCCAAACGCCTGCTGCTGGCCGAGCCCCTGGCCCAAGAGTTCGAGGAGAGACTTCTGGCCCTGGCCCGGGGCCTGCGCCTGGGCGATCCCACGGACCCGGCCACGGACATGGGGCCTCTGGCCCGGGCGGACATCCGCGAGGCCCTGCACGACCAGGTGCAGCGCAGCCTGGCGGCCGGGGCGCGGCTGGTCCTGGGCGGCGTGCTGCCCGACGGGCCGGGATATTTCTATCCGCCCACCATCCTGGCCGGGGTCCGGCCGGGCATGGCCGTGTTCGAGGAGGAGACCTTCGGACCGCTGGCGGCCATCACCACCTTCAAGGATGAAGAAGAGGCCGTGGCCCTGGCCAACGCCTCGGCCTACGGCCTGGGGGCCAGCATCTGGACCGCCGACCCGGCCCGGGGCGAGGCCCTGGCCCGGCGCATGGAGGCGGGCACGGTCATGGTCAACGCCCAGACCCGCTCGGATTTCCGCCTGCCCTTCGGTGGGGTCAAGGATTCCGGCTGGGGCCGCGAACTCTCCCACTACGGCATACGGGAGTTGTCGGCCGTGAAGACGTTGTGGGTGGCCTGAGGATCACGCTTCGGCTACAGGAAGGCCTTGTAGGGCATGTCCAGGGCCTTGCCCAAGCGCTTGGCCATTTCCTTGCCAATGGGCCGCAGCCCGCGTTCCATTTCCGAAATATTGGGCACATGCACCCCGATGGCCCCGGCAAGCGTGGCCTGGGTCATCCCGCGCAGCCCGCGCGCGCCGCGCAGAACGGTTCCGGGCGTGGAGTCCGGAAACACCTGATCCGCCGGAATATTCGGTTCAGCGGCCTCGGCGATGGCCCGGGCCACGGCCTCGCCGCGCTCCTGCGGCACCACGGCCAGGATTTCCACCATGCCGTCAATACGGGGCTTTCTCGTGAGTTTTAACAAAGGAACTCCACCGTCCACTGCATGGAAAGCATATAACCATAAATTGGTCATAGGTCAAGGCGTTTCCAAGGCTGCGCCATTGCACTCTTTTAATGAATTTTCGGGGGATGGCCCAGGAGCCTAACGTGAAGAAGTAGAGGAATCGCTGGTAGGCTTTGCCTGGTACAAATACCCCTCGGCCTCCACACAAGCGTTCAGCACGAACAGCGAGGTGGCCACCGGGCTGCCCACGATGATCCGGGTGGGGTAGCGCACCAGGGTCCATTCGTAAGCCTTGTACGGATTCTTTCGGCCGCCCTCGCCCAGGCGGTCCACCAGGACCTTCAAGGCCTGGCCGATGGTCCCGTCCTGGCGCGGCTCGTAGCGCAGCAGCACCAGGGCGGTCACGGCCAGGGCCGCGTCAAAGGGGTTCATGGTCCGAGCGGCCAGGTCGTTCTTGCAATAGGTGAGGGCCATGGCCCGAATCTCCTCCACCTGTCCGGCCGGGTCCAACAGGGCCTTTTCCTCTTCGGACAGGGTCAGAAAGGTCTCGTACATCCTCCCGGCATAATAGACATAGGTCTCGGGCCGGTAGAAGCGTACCGAGCGTTCGTCCTTAAAGTTCCCGCTGACAAAGGCCCGGTGGTGGAATTCCAGGAACCGCTTGGTGATGGCCAGGTTTTCCCCTTCCAGGGAGTTCCACTGGGCGCGGTTGAGCAGGATGGTCTCCAGGATGTCCATGTTGTGGCCCGCGCAGACCTCGTTGCCCAGGGCCTCGCGCACCACGCTCCCGTCGGGCTGGGGAAAGGGTTTGTCCCACCAGAGGTTCACCGATCCATAGAGGTCCAGGGGATTGCCCATGCGGATGGTGGGTGGATGGGAGGCGTTCCCGCCCCCGGCCTGGTACTCGCCGATGATTTCCACCCAGGGATGGTCCAGCATGGCCCGGCATTCGTCCAGCAGGGCCGGGTCGGCCGGAATCTTGCGCTCGCTCACCAGGTCCAGCCATTTGCGGGCCATGCACAGGCCCAGAAAGGTGGTGTCCACGTCCGGCACGTAGTCCCCGAAGCCCAGGTCCTTCTTCATCTTCCAGTCCTTGGCGGACATGGCGCACAAGGGATTCCCGGCCTCGTCCTTGGGCAGGCAGGTGATGGCCGGATGGCGTCTGCCGGAGAGCGGGGCCGTGAGCCATTCCCGGCTGGTGACCAGGATGAAGCGCAGCAGGCTCTCCAGGATGGCCAGCAGGCGGCCGTATTCGACCAGGCCCGGGCGGCTCTTGGTGATCCGGCCGAGCAGGTGCTCGAAGAAGATCACGTCGTAAAAGGCCGTGCGGTGGGAAATCCAGGACACCGGGAGGTTCAGCGGCTCGCTCAAGCCCTTCCAGGGCCGCCGCAGGAGGGCCAGCTTCCTGGGGTTGGCCAGGAGAAAGCAGCGGATGAGCCCGAAAAGCAGGGTGATGTTCTGGTATTCCACGGACCCCAGCCCGGTGAGCACCTCCAGGAAGCGCTCCCCGGTCATCTGCTCGTCCCCGGCCAGGACCACCTGGGCGGCCCCGGGAAATGGGGCTCCTTGGGGTTCTTGTCCCAGGTGCGCAGGATGTGGCCGAGCACGGCCTGGCGCACGCGGGCCAGGTCCTGGGCCGAGGGCCGAACCGGGGCCGGGGGCAGGTCCTCGCGCCGCTTCCACTCCTGCTCGGGGCTCACGTCCATGAGTTGGGCCACGGGCGCAAAGGTCTCTCGGACCCAGGCCGGGTCCCGCCACTGGCCCGGCTCGGCGTTCATGGCCTGGCCCATGGCCCGGCGCAGGGAACTGACCAGGGGGCTGGTCTGGGACAGGGGCAGGGCCGGGTGGGTGCAGTGTTTGAGCAGAAGGTATTTGAGCCAGGGGTTTCCGGCCAGGGCGCGGTAGAGCAGGCGCAGGTTCTGGCCCGGGGTCTGGCCCTGGGTCTGTTTCGTGGCGGCCAGTTCGCGGCCCAGGATGGCCCTGTCGCAAAGGTCGTAAAGAGTGGCCAGCTTTTTCATGGGGTTGTGGCCTCCGCTGTGAGTTCCTGGGGTTCAGCGGGCGAGGAGGTCTGAATCCGGATGGTTTCCAGGAGCAGGGCCTTGCGCACCGGTTTGGACAGATAGGCCGTGCAGCCCGCGTCCAGGCACTTGCCCTCGTCCTCCTTCATGGCGTTGGCCGTGAGCGCGATGATGGGCGTGGGCCGCAGGGAGTTTTCCTCCTCCCATTTGCGGATGGCCCGAGTGGCCGAATACCCGTCCATGACCGGCATCTGCATGTCCATGAGCACCAGGTCGTAATCCCGGTGGATGAAGCGCTCCAGGGCCACTTCCCCGTTCTCGGCCGCGTCGATCTGGTACGGGGTTTTTTGGAGGTAGAACTCCACCAGCATGCGGTTGTTCTCCGAATCCTCGGCCAGCAGGATGGTCAGGGGCTTCAAGGCCTGGCCCGCGGCCCGGGCGGCCTTGACCCGGGGCACCGGGGGTATGCCCCGCAGGGCCTTTTGCACCGCGTTCTTGATGTCCTCGGGGCTCACGGGCTTGATGAAGAACCCGGTGAGCCCGAGCTTTTCGGTCAGGCCCAGGTCCCCGGGCCGGTGGTCGGCGGTGAAGAGCATGTAGGTCAGGTGCGCGCTTCCGGGGTTGTTGTAGAGGTATTCGGCCACCTTGAACCCACCCATGCCGGGCATGCGGCAGTCCAGGAGGAGCAGGCCATAAGGCGCGTCGTTCTCCCGGGCCTGCTTGAGCCGGGCCAGGGCCTCCACCGCGTCCGTGGCCTCGAACACGTCCGCGCCCCAGGCGGTCAGGGCGGTGTTCAAGAGGCGGCGCTGGGTGGCGTTGTCGTCAGCCACCAGCACCCGCAGGCCGCGCAGGCCGTCCTGGCCCTGGGGCGCGGCAATCTCGGCCTTGGGCCTGACCCGGAACCGGGCGGTGAAAAAGAAGCTGGTGCCCACGTCGGGCTTGGACTCCAGCCAGATGCGGCCGCCCATGAGCTCCACCAGGCGTTGGGTGATGGTCAGGCCCAGGCCCGTGCCCCCGTATTTGCGGGTGGTGGAGGAGTCGGCCTGGGTGAAGCTCTGGAAGATGGTGGGCTGCACCTCCTCGGGGATGCCGATGCCCGTGTCCCGGACGCAGAACAGCAGCTCCTCGTACTGGTCGCCGGGCACGGTCCCGGGGGCGTCCTCCAGGGCGCCGTCGTCGTGGAGTATCCGCTCCACGCTCAAGACGATCTCGCCGCTGTCCGTGAATTTGACCGCGTTGCCCACCAGATTGATGAAGATCTGACGCAGGCGCACCGGGTCGCCGATCAGGTGCTGGGACACGTCCGGGGCAATGGAGCAGATGAGCTCCAGCCCTTTCTCGTGGGCGCGCAGGGCCATGATCATGCTGGTCTTGTCCACGATGCGGGACAGATCGAACTCCGTGGCCTCCAACTCCAGGCGTCCGGCCTCGATCTTGGACAGGTCCAGGATGTTGTTGATGATGCTGAGTAACCCCTCGCCCGAGGAGTGGAAAATCTGGACGTACTTCTTCTGCTCCTTGGAGAGCTGGGTCTCGCTCAAGAGGTCGGCCATGCCGATGATGGCGTTCATGGGCGTGCGGATTTCGTGGCTCATGGAGGCCAGGAATTCGCTTTTGGCCCGGTTGGCCACCTCGGCCTGCTCCTTGGCCACCTTGAGCTGTTCCTGGGCCTCGAAGCGGTCGGTGATGTCCAGGAGGCTGGCCACGCTCTGCAAGGTCCCGGGGATGACCCCCACGGTCATGGTCATGATCCGGCGCAGGCCGAAGCGGTCCAGAAAGGTGAATTCGTGGTTCCTGGGCGGCTGGGGGGCGTGGTCCCGGCGCTGGCGGTGGAGGTGGAGCAGGCGGTCGCGGTCCTTCTCCTCCACGAAATCAAGAAAGGCCTTCTGCCACTCGATCTCCTGCTTGCTGTAGCCCGAGAGGTTGGCGAACTCCGTGTTGGCCAGGGAGATGGTCCCGTCGCCTTCCACGATGATGGTGGCCGCGCCCGTGGTCTCGAAAATGGTCCGGTAGCGGTTCACGGACCTCCGCAGGGCCATTTCCGTGTTCACCCGGTCGGTCACGTCCAGAAAGGAGAGCACGGACTTGTCCGTGCCCGGCAGGGCCGAGAGGGTGAGCGAGAGGTGGCGCAGTTCGCCGTCCCGGGTCAGGATGCGGCATTCGGCCCGGCTTAAAGGGGCCTCGGGCCGGTTGGACAGGGAGGCCATGAGGTCCGAAAGCATGGCTTGGTCTTCGTGCAGGACCAGGGAGGGGACGCGTACCCCGTGTTCCTGGTCGGCCAGGGTGTACCCGGTCATCTCCCGGAAGGTGGCGTTGCTCAAGGAAATGGTCAGGTCCGGCTCCACGATGATGGTGGCCGCTCCGCTGGTTTCGAACAGGGAGCGATAGCGGTCCTCGGACTGGCGCAAGCGGTTCTCCACCGCCACCCGATCCGTGTCGTCGCGGATGATGAGCACGGCCTCCTCCTGGTGCAGGAGGAGCCGGGCCTCGAAGGTGCGCGGGCCAAGGACCGGGCCAAGGACCGGGCCAGGGACCGGGTCGGTTTGGGTGAACTCCAAAGTGACCGGGGTGCGGGTCCGGTGCAGGTCCAGGACCCCCCGGGTCAGCAGGGTGCAGACGTCGGGCGGAAAGATTTCCGAGAGGTATTTGCCCTTGGGGATGTCCTGGCAGAAGGTGTTGCAGGGTCCGGCCTCGCCCCGGCAGCCCTTGACCCGGCCTTCCTGGTCCAGGCGCAGGAAGAAATCCGGCACGGCCTGGAAAAAGGCCTGCATGTCCGCCGAGGCCTGGGAGACCTCGGCCCGCAAACGGTCTTCGGACTGGTCCAGAAGCTCCAAGGCGGCCTGGGCCTGCTCCGGGATGCTCTCGATATCCTCAAGAAATCTCTTGTACTTCTGGGGGACGGCCTGGATTCCGCCAAAGTGCTGGATGAGCAGTTGCTGCAGCAGGCTGTGCATGTCCAGGGCCGTTGGGGACAAAGGTGTTTGATTCGTGAAAGGCCACCCGTGGGAGGCCAACATGCCAGAGTTTCAGGAGGAGTTCAAAGGTTTTCGCCCGGGAGAGGAAGCCCGGGGCCGCTTGGGTCAGAAGCGGCCCCGGGCCGGGGATCAGCTTTTGCGCAGGAAGTGGACGAAGCGGCCGGGCTTGACCTCCCCGGTCTCCAGCACGTGGGTGGAGCAGGAGATGCAGGGGTCGTAGGCCCGCACCAGCATGGACAGGGTCAGCTCGATCTCGGGCTCGGGCAGGCCCGAGAGCGTCGGGGCCAGGGCCTCCAGGTCCTTCTGGATGTTGGCGTGGTTCTGGGAGGTGGGGATGACGCAGTCGGCCGCGAACATGTTGCCCTGCTCGTCGTATTCGTAGCAGTGGTAGAGGATGCCCCGGGGCACTTCCACGGCCCCGGTGCCCTTGCCCGGGCGCAGCCGGACCTCGGTGGGCTTCTCCAGGCGCAGGCCCCGGGCCAGCAGGTGGTCGATGAGTTCAATGGACTCCTGCACGGACTGGAAGCATTCCACCAACTGGGCGATGGTGTTCATGAACGGGTTGGTGCAGCCCTTCTTCAGGCCCAGCTTGGCCGCGGCCTTGGTGGCCAGGGGGTACAGGTTGTCCGCGTTCAAGTTGAAGCGGGCCAAGGCCCCGACCATGAAGGAGTCGGTCAGGTGCTTGGACCACTTGGCCGTGGACTGGGGCAGGCAGTACTCCCGGGTCATGGCCTTGTAGGCCGAGGAGGGTTGGCGTTCCCCGTGGGTGGAGCCCAGCTCTCCCCAGTACAGGGGGTATTCGCCCGGGGAGACCAGGGCGATGTATTCCGTGGGGCGCGAAAAATCCGGGATCTTGTCCGCCAGGGAGGCCAGCAGGTCAGCGGCGAACTCCAGGTTGGGCAGGCTGGCCACGAGCATGGCCCGCAGCTTGACCAGGTCCTCCTTGGTGGGGATCTGGACCCAGCCGCCTGGGGTCATGCTCTGGGGATGGACCGTGCGTCCGGCGATCAGCGTGCTGAAATCATTGGCCATGCGCCGGGCGGCGATGAGTTTGAGCAGGGCCTCTTTGTGGGTCTTGGCCAGGGGGATGACCGAGTCCACGCCCAGGAGGTCGGGCAGGACCAGATAGCCGATGTGCAGCAGATGGCTTTGCAGGTTCTCGGCGTGCAGGGCCAGTTTGCGCAGCACGGTGGTCTGCTCCGAGACCCGGATGCCCAGGGCGTCCTCGGTGGCCTGCAAAGAGGCCAACTGGTGGCCGATGGAGCAGATCCCGCAGATGCGCGAGACGATGTGGTGCACGTCCAGATAGCTGCGGCCGAGCACCATGGCCTCGAAGAAGCGCGGGGCCTCGGGCACCTCCCAGCGGCAGGCCGAAACTCGGCCGTCGGCCTCGATCTCCACCACGATGTTGCCGTGCCCCTCCACCCGGGTGAGGTAGTGCACGTCGATCCTCTTGCCCCCGGCGGCCGGGGGAGCCGTTTGCGCGGTCGCCTTTTGCTTGGCCATGATCGTGTCCTATCGGTCGAATAAAGGTAAATATTTCTTTTTGCGCTACAGGGTGGCGGCCGTATGCCCCAGGAAGAACCGCAGGAGGTTCTGGGCCTCCTTGCGGCCGAATCCGGCCCGGTCCATGACCAGCCGGGCCGCGTCCAGGTTGGCGTGGGGGGAGAGCCCCCGGCAGCCCCAGCAATGCGCCCCCTGGGTCACGCACACGGCCCCGCATCCGGCCCGGGTGATGATGCCCAGGCAGGGCCGTCCTAGGTCGTAGCGGCAGATGTTCCCGGCCTTTTTGCAGTCCACGCAGACCGGATAGTCCGGGTTCGAGGGGGCTTTGCCCAGGAGCAGCTCCTTGACCTGGCGGGCGAAGTCATTGGGATCGATGGGGCAGCCGTGGATCTCGGCGTCCACCTTGACCACGGCCGAAAGGGGCCGGGCCGCGTAGGTCCCGTACCAGCGGGCGTACTGCCCGTAGACCTCCTCGCGGTAGACGTTCTCGGCCAGGAAATTCTTCAGGCAGTTGATGCCGCCGATGCAGGCGCAGGCCCCTAGGGCCACCAGGATCTTGGCCTGGGCCCGGATGCCGCGCAAACGGTCCTCGTCCTGGAGCCGGGTGATGGAGCCTTCCACAAAGGCGATGTCGTAGTCCTCCCCGCGCCGGGAGGAGACCTCCCGGAAGGAGACCACGTCCAGGTGCTCCAGAATGTCCAGGAGCCTCTCCTCCAGATTGGCGATCTGGAGCTGATCCCCTTCGCAACTGGCGAAGTCGAAAAAGGCGACCTTGGGTTTCTTGGCCATGCCCGCGCCTCCTAGATGGCTTCCTGGTAGGCTTCGATGTCCGTGTAGCGGAACACTGGGCCGTCCATGCAGGTGTTTAAGTCATTGATCATGCAGTGGCCGCATTTGCCCACGCCGCATTTCATTTTGCGCTCCAGGGAGACGAAGATGTTGTTGGGGTTGATGCCCAGCTTGCGGCATTCGGCCAGCACGAAACGGTACATGATGGGCGGGCCGACCATGGCCACCGAGGTGTTGGTCGGGTCGATGGGGATCTTGGGGAACAGGGTGGTGATGACCCCCACGTTGCCCTTCCAGGCCGCGTCGGGGATGTCCACGGTCTCCAGGACCTCCACGTCCTTGCGCGCGGTCAACTCCTCGATCTGGTCCGTGAAGATGCGCTCCTGGGGATTGCGGCAGCCCACCAGCACGATGATGCGGCCGAATTCCGAGCGGTGCCGCAGCTGGTAGTGCAACAGCGAGCGCAGGGGGATGTAGCCCAGGCCCCCGGCCACGAACAGGGTGTCCTTGCCCACGAAATCGAGCACCGGAAAGGAGGTGCCGTAGGGTCCCCGGATGGCCACCTTCTGGCCCGGGGCCATGGCGTGCAGGCTCTGGGTCACGGCCCCGATCTTGCGCACGGCCAGCTCGAAGGTCTGCTTGGACGGGTCCGGGGGGGAGCTGACCGAAAAGGGGGCTTCCCCCACCCCGAAGATGGACAACTGGATGAACTGGCCCGGGCGGTGGGCCAGGGCCTTGCCGTTGTCCAGCTCGAAGGTGAAGAGGGTGACCAGCTCCGAGAGCTTCTTCTTCTCCTTGAGCGTGGCCGGCCTGGGGACGTAGGGTGAGAAGTCCTTTTTAAAAGGCATGCGTGGATTCCTCCCACAAAGCGTTGAACACGGCCAGGGGGTTGGCGATGTTGGCCGTGCAGGCCCGCACGCAGCGCCCGCAGCCCACGCACCCCAGTTCGCCGATCTTGTCGTAGATGTATTTGCCCTTGCGGAAATACCGGTGGCGGTAGCGGTCCAGGGCCTTGGGCCGGAAATTGTGGTCCCCGGCCACCAGGGCAAAGGAGGTGAGCATGCACCCGTCCCAGGAGCGCGAGCGGGTCCCGGTTTCCAGCTTGTCGTCCACCTCGTCCACCAGGTCGAAGCAGTAGCAGGTGGGGCAGACCAGGTTGCAGGAGCCGCAGGCCAGGCAGGTCTCGGAATTCTTGCGCCACAGGGGCGAGTCCCAGTTCTTGGCCAGCAGCCGGGGGGTCTCCTCCCAGTTGTAGAGGAGCTGTTTGCGCCGGGCGAACTGGTTGACCTTGATCTTGGCCCGACGGGCGGCCTCTTTTTCGCTCACCGTGGCCCGGGTCGGGGGTGCGGCCGCATGCAGAAGCTCCTCGCCCTTCTTGGAGCCCACTTCCACCAGGAAGGAGGCCGGGCCGATCTTGGTCCAGTACAGGTCGAAGCCGTGCTGCACCTCTTCGGCCCCCACCGAGGCCCAGAAGGCGGTCTCGGCCACGCTCTGGGGGGTCAGGGCCATGATCACCGTGGCCTCCCGGCGCTTCAGGTAGTTCTGGTCCGGGATGCCCAGCTCCATGAGCTGATCCAACTGGCTGATGGCCTTCACGTCATAAGGATGCATGCCGAAGACGATCTGGGCCGGGGCCTCGAACACGGGCTTGGCCTGGAGGTCTTTCAAATCAAAGGAGATCAGGGTCTCCTTGGCCGGCATGACGAACCGCTTGGGGGGATTGTAGATGAGGTCATAGTCCCAAGCGATTTCCGCCTCCCCGTTCCAGGGGATGAACTCGTAGAACCCCTCGGGCGTGGCCGAGGGCACGGAAAGGGCGCTGTCTTTGGCCCAGGCGTTGAACAGGGCCGGGAGCCGCTCCAGATGCACGATGTAGGCGTCCATGGTCTCCTCCGGGAAAAAGGCGCGCCGGGACTTTGCCCTGAAACGGCCGGGTCAGGCCGTGGGGCGAAGGTTTTTGGCGACAAACCCCCGTACACCGCACTTCAACAATAAAGCAACCCCTGTGAAAAAAAGGTCAAGGTCAAAAAAGCCTTGGGGGTCGGGATGGGAATTTTCCTGTTTGCGCCCCGGGGTGAAATCCCGTATTCTTCCCCCCTGGCTTGTCCCGAGCCCCAGGGTATTTTTCAAGGTATTTCCGGAGGTAAGACATGTTTGTTCGCGTGGTTGCGGTCCTTTTCCTGCTGGTGGCGCTGTGTTCGGCCTGCGTGCCGCCCAAGAAGACCGCGGCCCCGGCCGCGCCTGTGGACAAGGCCAGCCAGAAGACCGAGGCCCAACTGGCCGAGCGTCCACCCTTCGGATACGAGGAGGCCGATCCGGCCGAGGTGGAGACCCTGGCCGCGCGCCTGTCCCCCAAGGCCCAGGGGCTCAAATCCTGGAAGGACCTGGAAGCGGGCCTCACGCAGAGCCTGCGCTACGTCAAGACCAAGCCCCCCCAGACCCAGGCCGTGGGACGCCCCGACCTGCCCATCACCTGGGCCAAGGTGGGGGCCACCATCGAGCATTTGATCGAGGTCCTGCCCGCGCTGGACAGCGACCCCAGCCTGCTCAAATCCCAGTTCACCTGGCTCAAGATCAGCCCGGCCACCCTGCTCACCGGATATTACGAGCCCTGGCTGGCCGCGAGTTTGAAGCCCCGGGGCGACTACACCATCCCCCTGTACGGGATCCCCGAGGACCTGCGCAGTGTGGACCTGGGCAAGTTCCAGCCCCAGTACGCGGGCCAGAGCCTGGTCTACCGCCAGGCCAAGGGCGGACTCATCGAGCCCTACCCGGATCGGGAGGCCATCGATCACCAGGGCGTGCTCAAGGGCAAGAAGGCCGAGATCGCCTGGGCCAGGGACCCGGTGGACGTGTTCTTTCTCCAGGTCCAGGGCTCGGGCCGCCTGATCCTGCCCGACGGCAAGGTCAAGCACGTGCTCTACGCGGGCAAGAACGGCCGCCAGTACGTGTCCCTGGGCAAGTTCCTGGTGGACCGGGGAGCAATGAACAAGGACGAGGTGACCATGCAGTCCCTCAAGAAATACCTGCTGGACCGGCCCGCCCAGATTCCCGAGTTGTTGAGCGCCAATCCCAGCTACGTGTTTTTCCGGCTGTCGGACCAGGGACCGTTTGGGTCCACGGGCGCCCTGCTCACGCCCATGAGCAGCTTTGCCGTGGACCCGGCCATCATGCCCCTGGGCGGAGTGCTGGCCATGAGCGCGGACCTGCCGGGCGCGGACGGCGCGCCCAAGTCCTTTGCCGGGATCGGCCTGGCCCAGGACGTGGGCGGGGCCATCAAGGGCAACCGGGTGGACCTGTTCTGCGGGTCCGACCCCGAGGCCGAGCGCCTGGCCGGGAACTTGAAGCACGAGGGCGTCTTCTACCTGCTGGTGAGCAAGAGGCCGGGAAACTAGACAACGCACGGACCCCTAGGTCCGATGACGATATCTGCTGACGATAAAGGAGCGACTATGAATCCGTGTCCCTGTGGCTCGGGCCTGGACCTGACCGCCTGCTGCCAGCCTTACATCAAGAACGAGCGCCCGGTCCCCACGGCCGAGGCCCTCATGCGTTCGCGCTATACGGCCTACACCCTGGGAGAGATCGACTACCTGGGGCAGACCCTGGCCCCGGACAACCGGGAGGGCTATGACGAGGACGGGGCGCGCACCTGGTCCCAGAAGGCCGTGTGGAAGGGCCTGGACGTCGTGTCCGTGGAAAAGGGCGGGGAGAAGGACGCCGAGGGTCTGGTGGAGTTCGTGGCCCGCTACGACATGAACGGCGCGGCCCAGGAGCACCACGAGCGGGCCGTGTTCCGCCGGGTGGACGGGGCCTGGATGTACGCCGACGGCGAGGTCCGGCCGGACAAGCCCTTTGTGCGGGAGACGCCCAAGGTCGGGCGCAACGAGCCCTGCCCCTGCGGTTCGGGCAAGAAATACAAGAAGTGCTGCGGCGGCTAGCCCCGGCGCAGGACTCGTGTCGGGTCTCAGAGCGTGTGTGTGGAGCGTGACACTGGGGACCGGGAGGGGCTTGGGTGAGCATGTTCTGTCCCAAATGCGGCGCCAAGAACGACCACGACGCCAAGTTCTGCAAGGGCTGCGGCTTCAACGTGGAATTCGTCAAGGACAAGGTGCCCCCGCCGCCGCCGCCTGCCCCGCCCCCGCCCGGCGCGGTCAAGAAAGTCAAAGACAAGACGGTCAAGACGGCCAAGACCCTGCGCCGGGTGGCCCCGGTCTACGAACTCGGCCTGTTGCTGCTCTTCATCCTGCTCTATCTGTATGAGGACGGCCGGGACGTGCGCCTGCGTCTGGGCGTGGCCCTGGTGCTTACCGGGGCCTTTCTGGCGGCCAGCCTGGTGGTCTACCTGATCCTGTCCATCGCCTCGCGCCGCACCCGGGGCAAATGGATCGAGCCCCTGCCCTCGGCGGTCATCATCGTATTCACCAGCTTCTATTTCCTGCTCTTCAAGGGGTTCTTCGTCATCAAGCTCAAGCCGCTTTTGGGGAAGCTGGGTCTCGGCTGAAATCACATTTCCAGGCCAAAATTGACCAAGAAAAAGAGTAAGAAAAATAATTATTTCTTACTCTTGTCTGTTCGGTGGGCTTGTATCGATGAGCGGTAAACGCCCGCCTATTGCAACGGCACCCCGTCGCTCCCCGCGCTCTCGGCCTCCACCGAATTGATCAAGAGGCCCACGCCTTCGATCTCCACCCGCACCTCGTCGCCATGGCGCAGGGGGCCTACCCCGGACGGGGTTCCGGTGAGCACCACGTCTCCGGGCAGCAGGGTCATGACCTTGGAGATGAAGCTGACCAGCTCGAAAGGTTTGACGATCATGGTGGAGGTGTGCCCGTTCTGGCGCACCTCGTCGTTGACCAGGCAGCGCACGGACAGGGCGGCCGGGTCCGGAACATCGGTCTCGATCCAGGGACCAAGGGGTGCAAACGTATCGAATCCCTTGGCCCGGGTGAACTGCACGTCGCGGCGTTGCAGGTCCCGGGCGGTCACGTCATTGGCGCAGGTGTAGCCGAAGATGCAGCCCGGGGCCTCTTCCGGGGTGATGTTCCGGCAAACCTGGCCCATGACCAGGGCCAGTTCGGCCTCGTGGTCCACCTGGCCGGACTGGCCGGGCAGGACAATGGCCTGGCCGTTGCCGATGATGGCCGAAGGGGGCTTGAGGAAGAGCAGGGGCTCGGCGGGCACGGCTTTGTCCATTTCCTGGGCGTGCTCCCGGTAGTTGACTCCCACGCAGACGATTTTGGTGGGCCAGACCACGGGCAGGAGCGTCACCTGGGACAGGGGGATGGGCGCATCCAGGCCCAGGGCCTTGTTCAGGCAGAGCACGGCCTCGGAGTCCACCAACTGGGCGTAAAAGGTCTTGTCCAGGTATTTGACGCGGATGACTCGCATGACTGATCCTTGGTGAGAAGTGCGCGACCCTTTTTTCACCTACCAGCCTCGGGCCGGCCTGTCCATGCCAGCCCCCCGGTTCAGAGGGCGATTATATTGATTGTGCCAAACCAAAGGCCGATATACATTGGAACCAAAGCCGATCCGGGAGGACCATGTGGCTGATGCCGAACCGACGCCACGGGCGGCGGACAGGACGCAAACCATCGAGCGACTCCGGCTCCGCTTCGCAGGCGTGAAAAACGGCGGGACGGTTCTGGAGGACATCCTCGGCGCTGCCGTGGCCTTCTGTTCCGGGGAGATGGCCGCTTATCCCGGACTGTGCGTCCTGCTCCCCCCGGTGGGCGAGGTCCGGTTCGGGCGCGAGGAACATCCCCGGGCGGCCTGGCGGGGCGATCTGGCCGATTTTCTGAAGGCGGCCAACCTCCCGGCCATGCCCCAGGTCGGCCTTGAGCTCAAGCGCATGCTGGACAATCCCAACAGCACGGCCGACGAGCTGGCCCAGGTGGTGCTCAAGGACCAAAAGCTTACCGCTGCGGTGCTCAAGCTGGTCAACAGCCCCATGTTCATGCTGCCCTCCAAGGTGGACACCGTGACCCGGGCCATCACCGTGGTGGGGCGCAAGCACGTGTCCCACCTGGCCCTGGGGGCCATTCTCATGACCATTTTCGATGCTTCGCCCAAGGACGCCATACAGTTGGGGAATTTCTGGCGGCACAGCCTGGCCGTGGCCCTCATCGCCCGCAACGTGGCCCGGGTGGTGGGCAAGAAGGTTCCCGAGCGCTATTTCGTGGCCGGGCTCCTGCACGACATCGGGCAACTGGCCATCCTGTACAGGCTCCCGGCTGCGGCCCAGGCCATCTTCGCCCTGTCCTCGGCCGAGCACCTGGACCATTTTCAGGCCGAACAGGAACTGCTCGGCTTCACCCACGCCGAAGTGGGCGAGGCCCTGCTGGCCGGGTGGCATTTCCCGACCCACCTGGTGGCCTCCATCGCCTTCCACCACTGTCCGTCCCACGACCTGGAGCAGGACGTGGCCCGCATCGTCCACGTGGCGGACGTCCTGGCCCAGGCCCTGGGCCTGGCCACCTGCCCGGATTTCTACGTCAGCTCCCTGAACTGCGAGGCCTTCACGGCCCTGCGCCTGGACCGCAAAACCCTGGACCTGGCCCTTGAGGGCCTGGGGCAGCAGCTCGATTCGGTCTATTCCATTCTCGCGCGCTAGGACTGCTATTCCGGAGGGTTGCGGCGGCTGATGAGCCGCACGTGGCGCTCGTGGAACAGATAATCCAAGGCCCAGTTCATGAGCACGAAAAAGCGGTTCTTGAACCCGATCAGATGGCGCAGGTGGATGAACAGCCAGAGCAGCCAGGCCAAATAACCGCTCACGGCCAGGCCCCTGATCTGGACCACGGCCGAGTTGCGGCCAATGGTGGCCATGCTGCCCATGTCCCGGTAGATGAAGGGAAAAAGTTCCTGTCCACGCAGGAAGTTGCGGGCGTTTCTGGCTGCCGCGACCCCCATCTGCATGGCCGGGGGCGCGGTCATGGGCAGGGGGCGTCCGTCCTGCAGGAAGCGGCAGAGATCCCCGGCCGCGAACACCCCGGGATGGCCCGGGACCTGCAGGGTGGGCTCGACCAGGAGGCGGCCGTCCGGGCCCGAGGCCAGTCCCCAGCCCTGGGCCGCCGGAGCGCCCTTGATCCCAGCGGTCCAGATCACCGTCTCGGCAGCCATGAGGCGGCCGTCCCCAAGCCGGGCGCCCTGGTCTGTGATCTCCTCCACCTGGGCGGACAGGATCACCTCCACCCCCATGCTGGCCAGCTTGGTCCGGGCGTAGCGGCGTAGCCGATCCGCGAACCCGGTCAGCAGTCCGTCCCCGGCCTCCAGCAGGAGGACCCGCACCTGGGTGAAATCCAGGGAGGGGAAGTCCTTGGCCAGGGGGCCGCTGACCAGTTCGGCCAGGGCCCCGGCCAGCTCCACCCCGGTGGGACCGCCGCCCACCACGGCAAAGGTCAAAAGACCCTTGCGCACCGCCGGGTCTTGCTCCAGGGCCGCCTTTTCGAAGCAACTCAAGATGTGGTTGCGCAGGATCACGGCGTGGTCCAGGTTCTTCAGGCGCAAGGCCCGCTCGGACGCGCCCGGCACCCCGTAGAAATGGGTCACGCTGCCCGGGGCCAGGATCAGGGCGTCGTAGGGGATGTCCGCCCCGTCCGTGAGCAGGAGGCGGCGCTCATAGTCCACCCCCCGGACCTCGGCCATGGCGAAGCCCACATGGGGGCTGCCCCGGAAGATGGCCCGCACCGGGTAGGCCACGTCCATGGGCTCCAGGGCCGAGGTGGCCACCTGGTAGAGCAGGGGCAGGAAGGTGTGGAAGTTGTAGCGGTCCACCAGGATGACCTCCACCTCGTCCTTGGCCAACTCCCGGGCCGCGAACAGCCCGGCGAATCCGGCCCCCACGATGACCACCCGGGGACGAAGAACAGCCATGTATGCTCCTTTTTCCGAACGGGGATTTCAGGCCCGGGGGATTGGCAGAGCCCCGCGTAAGTCTTACATGAGTCCGAAGGACCAGACAGTCAACAAGGAAGACCCCCATGCATGAATGCAGCCTCGGCCACACCATCCGCGACTATCTCTCGGGACAGGACATCGACGAGACCACCTACGAGTGCTTCCGCCAGGCCCTGGCCCGGCTCCTGGTGGAGGAGCGGGGATACCCAGCCGACCGGGTCCGGGCCAAGGTGGAGTTGCCCTACGAGGTGGACGGGGAGCGGTCGTCCCGGACCATGGACTTGGTGGTGTACGACCGAGAGGACCGGCCGATCCTGGTGATCATCTTCTGCGCTGGCGAGATCGGGACCTACGAGCGGGAATGCGTCTCGGCCGCGCGGCTTTTTCCGGGCGGCCCGGTGCCCCTGGCCCTGGCCACGGACTCCCGGGAGGCCTCGCTGCTCGATTCCCGCACCGGGGACTGTCTGCGCCGGGGCATGGCCGCCGTGCCCTTCTGGTCCGACCTCCTGGCCCTGACCAAGGACGTTGCCCGCACCCCGCTCACCCCGGAGCGCCGGGCCAAGGAAACGCGCATCTTCCACACCTATTGCGGATTTCTCTTTGGGACCTGCTGCCAGGAAGGGAAGTGCCGGGTGTAGTGACCGGGCGGATCAGGAAGCCTCATCCGGCCGGGGCAAGGGCAGGCGCACGGTGAGCGTGGCCCCCTGGCCGGGTTCGCTTGCGGCCGTGATCTCGCCGTCCAGGCCGCTGACGATGCCGAAGCAGATGGACAGGCCCAGGCCCATGCCCTGGCCCACGTCCTTGGTGGAGAAAAAAGGTTCGAAGACGCTCGGCAGGTCCGAAGGCGCGATGCCCGGGCCGGTATCCGCCACCTCGGCCACCAGGAAGCCTTCCTGGACCAGGGTGCGCAGGCGCAGGGTCCTGTCCTCGTCGGCCGTGGCGGCCAGGGCGTCCAGGGCGTTGTCCAGCAGGTTGCCGAAGAGGTGGTCCATGTCCGCCGGGGCCAGGAGCAGTTCGGGCAGGTCCTGGGCCAGGTCCTGGGCCAGGTCCACGCTTAAGGTCTGGATGCGCTCGGCGCGCTCGGCCAGGCATTTGTGCAGGATCTCGTTCAGATTCACCGGCCGGACCCGGGGATCGTTGTGCTTGCCGAAGCGCAGGAGCTTGGCCGTGATGGCCCGGCAGCGCTTGGCCTGAACCTTGATCTTGTCCACGGACCGGGTCATTTCCTCCCGGCCGAGCAGGCCCCGGCACTCCTCTTCTTCGAGAAGGTCGCCGATCCAGCCCGCTTCCTGGACCATGATGTTGACCGGATTGTTGATCTCATGGGCCAGGCCCTCGGACAAGCGGCCGAGTGCGGCCATGCGCACGAGTTCCTCCATGCGCGCACGTCCCAGGCGGCGGTCCTGGTGGGTCTTGGCCTGGCGCACGGCCTGGGCCAGGACATCGACGTCCACGGGCTTTTGCAGATAATCCGAGGCCCCGAGCTTCATGCCCTTGACTGCGGTGCCCACGTCCGAGGCCCCGGTGAGCATGATCACCTCGGTCTGGGGCTTGAACTCCTTGATCTCCCGGAGCACGTCCACCCCGGAGCGGCCGGGCATGTTCACGTCCAGGACCACCACCGGGGCGTCGTGGGCCTTTAAGTAGGCCACGGCCTCGTTCCCGTCATGGGCGCAGGCCGTGGCAAAGCCGCGCAGGGCCAAACGTTTGGCCAGGGCCAGGACGAATTCCCGTTCGTCGTCAACCAGGAGCACGTCGATCTTCATGTCCCGCCCTTGCCTGGTGGTCCGGACTGACTCGGATTGGCCCGGATTGGCCCGGGCAGTGTCCGCCCGCTTTCGCCCGTTCCCGGGCGGCGCTGGCCCGCTATTTGCCGACCTTGTCCTTCAAGCCCTCGTTGAGCATGTGGTCATCGGCCGAGGAAAAGTCCCCGGCTTCGGCAAAGGTGGCGGCCACCATCACGTCTTCCAGCTTCTTCCGGTAGGCGTTCTTGATGCTGAACACCAGGTCGTCGATGTCCACGGGCTTTCTGTGGTATTCATAGGCCCCGATGCGGGAGGCTTCTTCCCGGTCCTGTTCCGTGCCATGTCCGGTGAGGATGATGACCTGGACCTGGGGATGGGACTTTTTCACCCGGCGCAGAACTTCCATGCCGTCGATGCCGGGCATGCGCAGATCCAGCACGATGACGTCCGGGGTCTCCTTTTCCAGGGCGTCCAGGCCCTCTTCGCCGTTTAAGGCCACCTTGGGGCGGAAATCCCGCAGTTGCAGGCGTTCGGCCAGGGCGCTGACAAAATTCTCCTCATCGTCCACCAGCAAGAGCTTTATCTTCTTCATCATGGTCTCCTTGTCGAGGTATGTTCACGCGCCCTGGCCCTGGCCGCCCAGGCCAGGGTCATGGGCGGGAAACGTCAAAATGAGTTCCATGTCCGCCACCAGACAGTCCACCCCGGCCGGAAGCTGCCGGGCCAGGACCAGATCCGGCACCGGGGCCAGATCACTGTTCGCGGCCTGGTCGCAGGACAGCCGCAGGGCCGGGCGTCCCTTGAAGGAATCCACCCGGACGTTCACTATGGAGCACTGGGGCAAAAGCTCGGTGAGCTGCTCCATGACCAAAAAAAGCGAGCGCATGGCCTCCAGCACGGTGAGCCCGGCCTGTATCTGCCCCCCTGGGATCAGGACGAAGTTCATGCGCCGGGTCTGGGTGATGCGATAGGCCAGGAAGATGGTCCGCCGGGCCACTTCGGCCAGGTCCACGGGCACGATCTCGGACTGGGAGGCGTGACCCAGGCGGTTGACCTCGCTGGACAGCCGCACCCCCCGCTCCACCAGCTCCTGGATGGAGGAGAGCACCTTGCGGAATTTGTCCCGGTTGGGGCAGTCCTTCTCCTTGGTCATGGCCAGGAGGTCGTCCATGAGCCCGGCCGATTCCTTGACGCCAGCCAGCACGTTCTGGATCTCGTGCATGGCCGATGCGGTCAGGCGGCCCATGAATCCGACCTTGGCCATGTCAGGCTCCCTTGATCTGGGCCGCGGCCGTGACGGCCTCGCCGATCTTGCCGATCAGTGCGTCGATGTCGATGGGCTTCATCATGTAGTCGAAAGCCCCTTCGTGCATGCCCTCGATGCCGTCCCGGGCCGTGCCCTGACCGGTGAGCAGGATGATCTGCACCTCGGGGTTGCTCCGGCGGATGCGCCGGAGCACTTCCAGCCCGCGCATGCCCGGCATCATCACGTCCACCACGGCCACATTGGGGCAGTTCTCGGCCACCCGGGCCAGGGCCTGTTCGCCGTCCAGGGCCACCCGGGCTCTTATGCCCCGCAGGGAGAGGCGTTCGGCCAGGGTGGCCACGAAATCCTCTTCGTCATCGACGAGAAGAACGTTCCACTGGGTCATATCCATGCTCTTACATCGCTCCTTCCGGGGGTTTCTTGGGCAGGAACATGGTGAAGGTCGTTCCCTGGCTCACCTTGCTCTGCACGGTCAGCTCACCGCCCAGGCGTTTGATGATGCCATAGGTGATGGACAGACCCAGGCCCGTGCCCTGGCCTTTCTTGGTGGTGAAAAACGGCTCGAAAATGTGGCCCAGGGTCGCTTCGGACATGCCGCAGCCGTTGTCCTGGATGGACACGCCCACGGTGTCCAGGTCCTTCTCCCAGGTGGTCATGGAGATGAACCCGCCGTCGGCCACGGCGGCCAGGGCGTTGTTCACGATGTTTAGGAACACCTGCTGGAGCTGGCCCCGGTCGGAAGCGATGTGGGGCAGGTTGTCGCCCAGGTTCAGGCGGATGTCCACGTTGCGGTAGGAGGCCTCCTTGTTCAGGAACTCCAGCGTCTCGGTGATGATCTCGTTCACGTCCAGGATCTCGATCTTCACCTCCATGCGCTTGGCGAAACCGAGCATGCGGTGGGTGATGCCCCGGCAGCGTTCCACGGCCTTGGTCACCGCGTCGGTGAGACCCAGGAACTTGTCCCGGTCCGGGAACTCGGCTTTCAGCCGGATCAGGTCGCGCATGAGCCCGGTCTTCTCGTTGATGATGGCCAGGGGGTTGTTCACCTCGTGGGCCAGCCCGGCGGCCAGCCGCCCGATGGAGGACAGCTTCTGGGTGTGCTCCATCTGCTTGAAGGCCATCTCCCGTTGCATCTCGCTGTCACTCATGCGCTTGAGCAAAAGGTCGGTGATCTTGTAGGCCACCAGGAAGATGAGCACCAGACCGGACAGGAAGATGAAGGCCAGGTCCGAGCGCACGGTGTACCAGGTCTGGGTGAAGGAGGCCCGGGGTTTCATGGCCATGATCACGAAGTCCGAATCCGAGGAGAAGATGTAGCTCATGAACAGGTCCCGGCCCGCGGGGTCCACCAGGGGGCGCACCGTGGATTCGTAGGTGGCCGGGGGCATGTCGATGGGCAGTTTTTCCAGGACCTTGCCGTAGTAGTTGGACGGGGTCTGGAGCACGCCTTCGCGGTTCAGGATGAAGGCGTCGCTGTCCGGCTCAAGGCTCATGGCCGCGATGAGCTTGTCGAACTGCCGGGTGTCCAGGGTGACCCTGAGTATCCAGGACTCGCCCGAGTCGGACATGTGCTGCACGGCGATGACCACGTGGGGGAACATGCGGAAACCCAGGAACACGTCGGAGATGTACTTGCCCTTGATGCGCACCTGGTTGAACCAGGCCTGCTCGGAATAGTTCTTGCCCTTCAGGTTGTACGGCCCGGCGTAACTGACCTGGGTCCCGCTGGAGTCGATGAGGCCTAAGTCCACGAAGCCCTCGAACTCCTGCTTCATGACCCGGAAGATGCGGTTCAAGGCCTTTTCGTCGGAAAGCTCCTGAAAGGGATAGGCATTGACGATGAAGCTCACGGCCGAGGTGCGCTCGGCCAGAAACAGCTCGAGCGAGGTCTTGGTCTTGCCCAGCATGGCCCGCAGGGGGTTCTGCACCTCCCGGTTGAGCGCGGTTTGGGTCTGGTGGTAGTTGATGATGGCCATGACCAGAAGGGGGAGTGCGGCCACCACGGCCATGAGGCCCACCAGCTTGGTGCGCAGGACCTTGTAGCGCTCCGGGGACATGGAGTCGTCCATGCCGCCCTGGATGTCGCGCAGATGGTGGGAGAGAATCTTTTTAAACATGTGCCGCCCCCTGGCCGCGTCCGTAGAGGATGTCCCCGGACTTGAGCTGGCCCCGGGCCAGACGTTCCAGCACCAAGTCCACCGGTCCCATGATGGAGTCCAGGACCTCCACCCGTTTCCAGCGCAGGTAATGGTAATACTCTTCTTCGATGCCGTTGCACACCACGCAGGTCACGCCCCGGGACAGGGCCAGGTCGCACAGCCCGTCGGCCGAGGGCTGCTCCAGGACCAGGGTGGTGGTCAGGGCCGCGCCTTCCTCGGGCAGGGTGGCCAGCATGACCGCCTGGGCCAGGTCGAAGCGGGGGGCCACGTCATTGGCCTGCAAGGGGATGAGGATGGTTCGGGCCATGGCGCGCCTACCGGGCCTTGGCCCTGGATTTGCCCCGGCCCGCTTCCAGGGACAGATGCGCGGGCAGGTGTTCGGGCAGGATGGCCTCGCCAGGGCAGACCATGACCGCATAGTCCACGATGTTCTTCAGCTCCCGGATGTTGCCCGGGAAGGAATAGGAGGCCAGGGCTCGCCGGGCCTCTTCGGAAAAGGCCGTGACGTTCTTTTTCAGCTTGCGGGCAAAGGCGCGCAGGAAATGGGTGAGCAGGAAATCCACGTCCTCCCGGCGTTCCCTCAAAGGGGGCAGGTGGATGCGGAAGGCGGACAGGCGGTGAAAGAGATCCTCGCGCAGACGCCCGGAAGCCAGCAGGGCCTCGGGCGAGGTCCCGGTGACCGCGATGACCCGGGCATTGACCCGCACCGGCTTGTCCCCGCCCAGGGGCAGGACCAGGCGTTCGTCCAGCACGCGCACCAGCCGGGCCTGCTGGGCCAGGGGCAGGTCCGCGATCTCGCTCAGGCAGATGGTCCCGGCCCCGGCGGCCTGGAGCTTGCCCGGCTTGTCCTCCTCGGCCCAGGGGGCCGCGCCCTTGACATGGCCGAAGAGCTCGGACTCAAGCAGGGCCTCGGGCATGGGGCTGCAACTCACGCGCACAAAGGGCTGGCGGGAGCGCGGGGATTGCCGGTGCACGGCCTCGGCCAAGAGGTCCTTGCCGGTGCCGGTCTCCCCGGTGATGAGCAAAGGGGCCTCGCTCTGGGCCAGGATGGGGATCAGGGCCAGGATGCGCTGCATTTCCGCGCAGCGGGCCACCAGGGTGTGCAGGGTCCCGATCTCCGGAACATCCTGGCCGCCCACCGACGGGGTTTTCAGTTCCTCCACCACGTCCAGGCGGAAGAGCAGCTCGCCGCCCCGGTCCCGGACCTGGATGGGCGTGACCCGCACCGGCAGCCTGCGCCGGTCCCGGGACAGGCAGTCGCCCTCCACCGAGGCCTGAAGGCCTTCGGACAGATGCGGGCAGCGCCGCAGGCAGGTGGAGGCCCGCAAGACCTGGCCGCAGGGCGCGCCCATGGCCTCGCTCCGGGAAAACCCGGTCAGGGCCTCCAGGGCCTTGTTCAGGAACAGGATGCGCCGCTCCTTGTCCAGGACCACCACGCCCACGGGCAGGCCGTCGAGCAGGGCCGCGAAGTCCATGCTCGAGGCGTCCAGGCCCGAAATGTGCGGGGCGGAGAGGTCCAGGGTGGGGAGGTCCGGGATGATCAAGGGGGGGGCTCCTTGGCGGCTCGCGTGACCGGGCCTAGTGGGCTCCGCCGCCGACGATGCCAGAGGCGGCGAAGGACAGGACCAGGATTTCAAGAACAGCGATCAGGGCGTAGATCGGCCTTTTTTCCTTGATATAGGCCGGGATCAGCGGAATGAAGCAGATGATGGTCATTCCGGCCAAAATGGCCAGGCCCCCGAAATTGAGGAAATCGCCCGTGTTGAGCAGATACACCCAGCCCCAGCCCTGGGGCGCATGGCCTTGGACCATGTATTCATGGGCACTTTTCTCCCACAGGACTATGACCTTGTCCAGGGGGATGTGCGGGGCCAGGATGCCCGTGACGTAGATCGTGTAGGTCAGGGCCAGGAGGGCCAGGGAGCCCCAGCTCCCGTAGAAGAGCAGGTCGGCGTAAATGATCTGTTCCTTTGGGGTCTTGCTCATGCTCGTGGACATATTCGCGCTCCTTGTGAAGGAATGGATGGTTGGGACAGGATCGTAGGCTAGATGCCCAGGCCTTTGAGCAGGGCCTTGCCGCCGGCAAACAGGAGCACGCCGATGACCATGTAGCGGATGAACTTCGGCTTGGCCTTGGCCAAGAGGCGCACGCCCATGAACGAGCCGAGCATGAGCCCGATGATGGAGGGGATGGCCATGAGCGGGATGACGCAGCCCTGGTTTAAGTAGACCCAGGCCGCCGAGGTGTCGGTGATGGACAGGAGGAATTTGCTGGTGCCCACGGCCACTTTGAGCGGCGCGCCCATGAGCATGTTCAGGACCGGGACGTTGGCCCAGCCAGCGCCCAGGCCGAACATGCCGGCCATGACCCCGATGACGATGAAGAGCAGCATCCCTTGGAGGGTGCGGTGGGTCTTCCACTCCACGGCCTCGCCCGTGGACTCCTCCATGTACACCCCGCTCATGCCCAGGGCCAGGCTGATGGCGTCCTGCTTCTCCACGTGGGGCCGGACCACGTTCTTGGAGGTGAGGAGCAGGATGGCGATGAACATGATGGTGCCGCCCAGGCAGAGCTGAACCACGTTGGTGGGCAGGGCCAGGCCCAGAAAGGCCCCGCCGATGGCGCAGGTCGAGGCGATGAGGGCCACGGGTAGGGCCAGGCGCAGGGAGGCCAGGTTGCGGCGGAGTAAGCCCGGCCCGGCGGCGAGCGCCCCGGCCAGGGCCACCAGCAGACCCGCGCCGCGCACGAAGTCCAGGTGGAAGGGGAAGAACCCGCTCACCAGGGGCACGTAGAGCACGCCCCCGCCCACCCCGGCCAGCACCGCGATGATGCCCAGGATGAAGCAGAAGAACAGAAGAATGAGCGGCCAGCCCCACCAAGGCATGCTGGAGTTGCCGGTCATCATGGCCGCTTCCTTGGCCACGGCCACGCCGCCGTCGGCCCCGGCCCAGGCAAATACCCCGGCCAACAGACAGATGCAGACCGCCGTGAAAAAGATGATTTTTGTATTCTTCGCCCTCAGCATGGTGGTTCATTCTCCTCGAGTGTTGGACTTTGGAAGGAAGGGGACCGCCCGGCCACGGGCCAGACACCTCTCCCCTCATCAATTCCCGTGCCAACCCGGCAGGCCGCGGAAACCCTCGCTTGACCTTGCGGGGGGGGAGGCGTATGCGGCAAGAACTTGCCGGTGTGCGGCAAAATGTTGCCGTTTGCGCCTTTTTGCCCATGCTGGGAGACCGTGTCAGGGATGGAAGAACTATGATTTGCTGCAATTATATAAAATCATGAAGTAATATGGAATTCAAAGACAAAGAAAGCGGCAATTTTTTGCCGCATCCCTCCCGGGGTCTTTTGCCCGTTGAACCGGAATTCATTTTCCGCTCGGCCTCCATGCGCGCCCTGTGCGACCTGGCCGCCCAGGTGGCCCCGTCCGACGCCCCGGTGCTCATCAGCGGCGAGTCCGGCACGGGCAAGGAGCTCTTCGCCCGGCTCCTGCACACCTTGAGCAACCGGGGGGAGAAGCCCTTTGTGCCGGTGAACTGCGGGGTGCTCAAGGGCGAGCTGTTCGCGGACAAGTTTTTCGGGCACGAGATGGGGGCCTTTACCGGGGCCAACCGCCGCCAGAAGGGCAGTTTCGAGCTGGCCGAGGACGGGACCCTGTTCCTGGACGAGGTGGGGGAGATTCCCCAGCCCAACCAGGTGGATTTCCTGCGCGTACTGGAGGAGAAGCTGTTCAAGCGCCTGGGCGGGGAGCGCGACCAGCCCTTCCAGGCCCGCATCGTGGCCGCCACCAACCGGGTCCTGCCGGAAATGGTCCGGGAGGGGACCTTTCGGGCCGACCTGTTCTACCGCTTGAACGTGGTCCCGGTGTCCCTGCCCCCCTTGCGCGAGCGCCAGGAGGAGATCCTGCCCCTGGCCGAGCATTTCCTGACCCATTTCTGCCACCGCTACCACAAGCATGGGCTGTCCATGGGGCCGAGGACCGTGCGGGTCCTTATGCGCTACGACTGGCCGGGCAATGTGCGCGAACTGAAGAATCTGGTGGAGCGGCTGGTGCTGCTTTCCCGGGGCGGGGCCATCCGGGCCTCGGACCTGCCGCTCGAGATGCAGATGGGGGCCACCACCGAGGCCTCGCCCCGGGACAGCGCCTGCCACACCCTGGAGACCGCCGTGCGCGAGGCCGAGATACGGGCCATCTTAAGGGCGTTCAAGGCCGCGCACGGGAACAAGCCCGAGATCGCCCGGCTTCTGAACATCAGCCCGCGCACCCTGCGCCTGAAGGTCGCCCAGTACGATTTGAAGGAGCGGCTCTCCCGCCGGGCTGCGGGCTAGACCCCAATCCTAGTCTTCTTGATCGACAAAGATGATGGCCTGGCCCGGGCAACTGGTCATGGCCAGGTTGACCTCCTCGGGCGTCACCGGGTTCTTGATGATCCGGATGCGGTTTAAGGTCTCGTCAAAGTCGAAAATTTCCGGGGCCAGGTCCAGGCACCCCATGCACAGGTTGCAGTCCGGGGCAAAGATGGTGATTTCGCGGGGTTTGCTCATGGGGTCTTTTTTCCTTGGCCCTGTTCAGCCGATGATTTGGTTGCCGGTTTGGCCGATGGTCTGGCCGATGGCGCGGGCGCCTGCTTGACCGGCTCCCGGACCGAGACAGTGAACCAGTCTTCCAGGATGCGCTGGATGGTTCCGTCCCGCCTCATGTCCGCCAGGGTCGCGTCAAAGGCCTCGCGCAAGGCCCCGAGGTTGCGTTTCCGGGAAAAAGCCAGGTGGCTGGGCACGGTCTCCAGGGGTGGGGAAAGCTCCGTGACCTCGTCGGATCGGCCCAGGCGGGTGAGGATGTCCATGGCCCCGTACCGGTTGCTCACGGCCAGGTCCACGCGTCTGTCCAGAAGGGCGCGGATGTTTTCCTCGCCGCTGGCAAAGACCTGGACCCGGGGCAGATGTCCCTCCTTCATGGCCCGGTCAAAGACCGGCCCGTAGCTCACCCCCGGCACCACCCCGAAGGTTCTCTCGCTCAGGGCGGCCAGGGCGGTCAGGTCCGTGGCCGTGAGCCCGGAGTCCTGCCGGGCCAGAAGGACCATGACCTGCTCGGCCAGGACTTCCTTGGAGAAGTCCAGGAACTCCTCCCGCTCCGGGGTGCGGAAAATGGTGAACAGACCGTCCGTCTCCCCGCTCCGGGCCTTGGCCAGGGCCTGGTCCCAGGGCAGGATTTCCAGGGTCACCTGGTGGCCCAGGCGGGCGAAGGCCGCGCGCACGGTCTCGGCTGCCAGTCCGGTCACGCCTTGGGCCGAGCGCACGGAGTAGGGCGGGTAGTCCAGGGTGGCCAGCCGGAAGGTGTCGGCCAGGGCTGGGGCGGCCCCGAGGACCAGGGCCAGAAGAGCGGCCATGAGCCGGATGCCGGGGTGGTTCATGCCAACCTCCTGGGCTGTCCGGCTCGGTTTTCCGGACAGCGGAACAGGATCAGACGTTGAAGCGGAACTCGATGATGTCCCCGTCCTGGACCAGGTATTCCTTGCCTTCCAGGCGAGACAGGCCCAGTTCCTTGGCTTTCTTGAAATCCTTGGCCGTCAGAAAATCCGCGTAGCCCAGCACGTCGGCCCGGATGAAGCCCTTCTGGATGTCCGAGTGGATCACCCCGGCCGCCTCGGGGGCCGGAGATCCGGCCTTGACCGCCCAGGAGCGGACCTCCTTGTCCCCGGCCGTGAGAAAGGAGATGAGCCCGAGGAGGAAATAGGTCTTGGAGATGACCCGTTCCAGGGCCGACTCGGTGAGGCCCAAATCCGTGAGGAACATGGCCCGCTCCTCGGGGTCGGTGATCTCGGCCAACTCGCGTTCGAGCTTGGCTGAAACCGCCAGGTGGGCCAGGCCCACGGCCTCGGCAGGCGGCACAAAGGAGGCCAGCTCCATCTCTTTCAGGTTCCAGGCGTAGAGGATGGGCTTGGCCGACAGGAACCGAAACCCGCGCATCTCGGGCAGATCGCAGAGGCCTGGGTCCGTGCGCAGGGGCTTTTCGGACTCCAGGACCTCCCTGGCCCGGGCCAGGGCCTGCTCTTCCTTGGGACTCACCAGGGCGCTGTTCTTCTTCTTGTCCAGGGCCATGCGCTCCATGCGCTTCTCCACCACGGCCAGGTCCGAGATGATCAGGTCGGCCTCGATGGAGGAGCACTGCTCGGCCGGATTGGACAGGCCGGAAAAGGCGTCCAGGACAGCCAGCAGGCAGTCGAAGGGCCGCACTTCGTTTAAGACCCGCTCGCCCAGGCCCCCGGACTTGCCCCCGCCTCCGGGGATGTCCAGGTACTCGATCTCGCTGTAGGTGACTTTCTTGGGGGTATACAGGGCGATCAAGGGGTCGAGCCGGGGCTCGGGAACCTTGACCATGGCCCGGTTGCCCGCGGCTGCGGCCGCAGGTCCGGCCAGGGCCGCGAAAAGGTCGGTCTTGCCGCTGGCGGAAAATCCAATGATGGCCGTCTTCATGCATATGCTCCGGAAAGGTGATGTCCGCGTGGGCGGGGGGCTTCCATAGCAGGAGACCGGACGGGATGCAAACGCGGGTTCGAGGGCTTCACCCGACCATGAACGAGGCGTCGGCCCGGGCCACGGGTTCGTCCTTGGAATTGACCACCTCGCCCTCCACGAACACGATGCGTTTTCCGGCCTTGACCACCCGGGCCTGGGCCGTCAGGGTGTCGCCCTTTTTCACCGGCGCGAAATAGCGCACGGACAGCTCCACCGTGGCGCAGCGCTGGGTTTCGGTCAGGGTGGGGAGGATGGCGTGGGCCATGGCCTCGTCCAGGATGGTGGCCAGGATGCCGCCCGCGGCCACGCCCGCGCCCTGGATGAGCTCCGGCCGCACTTTCAGGCTGAGCACGGCCCGGCCCGGCTCCAGGACCTCCACAATGACGCCCAAAAAGGCGAACAGGGGGTTCACGGTCTGCCCGGGCTGGCCCACCTGGCTCAAGTAGTGCTGGTACATGTCGCCTCCGCTTCCGGCAGGGAGACCTGGTTGAACTCGGCGATGGCCTGCTCCTGGGCCTCGATGCGGAGTTCGTTGAACTCCTCCATGTTGTCCAGCAGGAGTTCCACCAGGTCCGCGTCCAGGGCGGTCCCGGAGAATTGCTCCAGAACCTTCCGGGTCCTCTTCGCATCCATGCCCGCCCGGTAGGGGCGGTCCTCGGTGATGGCCGTGAACACGTCCGTGGCCGCCACCACCCGCGACCCCAGGGGGATGTCCTGGCCCGCGAGCCCGTCGGGGTAGCCCTTGCCGTCCATGCGTTCGTGATGGGAGGAGGCCCACAGGCACACGTCCTCCAGCCCGGCGATGGCCGAGAGCACCTGGCGGCTGTGTCCGGGATGGGACTTGATCATGGCCCATTCGTTCGCGTCGGGCGCTCCGGGCTTGTTCAGGATTTCCCTGGACACGGCCAGCTTGCCCAAGTCGTGCAGATTCCCGGCCACGCGCATGCGCTGGGATTCGTGGTCCGAGAATCCGGCCAGCTGGGCCAGACGCTCGGCCGTGTGGGCCACGCCCCGGGAGTGGGTGGCCGTGAACCGGGTGCGGAAATCGATGATCAGGGAAAAAAGCCGGGAGAATTCCCGGACCTCGGCCAGGGGCAGGGCCTCTGTTTCCAGGCGTTCGGGGGCCAGGGTGTGCAGGTGCTCGGCCGGTCGGGCGGCCTGATCCCAGAAGTCCGGGGAGGCGGAGATGTCCAGAAAGGCCTGGACGTAGAGCGGGGAGAAGGTGGACCCGGATTTGGAGGCGATGCGCCTGCGGATGCCTTCGGCCTGTTCGCCCAGGGGGCGATTCCGGCTGATGAGGGCGTCCACCCGGTCGGCCAGGGCCAGAATGTTCCCCTCGGGCAGGGCCTCGGGAGAGGTCTTGGTCAGGCAGTCGAAGCGGCGGTGGTGGTGGCGCACCAACTCGGCCACCCGGTCCAGCCGGGCAAAGGTGCGGATGAGCCGGAAGCCTGCCTGGGCGTGGACCGCGCCGTCGCTTTCGAATTGCAGGGCGTCCAGGCGGCTTTTCAAGGACAAGGCCCCGGAGTCGTGCATGAGCCCGGCCAGGAGCAGGTCGCGCTGTCCGGCCGCAGGCAGGCCCAGAGCGGCGGCCAGGCGGGAGGCCAGAAAGCCCACCCGGTTGTGGTGATTGACCACGGCCGGGGAGACCAGGTCCAAGGCCCGGGAGAGCCCACCCACCAGGTCGATGAGGGAGACCAGGCCCTGGGGCTTGAGGCAGGGTGCGGGCGTGGCCTCGGAAGCTGCGCAATCCATGGGGAGGATATAGGGATAAAACCCATGGCAGGCTAGGGGCGCAACGGAATGATTGTCTTCAACTTCATGGAAATAATGGACAAATATATTCGGGCAGCCTCCGGTCCACCCCTCCCCTGATCCGGCCCCAGGGGGCTCCTCGGCCCGTGGCCCAGGGCCTTCTTGACTTCCCGGGGCGCTTGGCCCAAAGTGTCGCCGCATTGCACGATTTTGCCCAAAAAGGACGTTCCATGAGCGATTACAAGAAGACCCTGAAGCTGCCCCAGACCTCCTTTCCCATGAAGGCCGACCTGGCCCGGCGCGAGCCCGAGATGCTCAAGTTCTGGGGAGAAATCGGGGCCTATAAGGCCATGACCCAGGCCTCCACGGGCGAGACCTACGTGCTGCACGACGGCCCGCCCTATGCCAACGGCCACATCCATCTGGGCACGGCCCTGAACAAGATTCTGAAGGACATGGTGGTCAAGACCCGCAACTTCATGGGCCGTCCGGCCCAGTACGTGCCGGGCTGGGACTGCCACGGCCTGCCCATCGAGCACAAGGTGGCCCAGGAACTGAAAGCCAAGGGCAAGGTCCTGCCGCCGCTCATCGTGCGCAAGCTCTGCCGGGACTACGCCACCAAATTCGTGGACATCCAGCGCAAGGAGTTCAAGCGCCTGGGCGTGTTCGGCGACTGGGACAACCCCTACCTGACCATGCGCCCGGCCTACGAGGCGACCACGGCCCGGGAGTTGGGCCGGTTCATGGAAAAAGACTCGGTGGTCCGGGGCAAGAAGCCCATCCACTGGTGCTGCTCCTGCAAGACCGCCCTGGCCGAGGCCGAGGTGGAGTACGAGGACCACACCTCGCCCTCCATTTACGTGCGCTTCCCCCTGGCCGACACCAAACTTCTGGATCTTCTCCCGGCCGAAGTGCGCAGTGGCGTGGACCTGGCCAAGACCTTCATCGTCATCTGGACCACCACGCCCTGGACCATCCCGGACAACATGGCCGTGGCCGTGCATCCCGAGTTCGAATACGCCCTGGTTCAGGCCGGGGACTCTTTCTACATCCTGGCCAAGCGCCTGGCGGCCGTGTGCGCCGAGACCTTTGGTTGGGAGTCGCACACAATCCTGGCTGACCTCGAAGGCGCGAGCCTGGAAGGCCTGAAGGCCAAGCATCCCATCTACGACCGCCCCTCCCCGGTGGTCCTGGCCGACTACGTGACCCTGGACTCGGGCACGGGCTGCGTGCACACCGCGCCGGGCCACGGCCGGGAGGACTTCGACACCGGGAACCGCTACGGCCTGGAGATCCTCTCGCCCATGGACGACGAGGGCCGCTTTTTCGCCGATGTTGAGTATTTCGCCGGGCTCACGGTGTTCGAGGCCAATCCCAAGGTCATCGAGAAGCTCACGGAAATGGGCGCGCTCCTGGCCAAGGCCAAGATATCCCACTCCTACCCGCACTGCTGGCGCTGCAAGGAGCCGGTCATCTTCCGGGCCACCACCCAGTGGTTCATCGCCATGGACCGGAACGACCTGCGGGCCAAGACCCTTGAAGCCATCAACACCAAGGTGGAGTGGATTCCGGCCTGGGGCCGGGAGCGCATCCATCAGATGATTGAACACCGGCCGGACTGGTGCATCTCCCGCCAGCGCACCTGGGGCGTGCCCATCGTGGCCCTGGTGTGCAAGGACTGCGACGAGTCCTGGTTTGACCCCAAATGGGTCATGGCCGTGGTGGATCGCTTCGAGACCCACGAGCGCGGCTGCGACTGGTGGTTCGAGGCCGAGATGGAGGCGCTCTACGCGCTCACGGCGGACGGCAAGGCCCCGGTCTGCCCGCGTTGCGGCGGGTCCCATTGGCAAAAAGAGGACGACATCCTGGACGTGTGGTTCGACTCGGGCACCAGCTTCGCGGCCGTGCTGGAACAGCGTCCCGAGCTGTCCTGTCCGGCGGACCTCTATCTGGAAGGCTCGGACCAGCACCGGGGCTGGTTCCACAGCTCGCTTCTGGCCAGCATGGGCACGCGCGGGGTCCCACCCTATCGCACGGTGCTCACCCACGGCTACGTGGTGGACGGCCAGGGCCGCAAGATGTCCAAATCCATCGGCAATGTGGTGGCCCCCCAGGAGATCATCGACCGCTACGGGGCCGAGGTTTTGCGTTTGTGGGTCTCGGGCGTGGATTATCAGGAGGACGTGCGCATCTCCGAGGAGATACTCTCCCGCCTGGTGGACGCCTATCGCCGCATCCGCAACACCTGCCGGTTCCTCCTGGGCAATCTGTACGATTTCGACCCGGCCGCGCACAGCGTGGCCCAGGCCGACCTCCTGCCGCTGGACCGCTACGCCCTGTCCCTGGTGCGCGAGCGGCACACGGCCATCTGGAAGGCCTACGAGCGCTTCGAGTTCCACAAGGTCTCCCACTCCCTGCACAACCTGTGCATCACGGACCTCTCGGCCTTCTACCTGGACATCGTGAAAGACCGGCTCTACGTGGCTGGCGAGAACAGCCTGGAGCGCCGCTCGGCCCAGACCGTGCTGCACCAGGTGCTCCTCATCATGCTCCAGGACATGGCCCCGATCTTGAGCTTCACGGCCGAGGAGGCCTTCCAGGCCCTGCCCGAAGCCGCCCGGCCCAAGGTCCCGACCATCTTCGCCCTGCGTCTGCCCTTGGAAGAGGCCCCGGTCCTGTCCGAGGCCGAGGCCGCCCGCTGGGCCTTTCTCTCGGTCCTGCGCGCGGAAACGACCAAGGCCATCGAGCCCCTGCGCAAGGAGGGCAAGATCGGCCATTCCCTGGACACCCATCTGCACTTTTACGCCGACGAGGAGTCCCGGGCCGCGCTCAGCGCTCCGGGCCTGGACCTGCTGGAGCTGTTCATCGTGTCCAAGGTCAGCGTGTCGCCGCTCACTTCAGCCCCGGCCGAGTCCGTGGCTGCCGAGGGCCTCTCCGGGGTGCGCTTGACCGTGACCTCGGCCCCGGGGGCCAAATGCGGCCGCTGCTGGCGCTATGACGAGAATCTGGGCACGGACCCGGAGCATGCGGACGCCTGCCCGCGCTGCACGGAAGTGCTTCGTGGGGCTTAAAGGCGACTGCCGCTTCCGGGCGGCCGGGATTCTGGCCATCCTGGTCCTGATCCTGGACCAGGCCAGCAAATGGCAGGTGGCCAAGAGCCTGGCCCTGTGGTCCGTGACCCCGGTCATCCCGGGGTTCTTCAACCTGTCCCACATCGTGAACCGGGGCGCGGCCTTTGGCTTCCTGAACCGGGCCGACAGCTCCTGGCAGGTGTGGTTCTTCGTGGCCGCCTCAGTGGTGGCCCTGGCCATCATCCTGAAAATCCTGGCCAGCACCGGCCCGAATGACCGAGTCCTGCGCCTGTCCCTGGGCCTCATCCTGGGCGGGGCCTTGGGCAACCTGGCCGACCGGGTGCGCCTGGGCCAGGTGGTGGATTTCCTGGACTTCTACCTGGGCTCGTCCCATTACCCGGCCTTCAACGTGGCGGACATCGGCATCACCCTGGGCGCTGTCGGCCTGGCCGTGTCCCTGCTACGGAAAAAAGATCATGTGTCCGGTCCTCTTTGAACTCGGCCCTCTGACCGTCCACGCCTACGGGGTGTTCGTGGCCGCCGGGTACCTTCTGGCCCTGGGCTGGACCCTGGCCGAGGCCCGGCGGCTGGGCCTGGACCAGGGAAAAGTCCCGGACCTGGGCCTGTGGGTGCTTCTGGGCGGGTTCCTGGGGGCCAGGCTCCTGTACGTGGCCATCCATCCCCTGTATTTTTGGGCCCACCCCCTGGAGATCGTCATGGTCTGGAAGGGCGGGCTGGTCCTTTTCGGCGGGGTCCTTTCGGGCGCTTTACTTGGGCTCGTCTTCATGCGAAAAATGGGCCTGCCGTTGCGGCCCTGGCTGGACGCCCTGGCCCCTGGCCTGGTCCTGGGCCAGGGCGTGGGGCGGCTGGGCTGCCTGTCGGCCGGGTGCTGCTACGGTGAGACCACGGACCTGCCCTGGGGCCTGGTCTTTACGGACCCGGACAGCCTGGCCCGGCCCCTGGGCCTGGCCCTGCATCCGACCCAGGCCTATCACGCGGCCTCAGATCTGGCGGTTTTCGCCCTGTTGGTGGCCGTGCGGTCCAGGGTCAAGGTGCCCGGCCGGCTCATGGGCCTGGGCCTTTTCCTGTCCGCTGCCTTTCGTCTGCTGATCGAGTGCTTCCGGGCCGATTTCCGGGGAGAGCTTGGCCCGTTCACCGTGACCCAGGTCCTGGCCCTGGGGATTCTTGGGCTTGGGGCCGGACTCCTGGTCCATAAGCCGAAGGAAAAGAAGGCATGAATATTCTCGGGTATGTCATCTCCCCCATGGAGCTGGTCGGGTGCGGGATCCTGCTCCTGGTGTTCGTGAGCATCAGCTTTGCGGCCATCTGGGACGCCTGGGGCCGGGAATTCCCCAGCCCCATGGAAAAGGTGGCCTGGGTCCAACTGGCCGTGCTCTTCCCCTTTGTGGGCGGGATCGGCTACTTCATTTTCGGAAAAAAAAGGGGGCGCAAGACATCATGAACAGCACCACCACTTCCTCACGTCGTATTCCGGCCCTGGTCCTGATCCTGGCCGCCTTGGCCGCCTTGACCGCCTTGACTATGTCCGGATGCGCCAGCAAGGGCGATTTCGAGGCCCTGCAGCGCCAGGTGCGCGCCAACCGGGTGGAGACCGACCACCGGCTCACGGACATGGACCAGCGCCTGGGCGAGAAGGTGGAGCCGGTGCAGGCCCGCCAGGCCGAGTCCTGGGCCGAGGTGGAGCAGATGAAGACCCGCCTGGGTCAGCTCCAGAACCAGGTGGACGGCGTCAGCGCCGCCCAGCAGAGCACCAAGGCCGTGAACCTCCCGGAAATGTCCCGCCAGATCGAGGCCATGCGCCTGGCGCTCAGCTCCCAACTGGGCATTGACATCGCCGCTCCGGAAACCCCCGAGGGCGGCGCGGCCAAGGCGGCCATCGCCACGGACCAGAAGACCGCGGCGTTCACGCCAGCGGCCCCGGCCCAGACAGCGCCCATGGCTCCGGCAGCTTCGGCGGCCCAGGCGGCTCAGACCTCGGCCAAGGCCGATTCCGGGGACGCAGCCCAGACCCTCTACGACCGCGCCCTGGAGGCCTTCAAGAACAAGAAGTACGACGAGTCCCAGAGCTTTTTCGAGGAGTTCTACACCTCCTTCCCCAAGCATCCCAACGTGTCCAGCGCCATGTTCTGGCGGGGCGAGGCCTTTTATCAGATGGGCCGCTTTTCCGAGGCCGCCCTGGAATACGAGAACGTGAAGAGCAAGTTCCCCAAGAGCAACAAGTACCAGTCGGCCATGCTCAAGCAGGGCATGAGCCTGTACAAGATGAACCAGAAGGACGCCGGGAAGTTCGTGCTCGATGACTTGATCAAGAGGTTTCCGGACTCGCCCGAAGCCAAGCGGGCCAAGTCCTTCATACAGAACCCCAGCTAGGGAAATCGCCGATCAATTCCGACGGAGGCGCAATGAACGACATCGTCAAGGGTTTCCGCAAGATCGTGTTTCTGAGCTTTCCCCCGGAGGTCTCCGGCCGTCCGGTGGTCTGCAACCTGGCCAAGCTGTTCGATTTGAGCTTCAATATCCTGAAAGCCCAGATCAATCCCCGCCAGGACGGGGCCTTGACCCTGGAGATCATGGGCCTGGAGGAGAATTTCCAGCGCGCCCAGGGCTACCTCAAGGAGAATGGGGTCAAGATCTCCTCCATCGCCCAGCGCATCTTTCGGGACGAGGAGACCTGCGTGCATTGCGGGGTGTGCACGGCCATGTGCCCCACCCACGCCCTGTCCCTGGACCGGGCCAGCCGCCAAGTGCTCTTTGAGGTGGACAAATGCTCGGCCTGCGGACTGTGCACCCGCATCTGCCCCATGCACGCCATGAACGTGGAGTTGGACGAGAACAGCCTGCTGGAACTGCCCCGGCGCAGGCGGCCGAGCCCCACGGAGCGGGTATGACCACCAACGACCAGCTCGTCCAGGAACTCATGGCCAAGGTCACCGAGCAGTTGACCGAAAGCCTGAAGGCCTCCATCCAGAAGGCCATCGAGAAGGAAATCTCCAAGAACCTGTCCAAGGCCTTGCTGGAAGGCGAGTTCTACCGGCGTATCAACGACGATCTCCAGGGGGGCCTCAAGGCCATCTACAAGGAGATCACCGACGTCAGAAAGGCCCAGGACCCCGTATCCATGAACGTGCCGGGCAATCCCAACGAACTGTTCACCGAGGCCTCGGACCAGTTGGACAAGATCCTCATCACCACGGAAAAGGCCACGGTGGACATCATGGACATCGTGGAGAACCTCCAGGTCATGCAGGCCACCCTGGGCGAGATCGTCAAGGGCCTGGAGACCGGGGGCGTGAGCCGGGAGAACCGCATCCATCTGGCCGAGATCAACGCCGGGCTGGGCGAGGACCTTCTGCGCATCATGACCACCCTGGGATTTCAGGACCTGACCGGCCAGCGCATCAAGCGCATTGTCACGGCCATCAAGCAGGTGGAAAAAATCGTGCTGGACCTGTACATGTCCACCGGGCTGATCATCAAGGCCCGGGAACACGAGCCGGAAAAGGACCTGGAGCAGCTCAAGCAGGAGTCCCAGGTGAAGATGAGCGAACTCAAAGGCCCGGTCCTGGGCGTCGGGCAGAACGACGTGGACGATCTTTTGGCCAATCTGGGGCTGTAAAAGACTGTTGGCCCAGGGCGTGGGCCGAAAAAAACGAAGAACGAGGGAGGGCTGCCAGGCCCTCCCTTTTTTTTCGGGACCAGTGTCGCGTTCCTGAAATGCGATCCGTCAAAGATGAAGAATAAGAATAATTATTTCTTATTCTTACATATCAATGAAGCGTGCCGCCAATCGGGCACAACCCCCTATGACGGGAAAACGCGGTAGGCGAACAGGGTCTCGGTGGAGCGGATGCCCTGCACTTTCAGCATCTTCTCGGTGACGATCTCGGCCAGGTGTTCGTTGTCCCGGGCCTGGATGAGCACCACCAGATCGAAGCGACCGCCCACGGAGTAGACCGTGAGGATGCCTTCCATTCCGGACAGCTTCTGGGCGATGATGTTCACGCTGTCGGGCTGCACGGTCATGAGGATGACGGCGTTGACCATGTTGTTCCTCCTTACATGATGGATGCCGCCCCGGAACTGGGATGGCCGCCTGTTCATAGCCAAAACCCCGGGGCGGGTCAAAGCCCTGGGCCGGGCGCGGCGGCTCGGGCCTGGGGCCGTTTCTTGCCACCTGGGCCGAAGATTCGGCGTAGACCCGCGCCGGGGGCTTGATATCCTGGCCGAATCAGGGATATGAAGCAATCTGGTCGAACCCCGGCCCAACCGTGGGACGGGGCGCGTCGCCGGAACGGTCGTTACAGGGGGGGGACAATGGCGCTGGTACAATGGGACGGGACCCTGGCCGTGGGCGTGGAGGCCTTGGACGCCCAGCACAAGTATCTGTTTGCCATCATCAACAGCCTGCACGAGAAGTCGTGCACCCGCACGGACAAGGCCGCCCTCATGGAGACCCTGGACAGCCTGGACAACTACGTGCGCTTTCATTTCCGCACCGAGGAGGAACTCCTGGAACGCCACGGCTTTCCGGATCTGTTCCCGCACCAGCAGGCCCACGGGGTCTTCGAGCGCAAGGTCGAGGAGCTGAAAAGCCAGGCCGCCGGGCATTTCGACCCGGCCCTGCTGGCCGAGGCCCTGATTTTCCTGCTGGACTGGCTGGTGGCCCACATTCAGAAGGTCGATCTCAAGTACGCGCCGTTCCTGAAGAAGGCCGGGGAGAAATAGGCCTGGCGCCCCTGGCGCGTTCTTTTCATCACAAACCTTGACGAAGGCCAGTCCCCCCTTTACCCTCTGGCCACGAAACACCGCGCCGTCCGTCGGCCCCAACACCGCACCCCACGGATTCCCATGTCAGACAGCCTGTTCGACTCCTTTTTCCGGGCCGAGGCCCGCATGTTTCTGCTCACCGCCATCAAGGTGGCTCTGGCCGAGGACGGCCCGGACCTGACCTCCCAGGCCCTGTTCGGGGAGGAGGACATCCTCTCGGCCCGGATCGTGGCCAAGGAAGAGGCCGTGGTGGCCGGGATGCCAATCATCCCCCTGGTCCTGGGGTTCGGAGGCGAGGCCCCCTGCCAGATTCAAGTTTTGGTGGAGGACGGGGAGCGGGTGGCTCCGGGCACGGTCCTGGCCCTGATCCAGGGTCCGGCCGCACGCCTGCTCAAGGCCGAGCGGGTCATCCTCAATTTTCTCTGCCACCTCTCGGGCGTGGCCACCCTGACCGCCCGCTACGTGGCCGCCCTGGCCGGAACCCGGACCCGCCTGCTGGACACCCGCAAGACCCTGCCTGGCCTGCGCTATCCCGAGAAATACGCGGTCCTGGTGGGCGGGGGCGTGAACCACCGGCTGAACCTGGTGGAGATGCTCATGCTCAAAGACAACCACATCGACCGGGCCGGGAGCATCACCGAGGCCGTGGCCAAAGCCCGGGCGGCCTACTCCCCCTGTCCGCCCATCGAGGTGGAGTGCCGCACCCTGGACGAGGTGCGCGAGGCCGTGGCCGCGCGGCCCCAGCGCCTCATGCTGGACAACATGGACGAGGCGACCATGGCCCAGGCCCTGGCGCTCATCCCCAAGGGCCTGGAGACCGAGGCCAGCGGCAACGTCACCTTGGAGACCATCGGCCGCATCGCGGCCCTGGGCGTGGACTTCGTGTCTGTGGGCCGGATCACCCATTCGGCTGCGTACGCGGACTTCAGCATGGACATCTTGCGCTGGAGCGACGAGCCCGGCGATCTCACGGACGCCGCATGAACCAAGACTCCTCCTCCCGCATCCAGGCCGCCCGCGCCCGGCTGGGCTCGGACCTGACCATCCTGGCCCACCACTACCAGGCCGACGAGGTGGTCCGCCACGCGGACTTCGTGGGCGACTCCCTGGAATTGTCCCGCCGGGTGGCTGACCTGTCCTCCCGGCAGATCGTGTTCTGCGGGGTGTTTTTCATGGCCGAGACCGCGGCCATGCTCTGCCGCGAAGGCCAGGAGGTGCGCCTGCCCGTGGCCACGGCCAGTTGCGTCATGGCCGACGCCGCGCCCACGGCCCTGGTGGCCCGGGTGCTTGCGGCCCTGACCCGCACCGGGCGCAAGGTCATCCCCCTGGCCTACGTCAATTCCCAGGCCGGGGTGAAGGCCCTGTGCGGGGAGTACGGCGGGTCCGTGTGCACCTCGGCCAATGCCCGGGCCATGCTCAAATGGGCTTTTGCCCAGGGCGACGGGGTGCTCTTTCTGCCCGACCGCAACCTGGCTGTGAACACGGCCGAGGCCCTGGGCCTCCCCGAATCGCGCCGCCTGGTCCTGGACGTGCGCGGCCAGGGCGCGCATATCGATCCCGAGGCCTGCGCCACGGCCGACCTCCTGATCTGGCCCGGGACCTGCCCCATCCACCAGCGCTTCCAGTACAAGGCCGCGAATATCGCCGAGGCCCGCCGGGATTATCCGGGCGGGCTGATCGTGGTCCATCCCGAATGCCCGCCCGTGGTGATCCGGGCCGCTGACGCCGCAGGCTCCACCTCCTTCATCATCCGCTACGTGGCCGAGGCCCCGGCGGGCTCGGTCATCCATATCGGCACCGAGGCCAGCCTGGTCCGGCGTCTGGCTGCCCAGTATGCGGGCGAGAAGACCGTGCTGCCCTTGGCGGTGAGCCTGTGCTCCAACATGCAAAAGACCACCGAGGCTGATCTGGCCGACACCCTGGACCACCCCGAAGACCACCCGCCCACCCGGGTGGCCCCCGAGGTGGCTGCCCCGGCCCGGGAGGCCTTGACCCGCATGCTCCAGGTCCTGGCCTAAAGGAGGGGGAATGCATTCTTTCCGGCTCAAAACCGACGCCCTGGTCATCGGCTCCGGCCTGGCCGGGGTCATGGCCGCCCTGACCATGGCTGACGCGGGCCTGCATGTGGCCCTGATCACCTCGGAGCCGACCCTGTCCTCCGGCAATACCCCCCTGGCCCAGGGCGGCATCGTGTACCGCGCCCCGGACGACGACCCCAAGCTCCTGGAAGCGGACATGCTCACGGCCGGGTGGCGCTACAACAGCGTGCGGGCCGTGCGTCACCTGGCCCGCAAGGGGCCGGAGGTCATCCGGGAGACCCTGATCGAGAAATACCAGGTGCCCTTTGCCCGGGACGATTCGGGCTCCTTTGCCCTGACCCGGGAGGGGGGGCACGGCAAGGCCCGTATCCTGTACTGCGCGGACCACACCGGCAAGACCATCATCGAGTCCCTGCTGGCCCGGGTGGAGGGACACCCGAACATCGAGGTCATGACCGGGCGAACGGCCATCGATCTTCTGACCACCCAGCACCACGCCCGGCACCTGGACTTCAGGTACTGCCTGGCCAACCAGTGCGTGGGGGCCTACGTGTACAACCAGTCCCTGGCCCAGGTGGAGACGGTCCTGGCCGACTACACGGTCCTGGCTGCGGGCGGGGCCGGTCAGGTCTACCTGCACACCACCAACGCGGCCTCCTCCATCGGGTCGGGCCTGGCCATGGCCTCCCGGGCCGGGGCCAGGATCATGAACGCGGAATTCATCCAGTTCCACCCCACGGCCCTGTACCAGCGCAAAGGCCGGGCCGACCGGCGCTTCCTGGTCTCCGAGGCCGTGCGCGGGGAAGGGGCGCGGCTGGTGAACTCCTCGGGCGAGACCTTCATGTCCCGCTACGACCCCCGGGCCGACCTGGCCCCGCGCGACATCGTCACCCGGGCCATCATGGAGGAGATGCTGCGCACGGGCGAGGACTGCGTGTATCTGGACGCGGCCCGTTTCGCCCACGGGGACCTGAAGGAGCGCTTCCCGACCATTTTCGAGAGCTGCGCGAAAATCGGGGTGGACATGGCCCGGGAGCCCATTCCGGTGGTCCCGGCCGCGCATTATTCCTGCGGCGGGGTGCTGGTGGACGAGCGGGGCCGCTCCACCCTGGACCGGCTCTCCTGCGTGGGCGAATGCAGTTGCACCGGGGCGCACGGGGCCAACCGGCTGGCCAGCACCTCCCTTCTGGAGGCCGCGCTCTGGGGCCACTGGGCAGGCCTCGACGTCACCCGGCGGGCCGGTTCCTCCCGGCTCACCAGAAAGCTCATGGACTCCATCCCGGACTGGGAGAACCTGGGCCAGGAACACAACGAGGACCCGGCCCTGATCGCCCAGGACTGGGCCGCCGTGCGCCACACCATGTGGAACTACGTGGGCATCGCCCGCACCACCCAGCGTCTGCGCCGGGCCTCGGACGACCTGCGCAACCAGTTGCGCAACATCCAGGATTTCTACAAGAAAACACCCATCTCCAAGCCCATCGTGGACCTGTTCCACGGCTGCCAGACCGCGCTCATCATCACCGAGGCGGCCTTCCGCAACAAGAAGAGCGGGGGCTGCCACTACCGGGTGGACTAGGGCGGCGGCGTCCTCTTTCCTGGACGGGGCTCGGGAGGGCCTTTCAGGGGGCCTGAAAAACTCCGGCAAGCTTGTTGCATGTAGGCCGCTTCTGTGGCATTCTTCCAGTCGGTTGAGGGACGCTCCCAGCCCGGCCGAGAACGGTCGGGATCCCCCTGGCTCATGAAGAAACGAACACGGGCGGCACATGGCTCTGGAACTGCGGCAACAGCTTAAACTCACTCAGCAACTGGTGATGACCCCCCAGTTGCAGCAGGCCATCAAGCTTCTGCAGCTTTCCCGGCTGGAACTGGTGGAGACGGTCCAGAAGGAGCTTCTGGAAAACCCCCTCCTGGAAGAGGGTGCCTCTCCGGATGTCGCGGAAATCCACGAGGTGGACCGGGAGACCTCCCAGGCCGACGACACCCACCAGGAGGTGGGGCGCGAGGAGAGCAGCCAGGCCGAGGACATGATCCGCTCGGCCGACTGGGAGAACTACCTGGGCGAATTCTCCAGCACCGCTCGGCAGTCCCACCAGCGCGACGCGGAGGTCCCTGAAGAAGGCATGTCCTTTGAGGCCCGCCTGGCGCTCAAGCCCTCCCTGGAGGGACATCTGCACTGGCAGCTCCGGCTCGGGAAATACACCGAGCAGGAGATGGCCATCGGCGAGATCATCATCGGCAATCTGGATTCCTCGGGCTATCTCCAGGCCAGTATGGAGGAGATCGCCCAGGGGCTGAACGTGGACCAGGGCCTGGTGGAGGCCGTGCTGACCCGCATCCAGACCTTTGACCCGGTGGGCGTGGCTGCCCGCAGCCCCAAGGAATGCCTGCTCATTCAGCTCAGAGCCCTGGACATCGACGACCCCATCCTCATCTCCCTGGTTTCCGAGCATCTGGAGGACCTGGAGAAGCGCCGCTACAAGCCCCTCACCCGCAAATTTCGCATCAGCATGGAAGAGTTGAAGGAGTACCTGGACATCATCCAGACCCTGGACCCCATGCCCGGCTCGCATTACTCCTCGGGCGAGCCGCACTATGTGAGCCCGGACGTCTTCGTCTACCGCTACGACGAGGATTTCGTCATTGTCCTGAACGAGGAGGGCCTGCCCCGGCTGTCGCTGAACTCGTATTATGTTGACAACATGCATGCAAAGACCGACAAGGAAAAGGAATACTTCCAGGAAAAAGTGCGCTCGGCCGTCTGGTTGATGAAGAGCCTGTACCAGCGCCAGCGCACCCTGTACAAGGTCATGGAGAGCATCGTGCGGTTCCAGCGTGGGTTTTTCGAGGACGGCGTGAGCCGGTTGAAGCCACTGATTCTCAAGGAAGTGGCCGAGGACATCGGGATGCACGAATCCACCGTGAGCCGCATCACCACGAGCAAGTACGTGTCCACGCCCCACGGCATCTACGAGCTGAAGTTTTTCTTCAACAGCGCCCTGGACATTTCCGACGGCACCCAGGTGGGCAGCGAGTCGGTCAAGGCCCTCATCAAGCAGCTCATCGGCGAGGAAGCGCCCAAGAAGCCTTTGAGCGACGAGGAAATCGGCGACATCCTGCACAAGACCCTCCAGGTCACCATTGCCCGGCGCACCGTGGCCAAGTACCGCTCGGCCCTGGGCATCGAGTCTTCATCCAAACGAAAACAGGTTTTCTAGTCCCGCCCGTTTCAAGAGCTACGAGGAACAAGCGGCTTATGGCCTTTGGCTGGCCGTTTTCAATATCAGGAGGAATCTATGAACATCAATTGCACTTTCAAGAACTTCGAGCCGTCCGAGCACTTGAAGAACCATGTCCGCACCCGTTTCGTGAAGCTCGGCAAGTACGTGGCCAATCCTGACGACTGCGAACTTCAGGTCAACCTCTCGGTGGAGAAGATTCGGCACCAGGCCGAAGTGACCCTGGACGCCGACAACATCCACCTGTCGGCCTTTGAAGAGTCCGAGGACATGTACACCACCATCGATCTGGTCCTGGACAAGATGGAAGCCCGCCTGCGCAAGATGCGGGAGAAGATCAAGGACCGCCGTCGGGCCAAGCCCCGGGACGTGCGCTTCGACGTGGTCAGCTTCAGCGACGTGGAAGGCGGCGGCAAGGCCCAGTTCATCGTCAAGACCGACCGCTACGAGGCCAAGCCCATGTCCGTGGAAGAGGCGGCCGAGCAGTTGCAGACCTCGGACCAGGAGTTCCTGGTCTTCCGCAATGCCGAGGGCGATGCGGTCACGGTGATCTACCGGCTCAAGAACGGCGATTTCGGGCTCATCGACCCGGGTATGTTCTGACATGAAGCTTTGCGAATACCTGGAACGGGGATTTCTCATCCCTGATCTGGCGGCCAGGACCAAGAGCGAGGTCCTGGCCGAACTGGTGGTCCCCCTGGCCGGGGCCATCCCGGGCCTGGACGCCGGACGCGCCGTGAAGGTGCTCTCCGAGCGCGAAGGCCTGGGAACCACGGGCATCGGCGACGGGGTGGCCATACCCCACGGCAAGATGGACAGCCTGGAGAAGATCGTGGTGGTGGTGGGCCGGAGCCTCTCGGGCGTGGAGTTCGAGGCCCTGGACCACAAGCCCTGCTCCATCTTTTTCCTGGTCCTGGCCCCGGAGCAGGTCACCGGCCTGCACCTGCGCATCCTGGCCCATGTCTCCAGGCTCCTGCGGGACGAGAATTTTCGCCGGGCCTTCATGGAGGCCGATGGGGTCGATGGCCTGTGGAGTCTGCTCAACGCCGCCTAGCATGAGGATACGCACGTGACATCGCACGCCCCCTTGTCCGTGGTCATCGTCACCGGCCTGTCCGGCGCGGGAAAAAGCACGGCCCTCAAGGTCTTTGAGGACCTGCGCTTTTTCTGCGTGGACGGGCTTCCGGCCAGCATGGTGCCCAAGCTGGCGGGCCTGTTTCTGACCCAGGACCGGGGCGGCTACCGGGGGTTGGCCCTGGGCATGGACCTGCGCCAGCTCGATTTTTTGGACGACTGGAACAAGGCCGTGCACGAACTGACCGCGCTCGGGGTCCGGCCCCGGGTGCTCTTTCTGGAGTCCACGCCCCAGGAACTTTTGCGGCGTTACGCCACCACCCGCAGGCCCCATCCCCTGGAGTCGGCCAATCTGGGCCTGGAGCAGGCCCTGGACCAGGAGCGCCGCCTCCTGGACCCCATGCGCTCCTCGGCCGAACTGGTGGTGGACACCTCCAGCTATTCGGTCCACGACCTGCGCCGCATCATCCAGGAGAAATGGGCATTGGTCCAGGACGAGTCCCGGGGGCTCCGGGTCCACGTCATCTCCTTCGGCTTCAAGTACGGGGTCCCGGCCGAGGCGGACATGCTCTTTGACCTGCGTTTTCTGCCCAACCCCTATTTCGATCCGGCCTTACGCCCCCTGTCCGGCAAGGACCAGGTCATTGCCGAGTATGTCCTGGGCGGTGAGCCCGGGGCCACGTTCATGGAAAAATATCTCGAATTCATGCACTATCTTTTGCCCCTTTTCGCCAGCGAGGGCCGCTTCCGGCTGACCGTGGGCATCGGCTGCACCGGCGGCCGCCACCGATCCGTGGCCGTGTCCGAGCGGTTCTACGCCAGCCTCCGGGAAAAGGGCTACACCGCCACTCTCGAACACCGGCATTTCGCCTTGGGCTAGGCCTTGGGAGGCTTATGAGCGCCGAGAAACGCACGGGCATTCTCCTGGTGACCCACTTGGACATCGGGGCCAGGATCATCCAGGCCGCTGAATTCATCATGGGTCCCCAGGACGGGGTCGCGGCCGTGGGCGTGGAGGCCACCACCAACGTGGACGAGACCGTGTCCGTGATCCGGGACGCGGCGGTCAAGGTGGACTCGGGCCAGGGGGTCCTGGTGCTCACGGACATGTTCGGGGGCACGCCCACCAATTTGAGCCTGTCGCTCATCGGCACGGCCGCCTCCGAGGTCATCACCGGGGTGAACCTGCCCATGGTGCTCAAAGCCATCCAGGGCCGCCTCCTGCCCCCGGCCCAGTTGGCCCTGGAGGTCAAGAAGGCCGGAATCCAGGGCATCGTGGTGGCCGGAGAGATGCTCAAGCGCAAATAGTCCCGGTCAGACCTTTCGGAACTCTTCTTCGGGGCCTATCGGCCCGGTCATTCTCATTGGAATCCAATGCGCCCGTGGAGGGGCCGGGTCAGGCCACCGGCATTTCCGGGAGGTCTGTCCGGCCTCGTGTTGCTTTGGAGCTGGAGCCCCCCAGAACGGAGGAAAAAAATAATTATTTCTCATTCTTGCGTTCTTGGGGGGCGAGGCCAGGCTGGCCCAAATCCCGCCGCCTCGCCAAACGCACGGCGTCCGGGGGAATCACCACCAGGACCAGCCCGGCCAGGATGAGGGCCATGCCCGCCAAACGCTGGGTCCCGAAGGTCTCGCCCAGGACCAGGAAGGAGGAGGTGGCCCCGAACACCGGGATGAGCAGGGAGAAGGGGGCCACAATGGCCGCCGGATAGCGCTTGAGCAGATGGCCCCAGGCCCCGTACCCGAAGATGGTGGACAGGATCGACAGGTAGAGCAGGGCCCCGATCCCGGCCGGGGTCAGGTGGGTCAGGGCCTGGACCACGCGGCCCGGGCCTTCCAGCCCTAGGGACAGGCCCAGGAGTGGCAGGGGAGGGATGAGGCTCAGCCAGGCGATGAGCGGGAGCATGTCCGCCTTGCCCGCCCCGCGCATGAGCAGGTTGCCCGTGGCCCAGCACATGGCTGCGGCCAGGATCAGGCCCAGGCCCGTGGCGGTCACGCCCTGGACCCCGGCCGTGAGCCCGATGACCAAAAGTCCGGCCAGGGCCACGCCCACGCCCAGGCCCTGCCGCCGTCCGGGATATTCCTTGAGCAGGATTGCGCTGGCCAGGATGGTGAACATGGCCTGGGACTGGAGCACCACCGAGGCCAGGCCCGGGGGCATCCCCACGGCCATGCCGGTGAAGAGCAGGGCGAACTGGCCCACGAACCAGGCCAGGCCCAGGGCCAAAAGCCGGGGCCAGGACACCGCGGGCTTGGGCAGGAAGGGGACCAGGATCGCGGCCGGGACAAAGCGCAGGGCCGCCAGCAGAAGAGGCGGAAAGGCGTCCAGGCCGATGCGGATGACCGTGAAATTCACGCCCCAGACCGCAGCCACCAACAGGGCCAGAAGAAGATGTTTCGTGCGCATGATCTCTTTCATCCAAGGAGGAAAAATGTTCGTCATTCTCGTCAACTATGTCAAGCCCCTGGAAGCCATCGACGCCCTTTTGCCCGGCCATGTGGCCTTTTTGGACCGTTTTTTCCGGCAGGGAGTGTTCCTGACCTCGGGTCGCCGGGTTCCCCGCACGGGTGGGATCATCCTGGCCCGGGCCGAGAGTGCGGAGGCGCTGCAAACCGTGCTGGCCGAGGACCCCTTTCAGCAGGAAGGCGCAGCCCTTTACGAGATAGTGGAGTTCACGCCCAACAAGGCCGCACCGGGTCTGGAGGCGCTGCTGGGCTAGAGAGGCCTTCGGATCAGGCCGACCGGGCCGGGCATGCTAGTGGGAGTTGTTCTTTCGCTTCGGGTGGCCGACGCGGCGCCGACGGTGCTTGATGGTCAGGTGCACGTAGATGCCGAAGACCACCAGGCAGAAGACCACGATGGCCAGGAGAAAGAGATAGGGTAGCTTGTCGGAATCCTGGTTGAGGAGCAGGAGGAAGAACAGCCCGAACACCCCGGCCACGCCCAGGGTGTTCCGGAACCGGGCCGCCGAGCGTTCCGCCCGCAGGAGCTCCAATTCTTTTTTCTGTTCCGCATCCATGGAGAGAGTCCTTTTATAATCTCGCTCACGATACTGTCCCAGGGGGCTGGCGTCAACCGTCTTCGACCTCTGGGCCAGGCCTTGGCCCATAGGCCCGCATGCCCTGGCTGGCCCTGGCGCGGGGCTAGAGAAACCGATCTGTCCGCGTCTGCAGGGCCTCGGCCGCCGGGGAGCCCGGGGCCGGAAACAGGGCGGCGATTTCCTCCACCACCTGGTCCAGGGACTCCCAGTCCGGGCAGGCCAGCAACTGGGTGCGCAGTTTCTTGATCCCGTCCAGTCCGCGCAGATAGCGGGGGATGATGGAGCGCATCTTGCGGAACCCGCCCGGGTCGAACGCCCGCACCAACTCCATGTGCGTGCGGACCAGGGCGGCCACCTCGGGTCCCGAGGGGTCGGGCCTGGACCGGCCTTCGAGCAGGCCCAGGTAGCGGCCGAACACCCCGGGGTCGTAGAGCGCGCCCCGGGCGAACATGATTCCGGCCACCCCGGTCTCCTGCAGGCAGCGCACCCCGTCGGCGGCCGTGAACAGGTCCCCGCTGGCCAGGACCGGCAGGGTCGTGGCCTGGATGAGCTCGGGCAGGCGGAGATGGTGGGCCTGGCCGGTGAACATCTGCCTGGCCCAGCGCGGATGCAGGGTGATCCAGGCCGCGCCCGCGTCCTCGGCCCGGCGGGCCACGTCCGTGAACACGGCCTGGCCCGGCTCGAATCCCAGGCGGATCTTCACCCCCACCCGGCCCGGCCCGGCCGATCGGACCATGGCGGACAGGATGTTTCCGATGCGCTCGGGGTCCTTGAGCAGGGCCGAGCCGCTGCCGGATTTGAGCACCTTGCGCACCGGGCAGCCCGCATTTAAGTCAAAATGGGTGAAGCCCAAGGGGAGGAGCATGTCCACGGCCCGGGTGAATTCCTCGGGCTCGGCCCCGAAGAGCTGGACCACCAGGGGCGCGTCCTCGGCGCAGGTGGCCAGAAGGGGCATGGTGGCCTTGGTCCCGTACAACAGGCCCCGAACCGAGACCATTTCCGTGCAGGCCACGGCCGCGCCCAGCCTGCGGCAGAGCAGGCGGAAGGGCAGGTCCGAATATCCGGCCAAGGGAGCCAGCCAGGGGGCCTCGGGCCGGATGGGCAGGCCGTCTGAAGCGTGGTGCGGGGGAGTATCCATTTGCCTGATGGGTCGGGGTTTGCTAAAAAGGCCACGCGCGCCCGCCTGGGCGTCAAACCCCCTCAAGGAGTATGAGCGATGCACGTTGCTGAAAGAGTTTTCCGGAAAAAAATCATGGCCCGCCTGGCGGGATTTTTCTGTCTGGCCGGGCTTGTCCTCTGCCTGGCCCAGCCCTCCCAGGCCCAGGGCCAGGGGGCCAAGTCCGTGGTCCGTCTGGACACCAGCCTGGGGACCATCGTGCTGGAGCTGTACAAGGACAAGGCGCCCGAGACGGTTGCCAATTTCCTGGAGTATGTCAAGGAAGGGTTTTACGAGGGCACGGTTTTCCACCGGGTCATCAAGGATTTCATGATCCAGGGCGGGGGCATGGACGCGGGTATGGTCCAGCGTAAGACCCGAGCCCCGATCAAGAACGAGGGGGACAACGGGCTGTACAACGAGCCCTACACCGTGGCCATGGCCCGCACCGGCGATCCCAATTCGGCCACCTCCCAGTTCTTCATCAACACCAAGGACAACACGGCCCTGAACTACAAGGCCAAGACCTCCGAGGGTTGGGGCTATTGCGTGTTCGGCAAGGTCATCGTGGGCAAGAACGTGGTGGACAAGATCAAGGCCGTGCCCACCAGCAGGCGCGGGCCCAATGAGAACGTACCCAACGAGCCCGTGGTCATCCTCAAGGCCATGGTGCAGGAATAGCCGCCGGTTGGCGGCAAGCAGCAAGCAAAGGGGGCCTTGATGGCCCCCTTTTTTCATGGTCCTCTCTGGCCGCTTTTCTAGCGGCTGCCCAGATACTTGGCGATCATCCCGTCATACTGGGAGGTGCGGGCAAAGGTCTCCACGGCCATGTCCTGGCGCAGGGCCAGAGAGGCTACCCCGCCGCTTGCTTTCAACTCGTCCATGATCCGGGGATAGAACTCGGTCCCGGGAACCACCAGCATGCTGTGGAAGTTCTTGGCCGAGGCCCGGAGCATGCAGGGGCCGCCGATGTCGATCTCCTCGATGGCCGCGCGCAGGTTCAGCCCCTTGCGGGCCGCTTCGGCGAAATCGTAGAGGTTCACGCAGATCAGGTCAAAGGTCTTGATCTTGTGCTCGGCCAGGGTTTTCAAGTGCTCGGGGTTGTCCTTGTCCGCCAGGATGCCGCCGTGCACAGCCGGATGCAGGGTCTTGACCCGGCCGCCCATGATCTCCGGAAATCCGGTCACCTCGCTCACCGAGGTCACGGGCAGGCCTGCGGCGGCAAGGGCCTTCATGGTCCCGCCGGTGGAGACCAGCTCCGCGCCAAGGGAAACGAGAAAACCGCAGAACTCGGCCAGCCCGGACTTGTCCGTGACGCTGATGAGGGCGCGGCGTATGGGAAGGTGGTCCATGGGAAATCCGTCCTTTCAATTTTTGGACAGATTGCCCGAATCAGGCCGGACTGGCAAGACCGGTGGCTGGATGGTCAGAGGCGGGGCAGGGGCTGGTTCAGAGCAAGGCGTCAGGAGCAGGAGATGGATTTCCCGCCCCGCCCGCGACAATCGCGGACGGGGCGTGAAATCGTATGGGAGGGGAGATTTTCGACGCCTTACATCTGAGCCAGGAGCTCCCGGGCCGGTTCGTAGTCCGGGGTGAGCTCCAGCAGGGTCTCAAGCTGTCGCTGGGCCTCTTCCTTGCGGTTGATCCACACCAGGCACCCGGCCAGGGAGAAGCGCACCTCGTTTTTGTGCGGGTCCATGGTCAGGTAGTTCTCCAGGTGGGGGATCACCTTTTCCAGGCAGGAGGCCAGGTGCCCGACCTGGACCAGGCCGAACAGGGCCACCAGGTTGGACGGATTGAGGGCCAGGGCGGCGGAAAAATGCTCGAAGGCCAGGTCGTGTTCACCGCGCTCAAGCTCGATGAGGGCCATGCCCGCCAGGGACTTGTCCCCGGCATCGATCTGGTGGGCCTTCTTGTAGAGCCCGATGGCCGACTCCAAGTCGCCGCGCTGCACCGCGATGGTGGCCAGACCCAGGTAGGGATCGGAATGGATCCCGTTGCAGGTCACGGCTTTGCGGTAGTACTCCTCGGCCTTGTCCAGGTCACCCATGAAAAGGTAGCACTCGCCGAGTTCCTTGTTGATTTCGTAGTCCAGATGGCTGCTCATGTTGTCCCCTCCGTTGCTGGCCCCGGTCCCATACCGGGGCTGTCTGCGCTCTGGTCTAGCAAAGTGCGTGCCAGAATTTTTTTTCCGGGCCGGAGACCGCCGTGGCGGCCATTTCCGGTTGACCATCTCTTGCAAGCACCTTGCCAAAGTCGCCAGAATGCTTGGCTGTTTTTATAACATACTGATAATATATATTAAAAAAGTTAATACAGTCCAGGCATTCGGTAAAAAGGGCCAGATTTCGCCCTTCGGACGGCCTTTGGGTTGTGCGCGCCTGGTCCGAGTCCTGGCCGGACCCGCCCCCCCATCCATATATATGCCGGAATCCCGTCCCAGGGACTGTGGCGGTGGTCCGTGTTGGCGGCCGGGAGGCTGTCCGAGAACCGCATTTTCACTCTTTCATGCATTATTTCAGTATGTTCACCCTGTTGGTACGCGAGTTGCTAATCCCTCTGCGAAGGCCGCAAGGCCAACCCGGAAAAAACGGCCGCCCCCTGAAGCGGCCGGAACCGGAAAAGCCAGGAGGGACAAGGCATGCCCGGATTATTCGACACCCCCATTGAACTGACCGGCAAAGTGATGGACCTGCGTCTGCAGCGTCAAAATCTCGTCACGGCCAATATCTCCAACATCAATACGCCAAACTACCGGCCCCGCCGTCTGGAGTTCGAGAAGGCCCTGCAGAGCGCCGTGGACTTGGACGCCACCGGCCGGGTGACCCGCACCAGCTCCGGGCACATGCCCGTGGCCTTCAACGCCCAGAACTTCAAGGGCAATGGCTTCAAGGATGTGGAGGGCCGCTACGTGTACGGCCAGGACTCCGTGGATCTGGACAAGGAAATGGGCGAACTGGCCAAGAATGGCATGGTCTACGACGCCTTGACCGAGGTCATCCGCAAGAAGTTCGACGGCTTGAACAAGGCCATTGCCGACGGCAAGTCCTAACGGACGGCCAGGGGAAGGAGGATCGCCATGGACTTCATGACCGCGATGGATGTGGCCTCGTCAGGGCTCAAGGCCGACCGGGCCTATATGAACGTCATTTCCATGAACCTGGCCAACGCCAAGACCACCAAGACCGCAGGCGGCGGGGCCTACCAGCGCAAAAGCGTGGTCATGGAGACCGCGGACGTCACCTCTCCCTTCGACAAGGCCATGTGGGATTCGCAGAACCGGGACATCAAGGGCGTGACCGTGCGCGGGGTGGTCCTGGACAAGCGGCCCATGAAACTGGTGTACGAGCCCGGCCATCCGGACGCCAACAAGGAAGGCTACGTGGCCTACCCGGACATCAACGTCATTGAAGAGATGACCAATATGATGGTGGCCCAGCGCTCGTACGAAGCCAATGTGCAGTCCGTGCAGGCCATCAAGAGCATGTTCACCAAGGCCGTGAGTATCGGCCGCTAGGAAAGGAGAAGACCATGGCCATCGCTTCCGTCGCCATGCAGGCCTATCAGAAGGCCGCCAGCGCCCAGAAGGCCTTTGACACCAGTTTCGCCAAACGCATGGTCAAGCCCGAGACCGCGCCCACCGAGTCCTTTTCCCACGCCCTCAAAGGCTCCCTGGAAAAGGTCAAGGACATGCAACTGGACGCGGACAACATGGTCAAGTCCTTTGCCACGGGCGAAAAAGAGAATGTCCACGAACTCATGATCAGCCTGCAAAAGGCCAGCATGGCCATGAACCTGACCTCGGCCGTGCGCGGCAAGGTCCTGCAGGCCTACCAGGAAATCATGCGCATGCCTTTCTAGAGGCCGTCTTAAGCCGACCGGGGACTTCAGGCAGTTCGGATTTTCACGGATAACGCGTCAGGAGATCGATCATGATGAACTTCATTCAGCAGCAGGCCGAAAAGCTTCAATCCTACTGGGGAAAGCGCACCACCTCCCAGCGCGTGCTCATCGGCGGCCTGATGGTGGCTGTCATCGTTTCCTTCGGCTTCATGATCTTCTGGCTGAACGCCCCGGACTACAAGGTCCTGTATTCCAATCTCTACCCCGAGGACGCGGCCAAGGTGGTGGAGAGCTTAAACGCTCAGAAGATCCCCTTCAAGCTGGTGGACGAGGGCAAGACGGTCATGGTCCAGGCCGACAAGGCCTACGAACTGCGCTTAAAGATCGCGGGTGAAGGCAACCTGCACGGCCAGGGCATCGGGTTCGAGATCTTCGACCAGGTCAAGATCGGCCAGACCGACTTCGTGCAGCGCATCAACTACCAGCGCGCCCTGCAGGGCGAACTGTCCCGCACCATTTCCGAATTTCCCCAGGTCGAGCGGGCCAGGGTGCACCTGGTCATCCCGCACAAGAGCCTGTTCATCGAGGAGCAGGCCATGCCCTCGGCCTCGGTGGTGCTCAAGCTGAAAGAAAGTCAGAAGATCGAGCCCAAGCAGGTCCAGGGCATCGTCAACCTGGTGTCCATGTCCGTGGAGGGCTTGAAACCCAACCACATCACCATCACCGACACCCGGGGCACGGTCATCTATCAGCCGGACAAGGAAGACGCCGCTGGTCAGGGGTTGAGCACCACCCAGATGGACTTGAAAGCGGACATGGAGCGCAAGTTCGAGCGCCGCATCGAAGAGATGATCATGCCCGTGGTGGGACCCCAGAAGGTCGTGGCCAAGGTCAACGCCCAGCTCGACTTCAGCCAGAAGACCATCCGCAAGGAGCTGTACAACCCGGAAAGCCAGGTGGTGCGCAGCGAGACCAAGAGCGAGGAATCCACCAAGGGCCGGGCCAATTTGGAAGGCGGCGTGCCCGAGGCCAATTTCCGGGGCGACGGATTCGCCGGAAGCCTCTCCAGCCAGGACTCCAACCGGGAATCCAAGACCACCAACTACGAGATCAACAAGGAAGAGCAGCAGATCATCGTGCCCGTGGGCTCGATGTCCCGGGTGTCCGTGGCCGTGCTCGTGGACGGAACTTACGAAATCGACAAGGCCACCAAACAGGCCACCTTCATTCCCCGCAAGCAGGAAGAGCTTGACCGAATCAAGGAACTGGTCAAAAACGTTGTTGGCTTTGACGCAAGCCGGGGAGACACCATCGAGGTCTCCAACATCGCCTTCGGGGCCCCTGAGTTCACGGACGAAGCGGACCTCATGCACACGATGCTGGAGTACATGCAGCGGCTGGGCAAGCCTTTCCTGAACGGCCTGCTCATCTTCCTCTTCCTGATCATGGTGGTCCGCCCGGTGGTCATGGCCCTCATCCGCCCCCGGGTGGCCGAGCAGGAGATCGAGGAGCTCTCGGGCCTGCCCGCGGCTGACGAACGGCTGGCCCTGGTCGAATCGGAAATGGACGAAGAGGCCCTGGACGCGGCCAGACGGCTGGAAAACATCAAGGCCCAGGCCCTGCAGCTCTCGGAATCGAACATGGAGCAGGCCGTGCAGGTGCTCAAGGGCTGGCTCAAGCAGGAGGCCGCCTAAATGTCTTTCTCTGGTCCACAAAAAACCGCCATCGTCTTCTTGGCCCTTGGCGACAAGTTCACCGGCGACTGTTTCAAGCGCATGGAGCGCAATGAGATCGCGGCGGTTTCCAAGGCCATGCTGGAAATCGACACGGTGTCCAAGGAACAGGTGGAGGAAGTCTTAAGGGAGTTCAACGAGGCCCTGGTCTACGGCCAGGAAGTCATGATTGGCGGAGTGGACCAGGTCAAGCGCATGCTGACCAAGAACCTGGACGGCGACACGGCCAAGTACATCATGGACATGCTGGAGCTGGACACCGGCCCGGCCCCCTTCCAGGAACTCGGCAACGTGAGCCCGCGTATCCTGGCCCAGATCCTGCGCAACGAGCATCCCCAGACCCTGGCCCTCATCCTGGGCCATCTCCAGCCGGACATGGCCGCCCAGCTCCTGCAATACCTCCCGGCCGGAGTCCGGGCCGAGGTGCTCATGCGCCTGGCCCGCCTGGAGGCCGTGGCCGAGGAAATGCTCATGGAAGTGGACAAGGTGCTGCAGACCCAGCTCATCGCCATGGGCGGCAAGGAAGGCAAGAAGGTCGGCGGTGTGCAGGCCGTGGCCGAGATTTTGAACTCCGTGGACCGGGCCACCGAAGAGGAAGTCCTCTCGGAGATCGAGGAAGACTCCGCCCAGATGGCCGAGGAAATCCGCAACCTCATGTTCGTGTTCGAGGACATCAAGGCCGTGGACGACCGGGGCATCCGCGAACTGCTCAAGGAAGTGTCCAACGAGGAGCTGACCACGGGCTTAAAGGGCGCGTCCGAGGAGCTGAAAGCCAAGTTCTTCAAGAACCTGTCCGAGCGCGCGGCCAACATGATCAAGGAAGACCTGGAGATCATGGGACCGGTCAAGCTCTCGGAAGTGGAGGCCGCCCAGCAGAATATCGTCAAGGTGGTCCGCCGCCTCGAAGACGAGGGCCGCATAGTGGTGGCCAGAGGATCCGGCGATGTCTTCGTCTGATCTCATCGATCCCAAGCTGGTCACCGGCCGGGTGCACATGAACCTGACCGGCCCCGGACCGGCCGAGACCACCATCCAGGAGCTGGAGGGCAAGAAGCGCCTGGTCTGGGACGACTCGGTGTCCGAGGAGTACATGGTCCGCATCCGGGAAAAGGCCCAGGACGCTGCCCGGCAGCTTCTGGATCAGGCCCTGCGCCATGCCGAGGACATCCGCGAGACGGCCCGCCGGGAGGGCTACGCCCAGGGCATGGCCCAGGCCGAGCAGGACAGCCGGGAGACCCTGGACCGCCTTTCCGAGAACATCGGTCAGGCCCTTTTGTCCATCCAGCACCACGGCCGCCAGATCGTCAAGCAGCAACATCTGGACATTTCCGCCCTCATTCGGGTGGCCGTGGAAAAGACCCTGCACGTGGAGTTCGAACCCCGCCGGGGCGAGGTGGTGGCGGGCCTGCTGGAAGAGGCCCTGGAGCGCATCGACTCCCGCCGGGGGCTGGTCATCCGGGTCACGGCCCAGGATTTCCCCATGGTGGAGAAGCTCATGAACCTGGCCAAGGCCAACCGGCCGGACCTGACCCAGTGGCGGCTGAAAGCCGACCTGCCCGAGCCCGGGGGCGTGGTGGTGGAGAGCGACGACGGCGTGGCCGACAACTCCCTGCCCGTGCGCTGGCAGACGGTGGAGGAGGTCTTTGACCGCCTGGCCGAGGTCCTGGCCCTGGAGGACAAATCCTTGACATCCCCCGACCAGCCCCCAGTCCGGCCTGAAGTCCAGCCCCAAGACGAGCCCGAAATACAGCCCGGGGCCGACCATGTCCTTTGATCTTTCGGCCTGCCAGAAGGCCATGACCGCACTCGACCCCTGCCGGACCTTCGGCAAGGTGACCAAGGTGGTGGGCCTCATTGCCGAGGGCCGGGGCATGCGCGCCCCCTTGGGCTCGGTGTGCCAGCTTCTGCCCGGGCCCGAGACCGGCCAGGAGCCCATTGCCGCCGAGGTGGTGGGCTTTCGCGACGGGGCCACCCTGTTCATGCCCTATGCGGACATGCGCGGGGTCTCCAGCGGAACCCTGATCAGGAACAGCCCGAGCCCCCCGCTTATCCCCGTGGGCTGGTCCATGCTCGGCCGGGCCGTGGACGCCTTTGGCGAGCCCCTGGACGGCAAGGGTCCCATTTTTCCCGAATCCTTCGCCCCCCTGCACAACGATCCGCCCAACCCCTTGGAGCGGCCCCGCATCAACGAGCCCCTGGACGTGGGCGTGCGTTCCATCAACGGGCTCTTGACCATCGGCAAGGGCCAGCGCATCGGCATCATGGCCGGTTCCGGGGTGGGCAAGAGCACGCTTCTGGGCATGATGGCCCGCTACACCAAGGCCGACGTGAACGTCATCGCCCTGGTGGGCGAGCGCGGAAGGGAAGTCGTGGAGTTCATGGAGCGGGAGCTGGGCGAGGAGGGCATGTCCCGCAGCGTGGTCTGCGTGGCCACCTCGGACAAGAGCCCGCTCATCCGCATGCGCGCGGCCTATGCGGCCACGGCCATGGCCGAGTTCTTCCGGGACCAGGGCAAGGACGTGCTGCTCATGATGGACTCCGTGACCCGCTTCTGCATGGCCGGTCGCGAGGTGGGCCTGGCCACGGGCGAACCGCCCACGCGCGGCGGCTACACCCCCAGCGTCTTCGCCCATCTGCCCAAACTTTTGGAGCGCGCGGGCAAGAGCCCCAAGGGCACCATCACTGGGGTGTACACCGTGCTGGTGGACGGCGACGATTTGACCGAACCCATTGCCGACGCCACCCGCTCCATCCTGGACGGGCATTTCGTGCTCACCCGGGAGTTGGCCGACCAGGGCCACTACCCCTGTCTGGACGTGCTCAAAAGCATCAGCCGTCTGCGCTCGGACGTGACCCCCAAGGACGTGGTGGCCGCCGGACGCGTGGTCCTGCGGCTTTTGGCCACCTACAAGCGGGTGGAGGACATGATCAACATCGGGGCCTACGCCAAGGGCTCCAACCCGGACATCGACGCGGCCATCATCGCCTATCCGGCCATCCTGGCCTTTTTGCAGCAGGCCATCGAGGACCGCCAGCCCCTGGAGGACAGCTTCGCCCAGGTGGCGGCCCTGGCGGGCACAACCCAGTAGCCTTTCGCCTCCTGCCTCCTTAAAGCCGGGAGGCGCAACTTTCTTGGCCCACCCCCTATCCCCTGAAGAAAAATACGGGTATGCCGATATGGTCCGGGATCTTGCAGGGTCCGCCTGGCTTGGTCCGGTTGACGCCGCAAGGACAAAGCGATTAAGGTCCATTCACGTTGCGCACCGGCGCACAACCTACACAGCGGAGATCATCCCATGCAGACCAACATCCTGCTTGAGGCCGGAACCAACGAGCTGGAAATCGTTGAGTTCTACCTGGAGGAGGAGACCACCCGCGAGGATGGCCAGCCCTACACCGGCTACTATGGGGTCAACGTGGCCAAGGTCTTGGAGATCATCCGCAAACCCAAGATCACCGAACTGCCCGAGGTGAGCCATCCCTCGGTCATGGGGGCCTTCAATCTGCGCTCCCGGGTCATCCCCCTGGTGGACTTGAGTCTGTGGCTGGGCAAGACGCGGGTGGAGAACGAGGCCCCCAAGGTCATCGTCACCGAGTTCAACCAGGTGACCACGGCCTTTCTGGTCTCGGGCGTGACCCGCATCCACCGCATCAGTTGGGAGCAGGTGGAGCCGCCCAGCCCCTACGTGACCATGGTCACGGGATCGAGCATCACCGGCGTGGTCAAGCTCGAAGGCCGCATCGTGCTCATCCTGGATTTGGAAAAGATCGTGGCCGACTTGAACCCCGAGCTGGCCCTGCACATCGACGAATCAGCCCTGCCCGAGTTCACCGACTCCTACCGCGCCCTGGTGGCCGACGACTCCTCCCTGGTGCGCGAGATGCTCAAAAGCCTGCTGGAGCGGGCCAAGTTCGTGGTGGACATCGTGAACAACGGCAAGGAGGCCTGGGACCGGCTGGAGAAGATCAAGGCCCGGGCCGTGGCCGAGAACCGTCCGGTCACGGACTTCCTCCAGGTGCTCATCTCGGACATTGAGATGCCCTTTGTGGACGGCCACAACCTGACCAAGAGGGTCAAGGAGGACCCGGCCCTGAAGAACCTGCCGGTCATCCTCTTCTCCTCCATCATCACCGAGAAGCTCCGGCACAAGGGCGAGTCCGTGGGGGCCGACGACCAGATCTCCAAGCCCGAAGTCACCCATCTGGCCCGCCGGGCCATGGATTTGATCAAGGCCCGGGAGGCGGCTGCGGTTTAGGCCCGTTCGGGGATTTTTTCAGACAATAAAAAACAGGGGATGCCGCTGACGGCGTCCCCTGTTTTCATTTTCCGGCCGGAGATGTTTGTTCAGCAAATTCTCGGCAACTGCTCCCCTTCCAACATATTCAGCAGGCGTTTGCCGCCCAGGCCCGTGCGCAGGATGACCCTGCCCGGGTTCTCGGCCTCCATGGTCCCGATGCGGCAGGCGTTCGTTCCCAGGGGGTCGGCCCGCATGATGGCCAGGGCCTTGTCCGCCTGGTCGCCGGGCAGGATGCACAGGAACTTGCCCTCGTTGGCCAGATACAGCGGGTCCAGGCCCAGGAAGGAGCAGCCCCCGGCCACTTCCGGCCGCACGGGCACCGCGTCCTCCTCGATGAGGCAGCCCACCTTGGAGGAGGCCGCGATCTCGTTCAGGGTGGTGGCCAGGCCCCCGCGCGTGGGGTCGCGCAGCACGTGGATGTCCGGGATTTCGGTCAGGAGTCTTAAAATCAGGTGATTGAGCGCCGCGCAGTCCGAGGCCACCGGGGACTCAAACGACAGGCCCTGGCGGGTGCTCAAAATGGCCAGGCCGTGGTCGCCCAGGGTCCCGGAGATGAGCACCGCGTCCCCGGGCCTGGCCCGGTCGCCGGAGGGGGTCGGATCGCAGATCACTTCCCCGATGCCCGTGGTATTGATGAAAATCTTGTCCACCGCGCCCCGGGGCACCACCTTGGTGTCGCCCGTGACCACGACCACTCCGGCCTTGGCGCAGGACTCGGCCACCGAGGCCACGATGCGTTCCAGGTCCGCCAGGGGCAGCCCTTCCTCCAGGATGAACCCGCAGGTCAGGTATAGGGGCCGCGCGCCCATCATGGCCACGTCGTTGACCGTGCCGTTCACGGCCAGGGACCCGATGTCCCCGCCCGGGAAGAAGATGGGGTCCACCACGAAGCTGTCCGTGCTCACGGCCAGGCGGCCGCCATTCAAGGGCACCACGGCCGCGTCGTTCAGGCGGTTCAGTTCCGGGTTGCCCAGGTGCTTGAGGAACAGCCCGGAGATGAGCCGGTGGGAGGCGGACCCGCCGGAACCGCAGTCGAGAAGGAGCTTGTCGGACATGATCAATCCATTTTGTATTTGTAGTAGGCCGCGCAGGAGCCCTCGGAAGAGACCATGCAGGGGCCTACGGGCGTGGCCGGGGTGCAGGCCTTCTTGAACAGGGGGCACTCGTCGGGCCGGATCTGGCCTTTGAGCACCGCCCCGCATTTGCAGCCGGGCAGGGGCGGGGTGTCTTTCAGTTCCAGGCCAAAGGCCAGCTTGGCGTCAAAGGCCGCGTACTCCTTGGAAAGCTCCAGCCCGCTGCCCGGGATGGTCCCGATGCCCCGCCAGCGGCCGTCGGCCGTGGCAAAGACCTCGTGCATGATGGCCAGGGCCTTGGGGTTGCCCTTATCCTCCACCACCCGACGGTACTGGTTGACCACCTCGGGCTTGCCCGCGTTCTTCATCTCGATGATGAGCAGCAGGGCCTGGAGGATGTCCAGGGGCTCGAACCCGGTGATGACCGCCGGGCGGCCGAATTTCTCGGCGATGAAGCGGTAGGGTTCGATCCCGATGATGGCCGAGACGTGGCCGGGCAGGAGAAAGGCGTCGATGCGCGTGGCGATGTCGCCGAGCAGGGCTTCGAGTGCCGGGGGCACCAGCTTGTGGAAGGACAGGACCTTGAAATTGGTCAGGCCCTCGGCCTTGGCCAGCTTGAGCGTGGCCGCGATGGTCGGGGCCGTGGTCTCAAAGCCCACGCCCAGGAAAACCACCTGGTCCCCGGGCGAGCGCCGGGCCAGGGCCAGGGCGTCAAAGGCCGAGTAGACCACCTCCACCCGGGCGCCCTCGGCCTGGGCGTCCTTCAAAGTCCGGCTCTTGGTGCCCGGGACCTTCATCAGGTCCCCGAAGGTGGCCACGACCACGCCTGGGCGGGTGGCCAGCTCCAGGAAGGCGTTGACCTCGGACTCGTGGGTCACGCAGACCGGGCAGCCCGGGCCGGAGAGATGCACCAGTCCGGCCGGGAGCAGGGAGTGCAGCCCGCTCTGGAAGATGGCCACGGTGTGCGTGCCGCAGACCTCCATGAAGCGCAGCTCGCCGGACAGCTCCTTCTTGACCCGTTCCAAAAGGGTCCCGCACAGGGCCGGGTCCTTGAATTTATTCAGGGAGGGTAATGTCAAGGCCGAACCCCTGCTGGAAGAGTTTCAGTGTCTCTATGGCCTCGTCGCGGTTCAAGCGGGTCAAGGCGAATCCGGCGTGGACAATGACGTAGTCGCCGACCACGGCGGGCTCGCTCATCAGGTCGAGCCGGACCTGGCGCTTCACGCCAGCCACTTCCACATCGGCCACATCGCCGTCGATCTTGGTGATTTCCATGGGCACTGCAAGGCACATAGGGCGCGGTCCTCCGAAAAAGGGGTGTCGTTTGGGGTCGGAGACAGGGCTATATACCCTTTAAGGGGCGCGAACAAGGGCGGGGTGGGGGGAAAAGCGGGGGTGGCGCACCCCGGAAAAGCCCTCGGGAGGGCGAGACCCCGTTTCCGGAAGTCTCGCCCTCCCCAAGGCTGCCGCAAAGCCTACATCATACCCACTCGTCGTCCTGCTCCACCGGCGCGAACCCCCGCCGCATGGTGTTTTCCGTCACCACCCTGGGGTCCAGGAACTGGAGGAGGTAGTCCGGGCCGCCGGCCTTGGAGCCCACGCCGGACATCTTGAACCCGCCGAAGGGCTGGCGCTCCACCTGGGCCCCGGTGCTGCCCCGGTTCAGGTACAGGTTGCCCACCCGGAAGTCCCGGCGGGCCTTGTCCAGATTGGCCGGGCTGCGGGAATAGACCGCGCCGGTCAGGGCAAAGGCCGAGTCGTTGGCCAGGTCCACGGCCTGGGCAAAGTCCTTGGCCCGCAGGATGGACAGCACGGGTCCGAAAATCTCCTCCCGGGCCAGGCGCATGTCCGGGGTGATCCCGGCCACGATGGTCAGGGGCGCGTAACAGCCCGTGGCCGGGACTTCGCTCTTGTAGAGAATCTGGCCTTCCGTGGCGGCCAGGTCGATGTATTTCAGGATGGCGGCCTGGGCCTTCACGTCCACCAACGGCCCCATGAAATGGGCCGGGTCCTCGGCCGGGCCGATCTTCAGGCAGCGGGCCGCGTTCACCAGGCGGTTCACGAAGCGGTCGTACACCGCGTCCAGCACGATGACCCGGGAGCAGGCCGAGCATTTCTGGCCCTGGAAGGCGAAGGCCGAGGCCAGGACGCCTGGGACGGTCTCGTCCAGGTCCGCGTCCTCGTCCACGATGATGGCGTTCTTGCCGCCCATCTCGGCAATGACCTTCTTGCACTGGGTCTGGCCCGGCCACACCCTGGCCGCGCGCTCCTGGATGCGCAGGCCCACTTCCATGGACCCGGTGAAGGCGATCACGGCCGTGCCCGGGTGGTCCACCAGCAGGTCGCCGATGGTCGAGCCCGGGCCGGGCAGATAGTTGAACACCCCGTCGGGCAGTCCGGCTTCACGGAAGAGCTCCACTAGCCCGAAGCCCACCACGGACGACGGCCCGGCGGGCTTGTAGACCACGGGACAGCCAGCGGCGATGGCTGCCGCGCTCATGCCCAGGCTGATGGCCAGGGGGAAATTCCAGGGCGCGATGACCACGGCCACGCCCTTGGCCTGGTAGAAATACTGGTTCATTTCGCCCGGGGCGTGGCCCATGCGGCGGGGCTGGGCCAGGCGCAGGATTTCGCGTCCGTAGTACTCCAGGAAGTCGATGGCCTCGGCCACGTCGCCATGGGCCTGGTCCCACTGCTTGCCCACCTCCAGGACCTGCACGGCGCAGAGTTGGTAGAAGCGCTTGCGGGCGATATCCGCGGCCTTGAAGAGCACGGCGGCCCGGTCCTTGGCCGGGGTGTCCCGCCAGGGTGCAAAGGCCTTCTTGGCCTCGGCCATGGCCTGCTCGGCCTCGGCCTGCCCGGCCTGGCACACGCTGCCGACCACTTCGGAAGGCGCGGCCGGGTTCACCGAGTCCAGGCGCAGGTCCGTGACCACCTCCCGGCCGCCGATGAACAGGGGATAGATCCGGCCCAAGGCGGCCCGGGCCTGGGCCAGGGCGCGCACAAAGGCCGTGCGCTGGGCCTCGATGCTGAAATCGGCCATGGGGTGGTTGCGGAAGGGCGGCGGGCTGCCGGGAGCGGTCGAGGCGGCAGACCCGACTTCGGTTTTGGCCCCGGTTGTGGCCTCGGTTTTGGCCTTGGTCTTGGCTGTCCGGGCGGCCAGTTCCCGGTCCAGGCTGGCCTGGGGGTTCTCCATGAGCCGGTCCACCTCGGTTCCGTCGGCAAAGCTCTGCTTGAGAAAGGACTCGTTGGCCGTGTTCTCCAGCAGGCGGCGCACCAGGTAGGCCATGCCCGGCAGCAGGTCCCCGTAGGGGCAGTACAGGCGCACCCGTCCGGCCACCTTGCGCAGGCCTTTGCGCACCGGCTCGGCCATGCCGTAGAGGACCTGGAATTCGTAGCGCTCGTCCGGTACATTCAGGGCCTTGGCCAGTTCCATGACCGCCGAGATGGTCCGGATGTTGTGCGAGGCGCAGGCGAAATGGCAGATGTCCTGGTTGGCCAGGATGGTCTTGGCCAGGCGTTCGAAGGCCAGGTCGGACTCGGGTTTGTGGGTGTACACCGGGATGTCCAGGCCGTTCTGCCTGGCGTGCACGGTTTCGAAGTCCCAGTACGCGCCCTTGACCAGGCGCACGGAGATGGGCAGGCCCTCCCGGCGGGCAAAGGCCAGGAGCCCGTCCAGGTCCCGATCCGTGCTTTTCAGGTAGGCCTGGAGCACCACGCCCAGATGGGGATAGTCCCGGTGCTCCGGGGCCGCGCGCAGGCGGCGGTACAGCTCCAGGGTCATGTCCTTGTACCGGGTCTGCTCCATGTCCAGGCAGAGGAACCCGCCCATGGCTTTGACCTTGCGGAAGATGGGCTCGATCATGGCCTGCATCCCGGCCACAGAGCCCTCGAAATCCTGGGGCTTGGCCTGGGAATAGAAGGCCGAGGGCTTGACCGCCACATTGACGCGCGGGGCGTGGCCCCAGTCCAGGTCGCCTGCGACCGGGGCCAGGGGCTCCCATTTGTCCAATTCCTTGTGGATGGCCCCCAGCACCTCCATGTACCCGTCATGATAGGCCTGGGCCTCACCCTCGCTCACCGTGGCCTCGCCGAGCAGGTCGAGCACAAAGGCGAACCCGTCCTTGCGCAGTTTTTTGAGGCCCTTGACCGCCTCGGAAGCCTTCTCCCCGATAATGAACTGCCGGGCCATGGCCTCGATGTTGGAGCGGATGGTCAGGTTCAGCATCTTGGCCACCAGGCCGCCCGCGAACCCGGTCTTGCCCGCGCCCCATTTGAGCACCTCGGGGATGTCCGCGCCCTTGTCGCCGAAATACTCCTGGATGTGCCGGGACAGGGAGTCCGAGGTGGTGATGGAGGGGAGCACGTCCACGAAGCGGAAGAGCTGGACCTTGAAGTCCTGGTTCTTCATGGCCCAGTCCATGACCTTGCCGGTCCACCAGCCCTTGTTGAAGATGCCCGGGGCCTCGCCCGAGATGCTGGCGAAGAACTCGCGGCCCCGGGTCAGGATTTTTTCATCCAACAGGCGGATATCCATATGCTTCTCTTCTGGAATTATTCGGTTTCGGTCGGGGCCTGAGGCGGAGCGGGGGCCACGGGCGGGGCCTCGCCCAGAGTCGTGCCCAGGTTCATGCTGGCCGTTTCCTTGACCGTGGTCAGCACAATGGTGGTGCGGGTGTCGCGCACCTGGGGGATGGCCCCGAAGCGCTTGAGCAGCGCGCCCAGGGCCTCGGTGTCCTCCACCCGGACCTTGACCAGGTAGCAGTCCTGCCCGGCCGTGTGGTGCACCTCCATGACCTCGGGAAAGGTCCCCAGGAGCGCCCCGGCGTCAGTGGAGCCCACGGCCTCCTCGGTGCGCACGAAAGTGAAGGCGGTCAGAGACTTGCCCACGGCCTTGGGGTTGATGCGGGCCTCGTATCCGGTGACGATGCCGCGCCGCTCCAGCCGCCGCACCCGCTCCAGCACGGCCGAAGGGGCCTTGCCCACGGAACGGGCAATGTCGGCATTGGAAATACGGGCGTTGCCCTGAAGAATCGTCAGAATTTTCTTGTCAGTTTCGTCGATCATGTGGTTTCCTCGTGTTTAACCGCATAAAATTCATTTTCAGGGTTTTTGTCAAGAGGGAAGTGGGGGCAGCCGGGCGAGAAAAATTCTTTCTTCCTCGCCCGTGAGGTTGTACTGGGGAGTTGTATCAGAAGCCCGGCCCGGTGAGCCGGTCAACCTGCTTCCGGGCTTGGCCCAAGGAGGCTGTCATGTTCCAGGTTCGCATTCCGGCCAAAATCGGCGTTCTCGTTGTCCTGGTCCTGGCCCTGGGCTGTTCCCCGGCCATCAAGGGCAACACGGCGCTCAAGTCCAAGGACTACGACACGGCCATCGCGGATTTCAAGCAGGCGCTCAAGGCCGATCCGAACGACCATTTCACCCGGAGCCGCCTGGGCCAAGCCTATTACCGCAAAGGACAGATGGACAAGGCCGTGAAGCACCTGGAGCTCCTGCTGTCCCAGGACCCGGCCGACCCCGAAGCACCCATCTTCCTGGGTCTGGCCTATCTGGCCCAGGGCCAGCGGACCAAGGGCTTCGACTCCTTCCGCCGGTACAAGTCGAATATCTATCGGGAAGTGCGCAACGTGAACGCCGAGTGTGACCGCTTGCAGGGGCGGCTGGAGGTCAGTCTGGACGAGATCGAGCACCGGATGTTCCAGGCCATAGCCGACGGCGAGCAGGAGCAGCGGCAGATCAACCAGTACTGAGCCTGGCGCTGGGGGCCTTTGCACGGCACTGGCCTTTCTCCCGGGCGCAAGGGCCTGTCCGGCCGCGCCGAGGCCAGGCGCGTTCCGGGACCTTTTCCTTGTCTTTTTCCCCTGTTTCGCTTAGACAAAACATCTTGGAATACTTGCCCATCCCCTTGCAAGGAGGCGCGCGTGGCCCAGATTGACGCCTTTTTCAAGATGCTGCACGACAACGGGGGCTCGGACCTGCACCTGTCCAGCGGCTCCCAGCCCATCATTCGCCTGCGCGGCGAGTTGACCCGGGTGAAGTACAAGATACTGGAGCACGACGAGGTCAAGGCCCTGCTCTACGAGATCACGCCCGAGCCCAAGATCAAGGAGTTCGAGGAGCGCGGGGACGTGGACTTCGCCTACGAGGTCCCGGGCCTGGCCCGCTACCGGGCCAATTTCTTTTTGCAGGCCCGGGGCGTGGCCGCAGTGTTCCGCGAGATTCCCCAGAAGATCCTCACTGTGGAGCAGCTCGGGCTGCCGCCCCTGCTCCTGGAGCTGGCCATGCTGCCCAAGGGCCTGGTCTTGGTCACCGGTCCCACGGGCTCGGGCAAATCCACCACGCTCGCGGCCATGATGGACTACGCCAACCGCATGCGCAAGGACCACATCCTGACCATCGAGGACCCCATCGAGTTCGTGCACCAGCCCCAGTCCTGCCTGATCAACCAGCGCGAACTGGGCCGGGACACCAAGAGCTTCAAGGCCGCCCTGCGCGGGGCCTTGCGCGAGGACCCGGACATCATCCTGGTGGGCGAAATGCGCGACCTGGAGACCATCCAGCTGGCCCTGGAGGCGGCCGAGACCGGGCACCTGGTCTTCTCCACCCTGCACACCATCTCGGCGGCCAAGACCGTGGACCGCATCATTGAGGTCTTCCCGGGCGATCTCCAAGAGCAGATACGAAACTCCCTGGCCGAGTCCCTGCGGGCCGTGGTGGCCCAGAACCTGTTCAAGCGCATCGACAAGCCCGGCCGGGTGGCCGCCCTGGAGATTCTCCTGGGCATCTCCAGCGTGCGCAACCTGATCCGGGAAGACAAGACCTTCCAGCTCAATTCGGTCATCGAGGTCGGGCGCAAGCACGGCATGCAGAATTTGGACGACGAGATCATCAAACTCCTGGAAAAGAAGATGATCGAGCCCATGGCCGCCTACACCAACGCGGTGAACAAGAAGAAGATTCTGCCATTTCTGCCCAAGGCCCCGGCGGATTTCACGGAGGGTTAGACCATGCTGCGCTCTCAGCTCGACCATCTGATCGGCCAGGTCCTGGATTTTGCGGCCGAGACCTCGGACATCATCTTCACGGCCGGAAAGCCGCTCCAGGCCGAGGTGCACGGCAAGCTGACCAACGTGCCGCTCAGCCCGGAGCTGGGACCGCTCCTGCCTTTCCACACCGAGGCCGTGGCCCTGGCCATCATGGGCCGCAACGACCGGCTCTACGCCGACCTGGTGGCCCACGGGTCCTGCGACACCTCCTATTTCCTCATCGGCCGGGCCAGATTCCGGGTGAACATCTTCAGTCAGCGCGGGTCCCTGGCCCTGGTCCTGCGCCAGCTTTCCACCAAGGTCCCGACCATGGAGCAGCTCAACCTCCCGCCCATTTTCGCGGAAATGGCCAAGGAGAAATTCGGGCTCATCCTGGTCACCGGCGGCACGGGTTCGGGCAAGTCCACCTCGCTGGCCGCGCTCATCGACCGCATGAACGATACCCTGCCCGCGCACATCCTGACTCTGGAAGACCCGGTGGAGTACGTGCATCCGCACAAGACCGGCACGGTGAACCAGCGGGAGATGGGCGTGGATTTCGACGCCTTTGCCTCGGGTCTGCGGGCGGCCCTGCGCCAGGCCCCCAAGATCATCCTGGTGGGCGAAATACGGGACAAGGAGACCATTGAGATCGCCATGCAGGCGGCCGAGACCGGGCACCTGGTCCTGGGCACCCTGCACACCTCGGACGCGGGCCAGACCGTGAGCCGCATCGTGGGCATGTTCGACCTGGCCGAGGAGCGGCTCATCCGCGCCCGGTTGTCCGAGAGCCTGAAATTCGTGGTCTCCCAGCGCCTCATGCCCAAGGTGGGCGGCGGCCGGGTGGCGGCCTTCGAGATTCTGCGCAACAACCTGCGCATCAAGGACCTGATCGTCAACGGCGAGACCGAGGAAAAGACCATCTACAATGTCCTGGCCTCCAGCGAGACCTACGGCATGACCACCTTCGACCAGTACATCCACCGCCTGTTCATGGAAGGCAAGGTCACGCAGGAGACCGCCATGCTGGTGGCCTCGGACAAGTCCCGCATGGGCCAGATGCTGGACAAGGCCCGGGCCATGCGCGGGGAGAAGGTCACGGACATCGAGGGCCTGGAGATCGACTCGGAATACGGCAAGCCCCGGGCCTGACCCGGACCAAGGAGCCCCTGCCATGCGCATCGAATGTACCGGCTGCGGCCAGGCCATGAACGTGCCGGACGACCGGCTGCCCGCCGTGCCCAAATTCATGGTCCGCTGCCCCAAATGCCAGCAGGAAATCACCGTGGAGCGCCCGGAGTTCGCGGCCCAGGCTGTTCAGGAGCACGAGCACGGCCAGGCCGAATCAGCGGCCCCGGCCGCCGCCACGCCGCCCCCTCCGCCTCCGCCTCCCCCGGGACCCGATATCCCGGCCGGTCTGGAGCCGGAAATCTTTCCGCCCGGGGCCAAGGTGGCCTTCGTGTCCCTGGCCGACACGGCCTGGCGCGAGGGGGCCGAGGCCTTCCTGAAGGAGCAGGGGTATGCCTTGAGCGAGGCCGAAAGCCCGGGCGAGGCCGTGGGCAAGCTGCGGCTCAACCACTACGACCTGCTCCTTTTGGACCAGGGCGAGACCGGCCGGACCATCCTGACCGAGATCGCCACCTGGAGCGGGCTCAAGCGCCGGGAGGCCAACATCGTGCTGGTGGGCCAGGGCGCGCCCAGCCTGGACCCTAAGGCCTCGTTCGAGAACGGGGTGAACAACTGGCTCGCCCTGGACGACGCGGGCCGGGCCGCCGATCTCCTGGGGCAAGCCCTGGAGGCCTACACCCTGTATTACCAGCCCCTGACCCAGGCCCAGACACAGGCCGGGGCCAGGGCGAAATAGGCCGGACCCGGGCCTAAGACCGGGAGGACGGGGAGCGGGCGCTTCAAGAGAGTGGCCGGTTTCACGGCCGAAGAAAAAACACCAGGCCCTGGCGCAAGCGTCAGGGCCTTTTCGTTTGGGGCGGACGGGCCAGGATCAGATGGGGGCCAGGAGAAGGAGGTCGCCCGCGACCCGCGCCCATATGAGCAGGGTGACGATGAGGCTGGCGAGCAATATGGCCGTGTCCGTGGGCATGGTGGCAAGGGAATTCATGGACGCCTCCCGAAGGGCGACCGGCGGCGCAGGGGACCCGCGCTTGTTCCGGCCTGGGTATGCGAGGATACTCGGGCAGGGTTGTTGCCGGGTCATGACGGCGGGGTGAAGAAGGGGGGCGGTTTGGTGAAGGGAGGGGCAGGGGGGATTGCCCGCGCCGGTCAGGTACTCGTGGGCCGCCGGGGAGTCCTGGAACTGGCCCTGCATGGCCTGGTTGCTGTCCTTGGAACAAAGAAGACCCCGGAGTGTCAGGGGAATACTCGCTCTGTACAAATATTGTTAGAATGGATTATCTTTTTTAGGCCAATCTTTTGAGCAGTAACCTGTGTAGTTAACATGAATATAGTATGCATTTCCAGATATAAATTTTGCATGGCGGTATAATTTATTTTCTGCTTCACAGCCTGTTGTTTCAGTGCAACATTCATATGTGCTTATTTCGTCAAACGATGACCATAGTTCATTCTTGCCGTCTTTATTAAATTTTTCCTCTTCGATAAATAATTTTAATCCGGAATCAAATTGCATATTTTTGTTAACAAGGTGACTTTTTGTGCACTTTATCATCGGTAGAACTTGGCTTTTGTGAGCAAATATTTCAATGTCTTCTAGTACGGAATATTGAGTAAATACAATGGCTGTTGTGTCGGTTTGATTGCTTGAAGTGTAGCACACATAGCTTAGTGGGTGATTGTTTGGCATGTATATTGTTGCGTTACCAAATATTTTAAATACGTCTTCAAACGAATGATTTAACAATTGAATGCCTGCAATTCTGATCCTTTTTTCGTCTATTCCATCGCATCGTGTGCTGCATCTTTTATTTTCAGCGTATGTTGTTGAAGATATTAGCAAAATAACTGCAATATAGGAAAGAATAGTTTTCATCGCAACCTCCTGCCTTTATAATATCCTCTCAATGAATAAGCTGTAATTTTGATAATGTTTAATTGAAAATATTGATTTATTTGGGCGGCATGGCCCTGCCGCCCGTTATATCTTATCGCTTTTAGCCTAATGTTTATTTGCTTATCACCCGAATAATATGCCCGACTTTAATATTATCTTGAATGTCGTCTGGTAAAATTATGCAGCCTTCC
>CAILNX010000059.1 GCA_903835685.1 uncultured delta proteobacterium
CCCGGCGTTGTTGGACTAAGCTGTCACAACTCGCTAGGAATGTAAAGCAAATATTTTCATTGTATCAGCATTGTAGACAGACTTTTTGCAGTCAGGTCCCAGAAGGGGAGTCGCCCCTTATTTCGAGACCATTCGAGTACGGTGTGGCGGTATCTTATCCATTCCAGGCCCACAACTGGCAAGACACTCGATTTTCTCGTGGTGATAGGTATGGTGTGTGGTATGGAAGTCTTGAACAAGAAACAACAATATTCGAGACCGTTTATTGGGTGTATAAATTTATAAGCGACTCATATAGTGATTATAAAAATCCTATTATAGTTGAGCGTCGCTTGTTTAAGGTAAGATGTGATGCGTTATTGATTGACCTGAGGGGTCAAGAAAAGACCTATCCAGATTTGGTCAACAGATCAAATTACACCTTTTGTCAACAGCTTGGCGCATTTCTTGTAGATCAGGGGCAAAATGGGCTCTTAGTTAAATCTGCGCGTTGTGAAGGAACCAACGCTGCTATTTTTAAACAAGAAAGACTTTCTAACGTGATAGATGTATGCTATCTAAAATACAACATAAAATTAGATAGCCGTGTCATTTCAATAGAGCGTATTCCGGGGAAAATACTATTTGAAGTGGATATCAACGATATTATGTAGTGTTATCAAAAACCCTCGTTTTTGAGAAAGGTAGGGGAAACGGTAGGGGTTTGCACGTTCGCAAGTAGCACTCTTGCACCTTTGTCTTGACCGCAGGAGGTCATCGGTTTGATCCCGTTCACCTCCACCATTTGAGCGGTTGTGGTGGATTGGCAAACGCACTTGACCAGGGAGATGATTATCTGACAGACGCCCATGGGGTAGGCAAACGAGACCAAAAAGGAAGGTGTAAGGTGCAAGACTCCAACGTCCTGATGGGTAGGGCAAGGTCAGGGATTGTCCCCCCGTTCTTTTTTCTTTAAGCAGTTCAGAGGCCCTGGGCGACGGGGTCGTCTGTCCACCCGCGCCGAAAGCCGGGAAATGGGGAACCATGGGGGATCTAGGCGTGCACGACTCGGTCGGGGTTTCCTCCAGTTGTAGGCCGGTCGTGGCCTGCGTGCCATCCTGCCTCGTGGTCATCCCGGCCCGGGACGAGGCTGCCACCATCGCTCGCGTGGTTTCTGAAACCCGAGCGCACACCGGGTTGCCCGTGCTTGTGGTCAACGACGCCAGCTCCGATGAGACCGCCCGCGAGGCGGCCGGGGCCGGGGCCGAGGTGCTCAACCTGGCCGACCGGTTGGGTGCCTGGGGGGCCATCCAGACCGGGCTGCGCTTCGCTCTGCGCCGGGGGTACACCATGGTGGTGACCATGGACGCCGACTGCCAGCACGCGGCCGGGGACATCCTGGCCGTGGCCGGGCCTGTGGCCTCGGGCCAGTGCCAGGTGAGCATCGGCTCCTGCCCGGAGAGGGGCAGCAAGGCCCGCAAGGCGGCCTGGAGCTTCTTCCGGACCATTTCCGGCCTGCCCTACGCGGACTTGACCTCGGGATTCAGGGCCTACGGACGCAAGGCCATCCGGCTCCTGCTCCGGGCCGAGGCCACGCTCTCGGACTTCCAGGACATGGGGGTGCTGCTGCTCGCTCACCGGCACGGCTTGTCCATCCGGGAGGTACCGGTGTGCATGCAGGCCCGGGCCTCGGGCAAGTCCCGGATTTTCGCCTCCTGGTTCAAGGTGGCCCAGTACATGCTCTACACCACCGTGGTCAGCCTGACCCGGCGCAAGGCCTGAGGAGGGGATGCACATGGACTACCGGGTCACCTCTCTGGTCATGTCCCTGGCCGCCGCTGTCATCATCATCCGCCTGATCCGGGGCAACCTGCTCCATGCCGGGTACGCGGCATGGTGGCTGGGCGGCGCGGGGGTGATCTCCCTGGCCGGAGCCTTTCCCGATTCGGTCAACCGCATCGGCCACGCCCTGGGCGTATCCTATCCGCCCACGTTCTTTCTGGTGCTCGCGGTCATCGCCCTGGCCATCCGGCTGCTGGCCGCGGACATCGCCCGCACCCGCATGGAACTAACCCTGCGCCGTCTGGTCCAGCGCAACGCCGAACTGGCCCTGGAGTTGAAAAAGCTCGGCCGGGAGGTGGATCGCCTGGCCGGACGAGACCCCGAAGGCCCCGCAGCCTAGCGGAGCATTCCGCAAGTAACGTTGGAGTTTCAGAACGCGCAAGAGTCCGAAATTATTCTTCTTGTTCTTTATTCTTGGGTGCAGGAATTTCTGGAACGCGAGATGAGTTCTTTCCGCTTCCGTCAGTTGGCCGGAGCGGTTCCGGCGGCCAGGGCCGCCAGTTCGGCCTGGACCGACCGGAGCAGGTCGCCCTTGACCCCATTCTCAACCGCGAGGCGCAGGCTCTGCGCCGCTCCGGCCCGGTCCCCGGCCCGGGCCTGGCACATGCCCAGGTAGGCGTAGGCCTCGTCCTTCCTGGCCATGAGGCGGCTGTTGTAATTGTTGACCAGGGGCGTGCCGTCCAGGGCTTGGCGCAGGTGGGCGATGGCCTGGGGGAAGCGGGCCCTGGCCCCGTAGGCCACCCCGATTTCGTAGTTGAGCAGGGAGCTGTGCGGGTCCGAGGCCAGGAAGCGGGACAACGGTAACCGCCAGGGGAGGTACTTCTTCTCCGCTCCCGACCCCCGTGCTATCTGCAGCAGCGAGTGGATTATTCAGGCAAGCAGGGAGCGGTCGATATGTTGGGGGAGCAGGGCTTTGAACTCGGCCTCCGTAGAGGCAAGGG
>CAILNX010000060.1 GCA_903835685.1 uncultured delta proteobacterium
GTGAACGAACTGGGGGTGCAAACTCCAATATTGAGCTGATCAACCTCACCCCATCAGTGAGCAAGATATTTTCACAAGTAAAGTTTGACAAGTTGTTCATTACGAGAATGGGCAATTAGAACAACATCGTGTTCAGCCAACGGTGAGCCAAAGTCTCGCCAAAGAAATCAGCCAAAGACCCGGGATGAGGGAGGTCTGATCCTGTGGCAGGAGCCACACTGAAGTTTGGCTAAACTCTATGATCCGTAGGCTTTACCTACTGTTTCACTGGCATGGCATTCAAGAGGCCGTCAGTTCGATTCTGTCCAGCTCCACCACGCAATTCCAAGGGTTTAGGTCGAAAGGCCTAAACCCTTTTTTCGTGATTTCAACCCCATATCTACCACATGTCTACCTTCCCCATCCGCGCCACCCCGGTAATGCCGGTCCAGGGCCTTAAGCAGCCCATGCCTGTGCTCCACAGTCAGGTGGGAGTACCGGTTGGTCGTCTTGATATCCGCATGCCCGATCAACTCCGAAACGTCCTTGATCCCAGCCCCGGACAACAACAGGTTCGAACAGAACGTGTGCCGCAGATCATGGAAGCGGAAGTTGCTGATCTTCGCAATTCTTCGCGCCTGAGCAAAAGCCGTCCTGAACGCCGCCAAGGGCTTGCCGTCGAGACGGCAGAAGACCGGAGCGTCTGGATTCAGTTCCGCAGCTTGGCCCCCTCCATTTTTGCGGAGGTGCTCCCGCCATCGAAGTAAGGCCTCCCGTGTCCGGGGCATGAGCAAATCACCCCGATCCCGGGCGTTCTTGGTCCTATGCAGTTGGATCAGGCCTGGCCCAGCGGAGTCGAGGTCAATTTTCCCCCAAGTCAGCCCCAGACATTCCTGCTTCGAGGCCCCATGCTCGGCCCCGAGCATGATAAGTGCAGGAAGATAATACTTGGCCCGGGTCTTTTCCGCCGCCTCCAGGAGCCGGCTCAGCTCCCGGGGCTGTAAGAACCGCTTCCGGCAGTGTTCCTTCTCGCTTAGATAGTGGATGCCCGCCGTGGGATTCTGATGGATGGCACCCATCGCGAGCCCTTTTTTGAAGAGCTGCTTGAGGACGAACAGAACCCTGTTGGCCAGGACGTTCGACCTCGATCCAGCCAACTCCGCTCGGTAGTCCAGAACATCGTCGGCTTGAAAGCGACACATCAATACCCGACCCCGATCCCGAATAAGCCGATCAAGGTGAATATAATATGCCTCCAAGGTCGCCGACCGAAGCTCTCCCGTCTTTCCTTTCCGCTCCCAATCCGTTCTCAGACTGGCAGCGACATCCACTACCGTCAGGGGCCTGACCCCGCCCTTCCGCACTTCCGGAATCCGGCCAAGATCAATCAGTGATCTCAACTCGTTCGCAGCGAGGTCCGCTTCGGCCTTCTTGCGGAAGGTTTTGTAGTGTTTTTTCACGCCGGTCTGGGGATCGCGAAAGCTCACATTGTAACTCGCCCCATCTTGTCGGGGGCGCCGTTGGATAGTCACGGTTGCCACGTGTCAATCTCCTTCACGCGCCTTTCACACACTCTCGATTGTCAAAGAACACTTGGACTTCCGACAGCTTGAACAACCGCCGATTGCCGATCACATAGCTTTTAAGCTGGCCTGCAAGGGCTAGGCGGGTAACCGTAGATCGGTGTACACGCAAATACGCTGCTGTTTCGGCCAAAGTCAGGATCGGGTCCGCTTGAAGCTGATCAAAATTCATAGTGGGCTCCTTCAAGATTGTCCAGCTTGTGCGCCAAAGGTTGACCTTTTAGCGCTCCTACCCTCTATGTTAAAAAATGATCAGAACCCCCCGCAGCAAAAGCGTAACGCGATGAAAATTATACTGATATTTTTTTTGATTTTTTATTTTTCCGTTTAATTTTATAAAGTTTTGGCCTAGAATGGCTTGGTTCAGGCTTTCCGGACTAGCTGGCCTCTGGACGAAAAAGGGGATCCATGGGGAACGAGAGGAGGTATCGGAACAATTGGCCAACATCCCAGTGAAGCTGGCCAGCGGCCAGGAGGCAAGACCACCAAAAGAGGCCAATCAAAGAAGCAGGAGATCCAAGCCTGGCGGCTATGGGCCCCTGCGGCTTGGATACTGAGAGCTTTTACTTCACATCCAACCAACGGTGGACACCATGACCAAGGCATTTCAAAATACTGTAAACCGCGAATTTCTAATTGAAACCTTAAAACAAGATGAATTCTACTCAGAAAAAAAAATATTAAGCGCAATAGCAAATGGTGTATCATTTACACATAAAGACAATACAAATAATATTGGAATAAACGCAAAGAATTTAGCATCTATAATGATATGTCAGTTATGTGAAACTGCAATTGACCATACAAAATACATTTGCGGCGACGACGATTATAACAAACGAATTGAGTCATTTAAAGAACATACTGGCAAAACAGAACTTGCATCAAAAGATATGCAGATACTTTTTGATATTCACTTAGACAGCAAAAACCCCTACATTAAAACCGATGATGACGAGTCATCTAGAGTACCAATTTCGGTGAGCACTGATGACTTACAAGAGGCGCTACTTAGGAACAAACTTCCACTTCCGCATGCTATCTACCCAGATGCTGACTGTAACACGAATAAAATATTCGAATATATACAAAGAGTAAATCCTGGCCTTATTAATAATTTTTCTATTAAGGATATACACGACTGGGTGGATGAAAATAATACCATCCACGATGTGCAGCAATTACAAGTCAGCTCGGATGAGATAATCCCATTCATAACAGACAAAGGAGCAGACTGGGGTGAACTAACTATATCTTTTGTTGACAGAGAAACAGTGCGCATAAAATATAAAAACACCATAGAAATAAGAACATATAGGGAGATGGGGTTTTTTAATAATAAAACAGAAAAAGAGCCGGTTAAGAGTTGGCTATTTTTTGAGTGCCTAGCGATGGAATATGGGACATGGCCGCCGAATGGGAGCAAGCGGTGCGAAAAATTTAAGAATCCAGCAAATACTATTTCAATTTTGAGAGGCAAGCTAAGCCAAGTGTTTCAACAAATTGAAGGCGACCCATTTTATAAGCACCATACAAAATACGGGTACAGCATTAAGATTACCTTAAGACATGAATGTTTACTAAACGCATAATCATGCAGAATATCGACAGCCCCGGGCGGGTGGCTTGGGTTCAGCAACCAGTTCGGTTTGGCAGCGTCATTCCCCCTCTTCCGGATCATGGAAATTCCTCAGCACGCTGTTGAACCATTTCGCCCGGAAATCATCGGAGACGGGCAGTTGGCTGGCAAACAGGGTAGACTTGGTAAGAAAGCGATCATTCAGGAGATCGACGAGGAGCCACCCTTGTTCAGCCGTGACCGGGTCGCGGAGCCAGTCATCGATGACTAGGATGTATCGCTGGGCAAATTTGTTGGCCAGTTTGTTGTAGGTGCCGTCGCCGCTGGCGATGACCAGTTTCCCGATCAGACGCGGGAAGTGCTGGTAGCTGGCTCGAAGCCCGTCCCGGCAGGCCCTGTGAGCCATAGCGTAGGATCAATATGATGACCGTATCGGACGCGGGCCCCCCAAGCCAATAAACTGATTATTCTTGACTTGTTGCCGATACGCTCTATTCTCCCTCAGTAAAAATTGGCCGTTGGTCCGCATCTTCCGGCCTTGAGAGGGAGTTCCAAAATGCCTGGACAGATCGGCCAGTATTGTCTCACCCCCGAAGAGGAGGAAGCAGCCCGGAAAACGGCCATGCACTGCCGCAAGGCTGCGAAAAGTCTGCACCAGAAGGGGGTCGCGGAGTACGAGGCCGAGAGCATGGTGATACGTTGGCTTTCGGGTGGGAAGTGCACCCCGCCTCCACTCATGTCCAGCGATGACATCGAACTTGTTTGGCAAATGGTGCCCGTCGTCTCGGATTCGAAGGCCCGGGCCCAGACTTTGATCTGCTTCCTCGACGATGTTGGAGTTGTCCAGGGCTGGCGCTGTTCCCTTCTTCGGATGCCACCGGAGATGGCCTGGCTCATGAGTACACTCGGTGGCCTTGAAGGGAAAAAACATGTGCGCTGCCAGCATCTTCGGTCAGTGAACGCCGCCATTCTAGCCAAGGGGTATGGATACGGAGGCGAAACCATCCTAGAGTCCCAGCCAATCGACCCCAGACTTAAGGCCTCGCGGGGCGAGGTTGCTACAGGACCGGATCCCATGGAGATGGAATCAGCCCCGCCTTTTCCAGCCTTGAGCCTGGTTCTGGCGGTCCCGGAACTTTCCAACCGTCTCACCCATGCACAGTTGATTGGACCGAACCGGGGGGCACAGACCAGCAACGGTGAACTCCTTGCCCTGGGCAGGGCTGTGAAGCGGATGGGGCCTGGCTGCCGACTGGTGACGTTGGCCTCCTGGGGGTTTTGTAGCGACTCTGCCCCGACCGAAACTGAGTTAAAGGGTAGGATTCTCAACTCGAGGTGGCTGGAAAGTGTAATCCAACTCCCGACCGGACTCATCCATAAAACGCGGTGGCAACCGGCCCTCTTGGTGTTGGACAGTTCGCGCCAAGGCAAACAGGTCCGCCTAGTCGATGCGACCGAAGGATTTGCTGAGCGGCGCGGTTCCCGTGGCGGCTCCGTGAGTCTCTCCGATTGGCGTGAGGTGGCTGACCTGGCCCGGGGCAAAGAAGGCCCCTGCGCCATCTCCGTGTCTCCGGAAGATTTGATCGAGGCAGGGTGCAACCTGTCCCCCCGACGCCATATCCAGGCGGCCCAGGCGGACGCCTTGGGCTTTGGCCATGGCACACCTTTAAAGACACTGGCGGCAATACTACGCGGCGGTGTATGGCCCAAGGCCGTGCCCGATAATCTTGGCGTCACGGGTGACATCTACTTGGAAGCTGCCATGCGAGACATCGGGCCGGACGGGATGCTTCGGCCCCCGGCCAAGCGGATACGTGTGACCGGATCTCTTTCAGAGCGACAGCGGTCAGAAATTCTCAAGGCCGGGGATATCATTATCGGGGTCAAGGGAGCAGTGGGCCGGGTTGCCCTGGTCCCGGAGGACTGCGGTGAAAACTGGATCGCCGGGCAGAGCTTTCAACTCTTGCGTGCAATTCCAGGTGTGAATCGAATCGTCCTGTTTCACTGGCTGAGATCCCTCAAGATCCAAACCCTCCTTTCAAAGGTGATTACTGGGGCCAGTTCGGCTGTCCTCAAGCGCAGGGATATCGAGTCATTGCCCGTGCCTGACTTCGGCCCTGGCGGAGTGAAGCAGGTTGAAGCGAACCACCAAGAATTACTTAAGTTATCCAAAGACATTGAGTCCCTGGAAAGCCAACGGGCTGCCTTGCTGAAACTGATGCAGGATATTTAAACCTCCGGCACAATCAACTTTTCTGCTGTGCAGCACCATATTGTAAGCTGCTTACTCTTGACAGCGTTCCCCCCGGTCGCTATTGGACAGGGAAAGGAGCGCGTCATGCCAAAAGTCATTTTACTGCTCTCACTTCGGCCAAGCCACCATCCGGTGCGGCAACCGGTCCCTTACCAGCGTCCAAGAAATGGGCGCGAGGATCATCGACAATTGGATCGCGGTCACGTGCCAGAGGGGCGCCGCGTTTAACCGGAAAGATTCTTTTTGATCCCTCGGGGGGCATAGCTGAGGCGGCTCAGGAGTGATGTTGTTCCTTTCAACCCAGGTAGAAATTGGTGAACCATCGAGGAATCCATGCGCCAGGTAAAAATCGTCCGTAAAATCGGTTTCTTATCGCCAGCCGAAACGACCAGTGTCTCGACGCCAGCCGCCGCCCCTGCCCATCTTGCTGCCGACGATCTCTTCCGGTTCGATTCGGGCCGTACCCTGGATTTCCTCGAGGGGACGTTCAACGTCCTCATCGCCGGGGCCACCGGCCGTGGGAAATCCAAGTCCGTTGTCGAGCCCTGCCTTGACCAGCTGATCGCCGCTGGACACGGCGGGATCGTGATCGACGTCAAAGGCAACTGCACGGACGCCGCCCGCACCATGGCTGCGGCTCACGGCCGTGCTGCGGACGTCCTCGAACTTGGGACGTCCAGAACGGCCACACCGATCAATCTTTTCAATGGCTTATCCCTTCCGGACCTTCAAAAAATGGTCCGCTCACTGTCTGTCGGCGAGTTTGAAAACGCGACGGGAAATCTCGATTGGGCTCTCAAAGGGGTGAAAGTCGCACACGATCTCATTCAACTCCTGGCGTTCATCTCCAAAAAGGAGCCTTCATTCGCGCCAAATGTGGTCCTGGTCAATGCACTGCTCCACAATTTCCGTCTCTCACGTGGAGTCATGCATTATTTTAAGAAGAAGCATTTTGACTCTAGCAATTACGAGCACACGCTTTTTGTGGACGAGTTGCAGGAAATAACCTTTCACCCCCTGGTCCAAAAACCAACGAGTGGGCGCGCTCTGAGCGATTGGGAGTCGCAAACAACCTGGAACCTCCAGGCGGTGCGTCGTGCATTTTCTCTTTTGGCCGGGGATCCAAAAATCCGGCGCAACTTCGCGTCCACACTCAACCCCAAGATCAAGCTGGACTTCGGACAGCTGGTCTACAAGCAAAAGAAGATCGTGATCTTGCGGTTTGATCCGCAAACCACGGCGGGAGGATTGAAAATAGCCAAGTTCGTCAAGGAGAAATTCTACCAGGATGCCTACGCCCACGGTCTTTTACTGGCTCATGGGGACTTTACCTTCTGCGTAATGGACGAGTTTCAAGACATTATTGATCTCGATCCGAGCAATTCATATAACGACTCCGCATGGTTTGCGAAGTCGCGGGAGTTCAGCAATATCAATGTGATTGCAACGCAGGCGTTTGCCTCTCTCTACGCAGTCGCTGCACGTCCAGCTTCGGTTGATTCTTTGTTGAACAACTGCTCAACGAAGATCATCATGCAGATGGACGATCCACGGACGAACGATTATTTGGCCGGGATCCCGTCTGTGCCTTTGATGCCGAGTGAGTTGTGTAAAGGTCGGTGCCTGTTGCTGAAATATGATCTGTCCACGAGGAATTACATCATAAAAGAGGACGGGGTACAGCAGGCGCACGACGCGGGCAAGGCCCTGCTGGAGTCGATGGCGGCCCCGGACGAGGCCCCGGTGCCTATCCCGGCCAAGGGCCGGAAGGCCAAGCCGGAGCAGGAGTCCCCACACCCAAGCGGGCTGCCGGTCAAGCTGGTGCAACGGATCCTCAAACTGGACCCCGACAAGAAGTCGGATTCGGCGCCCAGCAGCAAGGCCCCCACCGAGGTTGACGAGGAACAGCGAGCGGCCACCCTCCGGGCGGCCTCCCCCCGGTTGCTGGAGCTGTTTGAGGCGCACAAAAGTTTGTTTGACCCTCAAATGAAGGCCTCTCATTTGGCCGTCCCTGCGGGGTGGATCCAGGTGGCTGAGTGGTTCCTGCTCCGGGTGTCCAAGTTGGGCGTCCCCGTGGAAATCAGTGGGATCGGCGGGGAGCGGAGCGGGTTGTCGGTGACGATCCGGGACTTTGGGAGCCCGGCCAAGGTGCTGGCCGAAGAGGCCATGGAGCTCAGCCGGAAATTCTGCATGGAGTGCGGGGGCCGAATTGTCCGGCGCAAGCCTGCGGACCCGGCCAAGAGAGAGGGGGAAGAAGACGGACACTACCGCCTGCGGATTATGCGTCTGGAGCGCAAGCAGGCCAGCCTGTTCTGCCGGTCCTGCCGGGACCAGGATCTGGACGTCATCCGGGAGCCCCTGGCCAGGACGACGGGATAGGTATTCGCTTCATGGATGGTCATTAGTCAACGATGCTGTACGATCATTAGTTTCCGAGGTGGAAAATGTGTAAGCAAGAGGCCATAGTCAATGATTGGTGGCTGGTCGGCGGGCCGGACAAGCCGTTTTGGATGCTTTGCGGGACCGTGGTCAGTCACCCGCACATTCGGAGCGGGGCGAGGGATCTGCGGACCAGTGAGGTGGTCAGGCTGGATCGTGATGCTGGGATCTGCGAGACTCAAAACACGATTTACCGCCTCGAGGGGCCGGAGCGGGTTGTGACCGATGCCGACGAGCGGAACAATGTGTTGGACTATGTGGCCTGCGGAGTTGCGAACCGATGCGCTGCGGCGGGCCAGGTGATGAGTCTCGGCCAGTTTGTGAAGCTGCTGGAGCACCTGGCCACGGCGGATGAACTCCGGGGGCCGGTGGAAGGGCCGAAGCAGTGATGCCCCGGTTGACCCTGGCCCTGGACCTGGAGGACACGCTGATCACTCCTCTGGTTCAGCACGACTACGCCATGATGTCCCCTGGGCCATTCCGTGCTCGTCCAGGCCTGCGGAAGTTCCTGGATTGGGCCCTGGGGCGGTTTGACCTGGCGGTGTTCACCGGGGTCCCAAAACTCATGTCCGCCAGGGTGCTGGCCCAGCTCGTGGAGGAGGGCCACGCCCCGGAGGCCTTCGGGCGCGTCCGCGTCCTGCGGGCCATGGACGCCGATGGGAATACCCAGCCGGACCCCAGGGGAGAGGATATGCGGGTCAAGGATCTCACCAGGACTGGGCCGCTCGGGACCGTGCTCATGCTTGACGACTGCCCGGCCGGATACTGCGTCCCTGGCCAGGAGGCCTACTGGATACAAATCCCGGAAGTTCCTCGGAAAAGGGGGGGCCTACCGGGGATGAGGATCTGGCGCGGGCCAGGGAGAAGATCGAGCAGGCTGCGGCCAGGCTGGAGACTGGGGAGACACCCCTGGTCACCTGGGGAGGCTGCGGTCTGGGCGGGTGGTAGGCGTTTGGTAAGATTTTGACGAAATATTACCAAACATGGCAACCATTCGAGAATTCCGAATAGTTCAATCTTGGGTGATTTTCATCGCTCCACGAGGATGCGGAGTGCCCACCAGACATGGTCTGCCACTCCCCCGTCCACCTGGTGCAGGCCCAAGGACTTGAGGACGACGTTGGCCCGGTTCAACTCGTTCGGGTGGATTGTGCCGAGCATGTCTCTGGCCTCCTGTGGGCCTACCGGGATGCTCCCCATGTCGTCCATGACGTGGGGTTCTGCCGCAGGCCGGGAGGCCTCTCCAAGGGCTTGGGAGCAAAGATTCACGCCCAGGGCGTGGTGCAGGACGATCCGGTGGGCCTCGCCAGGGGCTACCTCGAAATACTGGTCCATGAACTTGTGGACTTCGGGCCAGGGACGGCCCAGGATGTCCTGGCACCGGGCACTGTGCGAATCGTGGTCCATTGTGGTCCATGGCCGTCCTTCGTGGATTCGGCCTGATGCCCAGGCAAAATAAGACGGTTGGCCGGGTAGGGGATGGGCAGTCGGTTACAGGATGATACCAACTGAAAGTGGCTTTGAGCGGGAGTAAGTTCTGATTGAAGATAACTGGTAATCCCCCAATGCCTTTCCAGAAAAGGTATGATTTTATAACCCTTTTCACCATGGAAGGATGAACGTCTACAATAATATCTTGTAGTTGAACTTGAGCGCAGTACCTTTGCCACCGTCACGACGGTGGTTCCTGTGCTGCCTTCACCAAAGTGAACGATTTGTTGCGCCTGGTGACAGGGAGGTCGGGATTATCTCAACCTGAAAGACGTGGTGGCCGAGATTCAAGTCGGTGGGTGCACGTGCTCCGGACCATCGCCACAGAACTCGAACGTCGCAACGTCAGGACCAGCTAGGCAAGACCTGGTCAGCCGTCACGGTGTCCAGGCTGTTGAAGCGCCTAGCGTAAAAGGATATGAGGTGAGAATGAACACGATCAACTGGTGATTCATCATGGCCGGGTCAGTGTTTCTGGTCGGCCTGTTCTTGCTGTTTGTCATGTCCGGTACCAAGAAAGGCGGCGGCCAGGACATCAAGGACGTGGACTTCGGCAGGCACAAGGGCAAGGAAAATAAGAAGCAATAGATGACGGCACCAGAACCAAAAGAAAAGCCCTGGGCCATCCTGGAGATCACGCGTAGGGCTTACGACTCGGCCCGGCCATCCCAACTTGAGTGAGATTGCTCGTGAGTTCAATGTCGCGCGGAGTTCGATACACCTCTCAATGAAGAAGCTCGTCGAACTCGGAGTGCTCCTGGTCGGCCCTTCCCGTGGTTCGGTCCGCACATATAGAATCAACCCTGTACTCGGGTTCAAGGGCAGAATTTCGGAAAGGGTGAAGGAGCGTAGAATTCACCTCAACCTGGTCAAAAAGCAACCGTCAAAAAGTGACGATCTGCTGCCGACTGCCTAAATATTTACGGATCAGCCGAGCTCTGTACGAGGCGTCCGTAAATATGGTCTGACCGCCCCATTTCCTTGACATGGCTCGAAGCGTAGCGCAGAGTCATGGCAAGTCTTGGGGGGGGTAGTCAGACGGTCTTTCCCCCCACACGGAGTGGATGGGGGTCTTATGTCGAGCAGGGCCAGGCATCGGGAAATCGATGAGGATGAGGTAGCGGTAACCCCCCAGGTGTCCGCTCCGCTCCTCATCGATGCCGACGATCCCGTCCGCAAAGCTCTCCTCGAACAGGGTCAAAAGCTCGTCCAAACGGACCAGGTGGTACCTGGTCAACCTCGTGCAAGGTGGTCGAGCCTCGACGCCGATCTCAAAGCCATTGAAAAACAAGCAGTTGAAATTACTCATAAAAGTCGAAGTATCACGACTAAGAAAGCATACGCTCGGGCGTATGGGAAAATGGTGGCACTCGGTGTGGACTTTGAAGATTACAAAAATAAGCGTAGGTCCACGTATTACTTCCACAAAGCCGCCTACCAGCTTGGCGTGGCCAGGGAGGCAAGGCTTGCACTCAAAAGGGGCGATGAAGGTGCCGCCCTCGATGCCAAGGCCAAGCTGGACAAATGCGATCCGGACTATGCCCGTGAGCATAGGAAGGACAAAGAAACCTACGAGATCAAAGACGAGGAAGGGAACAAGTGGAAATTCGGCGGCAAAAAACGCAAGGGGCGCCAGGCGATCAGCGGTCTGCCAGATGACTGGCGACAGCTGATCGTGAACGCTTCAACTGAAAAGTACCGCACCGCAACGATTGTGTCCGCCCTGGCCGGATGTCGGCCAGCGGAATTGAAAGGCACGAAGGTTGTGACCAGGGACGATTTTATTCAGATCACGATCCCCGGCTCAAAAACTGGCCAGGGTCACGGTCAACCCTCCCGGACAATCACTCTGGCCGTGGAAGGTGACCTGGCCGTGGAGCTGCACCAAAAGACTCAAGGATCACCTGAGGGGATCGTTTTGGACGTGAGTGGGGATGCGTATGCACACAGCTTCCGCAGGGCCGCAGGACGCGCCCTAGGTCGTTCTGTGAACGCATATGGTCTACGTCACCAGTTCAGCTCGGACCTCAAAGCCAACCTGTACGAAAAAACGTTCGATTTTGAAGAGGACGATCCTGCCCGGCTCGAAGTCAAGGTCCAGATTGCCAAAGGCATGGGCCACTCGTCAGTCCGGAGCCAGCAACACTACGGACATAGCAACCAGGCCCGTGGTGGCGGAGGGAAGGTGACCTCCGTTTCCGGTTCCAGGCCCGTAAATACCAAATCCAAAAAAGATGGATCAGGCCCATCCCATGGGCAAGTTCCCCCTCAAGGAGGATAACCAAATTTATTTGGCGTAGTTAAACCAGGCAAAGGGCTCAAGGCCCTTGGCCCTGGCCGTGACTATGAACGAGTACAAAGAGGCGCTGGCTACGGCTCCGGCCGGGCAGTCGCTGAACAGCCAGTTGCATCTGCCCACGGCAAAAGGCCGGATGTCGTTTTCAATCCTGTTGTTGTCCGGCTTCACCATACCGTTGTCAAGGTAGACCAGGAGCTTTGGCCACTGGCCAAGGGCGTACCGGATGGTCTTGCCGAGAAGGCCTTGGGGCGAGCTGGTCACAACCCCCGGTATCCAGCAATTCCTTAATGCCCGCAATGAGCGGCTTGGACTTTTTCTGCCGAAGCGCCAGACGCTCTTCGACCTCAAGGTCCCGGGCGTTTCGCCATGGATTCCACAGCATAAACGGGGCGTATAAGCTCGATGACCTGGTGGGTCATACCCACCTTGGCGTTCGGGCCACTCGCCTTTTCCACCTCCACGAATTTTCGGCGGGCATGGGCAAGGCACCCGGAGTGGGTAATGCGTAACCGACAATAATTTCACTTCTTCCAAGCCCGCATAGATTACGTATGGCCTGCTCAAATCCCCAAGGTCTCCAGGACGCCAAAGTTTACCTGCAAATAATGCACACAAGGAGAACCGGGGCGCAAAGGGGCAGACGTCTTAACACAGCCATTTCTTTCTGACGTCCCCCTGACGATGTCACTGGAAATCCTGATAAGAAGCGATGAGGGTCCCCTACCAGGCGAAAAATAATCCAGCCATTTTTGTGAATCGGGCGAAAAATTCGCCCTGCACTGATCCCCACCTTCCTGTTATTAAGCCCAATCCTCTGAATATCTTCCCCCTTATCTCCCTGGCATGCTCCATGCTTTAGGAGCAATACCCGGGATGACCAGCCAGCGAGAACATCGGGCTTGCTGACCACGCCCCGGGCTGTTCACACAGTCAGAATCCAGCCATCCGGGCGAATCGATTGAACGCAATACGGAAGCATCCGTCGCCGCGAGCAGCGGGATGCTTTTCGTTATATACTTTGATCTTCATCCCTGTCGCGGGCCTGCCTCCGACTGATCCGTCGGCAGGGGCGAGGCCTGCTGCGCGGCATGGATCGAGAGGGAGCATGGGCATGGTCGGGGAATTCCCCAAGAGGAGAGTATCTTGCGCCCGCGAGGCGGATGACGAGGACGCCGGTTCAACGTCCAGGGACGCGGCCAGACGCGAGGCGCAGGCCCAGGTCGAGAGCATCGAGGGATCCGGATACTACTGCCTTCACTCGGTGCTCCTGCTGGGCAGCAGGCTGCTCACCCGCGCCCTCAACTGGTACACGGGATTGCTGCATCTGGCGCCCAAGGACAAGGCCAAGATTTATCGCGCCTTGAGCCTGCACCATCGCCATCGAGACGAATTACAAAAAGCCCTGGTCTTTCTGAAAGAATGGTCCAGAAACGAGCGAGGAAATCCTGAGCCGGTCTTTCAGATGGGGGAAGTCCTGGCCTCCCTGGGCGAACACCGGGCCGCCCTGGCCGCCTTCGACAGGGTGCTGGCCATGCGGGGCGGCCATATCCCGGCGCTCACCCGCAAATGCGCCCTGCTCTTGCGTCTGAAGAACTACAGCGCGGCCATCGCGGGTTTGGAATTGCTGGCCCGGGAGCAGCCCGACCAAGCCAAACATTTCTATCGGCTCGGGCTGGCTTACGACGGCGAGGGACGATTGGAAGACGCCATAACGGCCATGCGCAAGGCGGTGGACCTGGATCCGGAAGAGGTCAAGTACCACCATCACCTCGGTTTCATGAGCGTCCGGAAGGAGGACCACAGCAGCGCGGCCGAACATTTCGGCAAAGCCCTGGAACTGGCCAAGGACGAAACGCACCTATGCGACGAATGAACGTCCCGTTTCTCTTCCAGGAGGTTTGATGCGTTGGTCCCTGCTGGCGATCACGGCCGCGCTCCTTCTGGTTTCATGGAGCCTGGTCGCCGCAGCCAACGCGGCGCGGGTGGTGTATTACGACCCGACCATCCGGGACATCGTGGCCAGGGATTGCTCCCGTTGCCATTCCGGGCCGGTCAGGAATCTCATGAGCTACCCGGCCCTGAAAAGCTATGCGGACCGGGGCGTTCTCGGAGCCATGGTCCAGAGCCTGATGCGCCAGTTCGCCGGACCCGACGCAGGCCCCATTCTGGACTGGATCGCCGCCGGAGCGCCCGAAAAGGCTCCGGGTGCGGCCGGGTCGGGAAAATCGGCCACACCGGCCGCCGCGCAGAAAATCTATTTCGAACCCACGGTCCGGGACATCATCGTCCGGGACTGCGGGCGTTGCCATTCCGGCAAATCGAGGAACCTGACGGACTGGGACCATATCCGGGTCTATGTGGACAACGGCATGCTCGAGGCCATGCTCCAGGGCCCCATGCAGCGTTTTGCCGGACCCGACGCCGACGTCATCCTGGCCTGGATCAAGTCCGGAGCCTCGGAGAACCCGCCCAAGTCCGGAGGCGGTGCGACTCCCGCCGCCCTGGTCTGCCCGACGCCGCCAGGGGGGGGCTTCCAGATGCGGCAACAACCTATGGCGGGAAACATTACCTATACGAATACCATCGCTGATGTTTTGAACAGGGACTGTCTCCGTTGCCACCTGGGCCCGTTCCGCAAGCTGACAACGTATGAGGACGTGAAATTCTATGTGGACAACGGGCTCCTGGAGACCCTGGTGATGACTGGCGGCCCCATGCACCGCTTCGCCGGCCCGGATACAAAATTCTTCATGATGTGGATCAGAGCAGGAGCTCCCAGATGAACCCATGGGCGTCTCCCAAGGATTGATATGTTCAAAACCTTCTTCGTGGGAAAAGATTTGGGACTCCTCGGGTCGGAAAAGACTCCCATGTGGATTCTGGTGGCCGCCATATGCGCCACCATGGGCCTCATGTTCTTCATCCTCCGCTGGGTGGACTCGCCGCTTCCCCTCTGCCCCAACCCGGACGACGCCCCGGAACCCACCCTGGCAGTGACCCAAAGCCTTCCCCGGATCACGGAGAAATCATTTCCCGCCGGACTGGGGAGCGGACAGATACGACTCATCGGCACCCCTCTTCCCACTGGCATCGGAAACCAGCCCATGCAGTTGATCCGGCAGAATGGCCCCTATCTGGGCCTGGTCTTAAGTCCCGCTCCGCCGGATGCTGCGGCCAGACTCGGGCTCGCCGCAGGTGGCGGCGTCGTGGTGACGAGCGTGGTTGCCGGTTCTCCCGGCCAGAAGGCAGGAATCCTCCCGGGCGACGTTCTGCTGCGCATGGACGGGACCGATCTCGGAACCCCCGAGGACATGGGGGCCATCCTTTCCGGGAAGAAGGCCGGGGATGCGGTCAAAGTCGTTTACGACCGCCAGGGCGCCCGGAAATCCACGCACCTCACCCTGGCCAACGTGCCCCTGGGGGTGGAGGTGGCGGTCACGGCTGATGGCCCGTGGCTGGGTCTTGACGTCCAGGACATCGACGCGGTCATGGGCGTCCAGTTCAACCTGCCGGACACCCGGGGGGTCATCGTCACTTCCGTGGCCCCGGGCTCTCCGGCCCTGGCGGCGGGCCTGGCCACCGGGGACGTCATCCGCCGGGTGGCCCAGACCCGGATCAGGGACGTGGTCCAGTTCCAGGCCGTGGTCGCCAAGACCAGGTCGGGGCAGTCCCTGCGCCTCTCCCTGCTGCGGGCCGGATCGCCCCTTGAGGCGGACCTGATGGTGGGTGTGCCGCCCCTGGCTCCGCAATCCGTGCCCATGCTCGGGGCAGCCAGCGTCGATATCGAGGCGACCTGGATCGGCATGTCCCTGGCGGAACTCACGCCTGGGAATGCGGCCTCCATGAACCTGCCTTCAAGCCTGCGGGGCATCCTGGTCGTGGACGTCGACGGGCCTCCGGCCACCATGTCCGGATTCATGACCGGAGACGTCATCCTGTCCATCAACACCCGGGAGACGCCGGACCTGCAAACCTTCATGAAGGCCGCCCAGGGGCAGAACAGCGCGGCGGTGGTGGTGTATCGGGGCGGCAAGCACATGTTCGTCAGCGTGGCTCCTGCGGGATACACGCCCCAGGGCACGCAGTTGAAGACCGGGCTGGACCAGCGATTCCGGCAGGTGGCCCTGACCCGCCCGGGATTCTTGGCCGCCCTGGCCGAGGACAAGTCCCTCACCGCCCCGGTCAGCACGGAGAACAACGCCCAGGCCGTCATCATCCTGGATCCGGCCAAGGGGACCTACTCCATCAAGGAACTCAGCCAACGCCTTCCGCTGGCCGAATTCCTCCGGCAGAACGGCGTGACCGCCCTCGTCTGCAGAAACCTCGCCCAGGTCACGGCCGACGATTTGGCGGCCAAGGGAATCGCCGTCAGCAACGGGGCGGCCGGTCCCGTAGGCCAGGTGCTGTCCCAATACCAGAAACAAACCCGGGCGGCCCCGGCCGGACCATAGGCCCGGTCAAGGCCGGACCATCCACGCCCAGAGACTCCAACGACGAAAGAAGGACCCAAATGGCCACACACACCCGGAAGGTTCACACCGACCAGATCTCGTTTTTCGAGACGTACATGGGGCTCAAGCCGAGAGTGCTGGTGATTTTCGCCGCGTCCATCGCCGGGGCCGCCCTGGTTTCGACAGCGGTATATTGGGGAATTTTCGGATTCCGGCATTGGAACAAGGAGGTCACGGTGGCGGGCAGAATCCTGACTGCGGCCGCGCCCCTGCAGGCCGTGCAGGGTCAAGTCGGTGCCCTGCCCGGCCAGTACGTCTGCCCGGTGCACGGGGCCGTGGGCCTGCCCCGGTTCAATGCCGCCGGAACGCCCCTGTGCCCGGTGGGCGGGGAGGTCATGCAGTTCCGCAGCCTGGACACAGCAGGCCTGACCCAGGCCGCCTTTGCCGGTGGCTGAGGTGGCGGCGCTGGCCCGGTGGGCCAGTTCAACACCGTCGCCTTTGCCGGAACCTCGAAAGTTCCGGCCACCGCTCCACTCGGACAGAATGCGCGCGAAACCATGATGGACGCCGCCCAGGTCGCCTTCACGGGCGGCTGAGGCGGAACTGCTGGCCCGGTGGGCCAGAATTTCAGATAACAAGACCAGGACGAACAAGACGCATGATGAATCTTTCCCGCTTCAGACCCCTTATCCAACTCGCCAGTTCGGTGTTCACCAACGGCTATGCGGGCGTATTCGTCACCCGGGCGGTCAACGACAATCCCCTCAAGGGGCTGTGTGTGCCCTATCTGAATTGCTATGCTTGTCCATCGGCCCTGTTTTCCTGCCCCATCGGAACCCTGCAGCATTTCATGGCCATCCGCTCCATTCCCTTTCTGCTCCTGGGCATGCTGGGAGCGGTGGGCCTGGCCATAGGTCGCATGCCCTGCGGCTGGGCCTGCCCATTCGGATTTGTTCAGGACCTGCTGCACAAGATCCCCTCCCCAAAGTTTGCGGTTCCCCGGTTCCTGCGGCCATTCAAGTACGCATTTTTGCTCATCTTCGTCCTGCTCCTGCCGTTTTTGACCGGAGACAACTGGTTTTCCAAGATATGCCCGGCAGGCACCCTGCTCGCGGCCATACCCTGGGTGGTCTGGAACCCGGCCTCTCCCGAAACGGGCCTGCCGGTGCTCCCGAATCCGCCGGGGCTGCAGTTCCTGGCCGTGGTGGCCAGCCTCTGCGGCTTCCTGGTCTGGTTCGTCCTGTCCAAACGACCCTTTTGCCAGGCGGTCTGCCCCATGGGGGCCATCCTGTCCCTGTTCAACCGGACCAGCCTCATCCGGCTGGAGGTGGCCGAGAATTGCGACGCCTGCAATTTCTGCAATGTCAACTGCCCCATGGGGCTCACGGTGCCGCTGGAGATCAATTCGAGGGAATGCATCCGCTGCCTCGAATGCACCCGGTGCGGCCACGTGAAGATCACCTATCCCTTTGCAAGCGGAGACCTGTGTGATGAACGACTTTGATTTCCCCTGGCTGTCCGAGAAAAACATTCTTCTGCTCATCGGCCTGGTCCTGTTTGTCATCGTCCTGGTGGTGTCGCTGGTGCTGAGCAAGGCCGAAAAGAAGCCCCAGAGCCCCCAGGCCATGGCCGCCGCCGCGTTCGCCCCGGGCAATTCGGCGCGTACCTGGCGGCCTCTCCCCCAACGCCCGGGACTGGTCACCGCCGCAGCCCGCATGGTGTATTACGAGCCCACCATCCGCGACATCATCACCGCAGATTGCAGCCAGTGCCATTCCGGCGCCGTGCGGAATCTTATGGATTACGACAGCCTGCGCGCCTATGCCGACAGCGGCATGCTGGCGGCCATGGTCCAGGGCCCCATGGCCCAGTTCGCCGGTTCCGATGTCGACGCCATCCTGGCCTGGGTGGACGCCGGGGCTCCGGAGAAACCCTCCAAGGCGGCGGGCCCCACTCCCGCAGCCATGGTCCGGAATCAGCCGGGCATTGGTGGCGGCATGGGCGGCGGCATGGGCCAGGGCATGGGCCAGGGCATGGGCCAGGGCCTGGGCAGCTGGACGCCGCTCCCGCAGCCCTCGGGCGGCGGGGGCCGCAGCCAGGGGCAGGCCCCGGTCAGGGCCTATCAGGGGCCGGTTCAATAAGATACGGTTCTCCTCAGGTTCCCGACCGGGCCGTGTCCTGCCGGAAACCCGGGGCCGGGCCGAAAAGTAATGGCTTGAACTGATGGAGGGAGTATGCACATTCTTCTGTTTGTGGTCGTTCTGGGCGGAGTCGGATACCTGGCCGTGAAATTCTTCCGCAAATGACCAGAGGGGGCTGCAGGCCGACTCAAGGACGGCGTGAGGTCAGACGCTCTCTGAGGCCTGTCTTGTCCCGGATGGTTTGACGGTTTTTCTGGGACGGCCAGCATCCCCTGCCAAAGCCACGGAGGGCGACATGGGCAATCTCTTGAAGACCGCGAACAAGAACCTCCTCGGCAAGGAGGGCCTGACCGGACTGGGAGCCTCCTTTCTCCTGACCCTGGCGCAGTATATTCTCCGCAAGCCCGGCGTCCAGGCGTATATGGACTCGCTCGTGGACAGGCTTTTCCCGGTGGCAGGAGACCGGCCGCCGCCCCCTCCAGGGGTGGCCGAATCCGCAGACGCCATCCGCGGCCTGTTCGAGGGCAAGGGGATCAGACCCTGCCGCGTGGCCATCGACGGCGTTCCCGGAAGCGGCAAAAGCACCCTGGCCCAGGCCCTTGGCCAAAGGCTCCGCATGGACGTGGTCTGCCTGGATCATCACGACATGGACATTCCCGGCAACTTCACCCGCGAAAATGCCATCTACGAACACCACCGGCTTCTGCGGACCCAGGACATCGATGCCTTCGACGTCCTGTGCTACCTCGACGAACCGGTGTACGAGTCCAAAAAGAAGGTTCTGGAACGCCGCCGCGGCGGCTACCTCATGGAGTTCATGGACTACGAACGCCTGAAACGCATCGGGGACCTGGCCTTCGCCTGCGCCCAAGGCGAACCTGTGTCCTTGGGGCGGAGTTGCATCAGGCTCAAATTCCGGCCGGACGGGGGATACCAGGACCGGGGCCGCATGAACGCGGACCTGCGCCGGGCAGGGTTCGACGGATCGGCGTATTCCAAGGAGGAGGCGTTGTTTCTGCTGCTGGAAGGAAAACCGCGCAAGGGATTCAAGGCCTACATCAATCTCCATGCCTGCGATCGGGAACTGTGCGCCGCTTTGACCGAGAGCCTTCTTTTGTCTGGCGGGAGGAGACGGGGCCGGTGAACAGGCTTCTGGCCCGCATCGCCGTGCTGGACTTGAGCGTGGACCAGGCTCTCTCCTGGCTGCGCAGACCGGGGTCCGCGCGAGTGATGGCGTTGACCACCATCCTTGGGTCAGGGTACTTCTGTTTTCCGGTCTATACACTGGTCCTCGGACTCGCCCGGGAATCATCCTTTCCGGTCCTGATCCCCGTCCTTGGGGCCGAAGCCATCCTGTTTCCCCTGATCGCGGGCCTCCGGATGCTCACCCGGCGGGAACGACCCTTGGCCCGGGCTGCGCGGCCCTGGGAGGCCTGGAACCGCTATTCCTTCCCTTCCTACCACGCGGCCAGAATCTGGATGCTCGCCTTGGCCTGTTCTCTTCACTTCCCGGGCGTGGCGCCCTTCGCGCTCGGCCTGGCGGTGGTCGTCAGTGCGAGCCGACTGACCTTGCGACGACACTATCTTTCGGATATCCTGGCTGGGAGCTTTCTGGGTGGTCTGGCTTACTGCGCCGGAGCGGTTCTTTCAGCCCACCTGGGTATGCTGCGCGGTTTGCTGACATATTTTTAGCCGGGCGTCCCGGAAAGGTCTGCGTCTTTCGCAACCCATCAAGAACGGGGATTTTTTGAAGATGGCAAAGAAGAAACTCCCATTTCTGCTTTTTCTTGGCTTTGAGGGCTGCCTGGGCTTCATCATCCTCAAAAAGCTCGCTCCCGTAGCCATCAAGACCGGCAGTTTCGTCAAGCTTGCAGGGGCAGTCGTTGCCGCAACGCCATGGAGCTTGCTCGCAGGCGGGACCTACTTGGCCTATCGAAAGATTTCGCAACAGTTTCAGAGAGAGTCCATCTCCAGATAGCCACTGGGGATTTACTGATCTGCACCCTTCTTCTCCACCCCCCGCGCGAGAATCTGCTGAATCTCTCCCCTTGCCCACGGACTTTGGGCTGGAATCGTCCCCCCCTTCGGCGAGGAACGGCTTCCGATCTCCCATCACAAGGCGGAGGCGGTAATGGCCCCGCACCCGCGCTCCGGGAACGAAACGCTAATCCCCGCCGTTCAGGATGCGCCGCAGGGTGTCTTTGGTGATTCCGAGTTCCCGGCTGGCCGCCATCTTTCGCCCGCCGTGCCGCTGCAGGGCGTTGATCACCGCCTGCCGCTTCATGTCTTCCATGGTCCGGCCCGGCTGCCCTCTCGGCGCTTCGCTCGGCTTGGGATGGAGATAGTCCGGCAGGTGCTGGATCTGGATGAACCCGTCGGGGCAGAGGATGAAGGCGTACTCCAGGATGTTGCGCAACTCACGGACATTTCCGGGATAGTCGTGCCGCAGGAGCACGTACATGACATCCTCAGACAGGCCATGGATGTCCTTGGACTGCTGCTGGTTGAGCAGGCACACGAAATGCGTGGACAGCAGCAGGATGTCCTCGGGCCGCTCGCGCAAGGGGGGCAGGGACAGGCGCACCACGCTCAGACGGTAGTAGAGATCCTGCCGGAACTGACCGTCGCAGACCATTTGTTCCAGGTCGCGGTTGGTGGCCGCGATGACCCGGACGTCGGCGGCCATGCTTTTCGATGAACCCAGAGGCTCGAAGGCCTTTTCCTGAAGCACCCGAAGCAGCTTGACCTGGAGGGGGATGGGAAGGTCCCCTATCTCATCCAGGAATATCGTGCCCTTCTGGGCAGCCTGGAACCGGCCGACGTGGTCGGTCTTGGCGTCGGTGAAGGCCCCTTTCTTGTACCCGAACAGTTCGGACTCCATGAGCGTTTCAGGCAGGGCGGCACAGTTCACGGCCACGTACGGCCCCGGACTGCGCGGGCTCAAATCGTGGATGGCCCGGGCGAAAAGCTCCTTTCCGGTCCCGGACTCCCCGAGCAGAAGCACCGTTGATTCGCTGCCTGCGATGGGGGGGATGATGTGGAGGATTTTGGCCATGGTCTGGCTGCGGGAGATGATGTCACCGACCTGGTCGGTGGCCTGGAACTGGCTGCTGCTCAAATGGATGGCGCTCAGATCGCGGAAGCTCTCCACCCCGCCGATGATCTTGCCGTGGCGATCCCGCAAGGGGGAGGCGCTGATCGAGAGGGGAATCCGTTTCCCGTCGCGCCTGACGATGTGGATGGATTTGTTGGACAGATGCAGGTCCTGCTCCATGCAGGCCTTCAAGGCGCAGGCACCGTCGCATATGGAGGACTGGAAGACGTCCCGGCATTTGCGCCCGATGGCTTCGGCCGCCGGAATCCCGGTGATGGCCGTGGCCGCGCGGTTGAAGAAGGTGACGGTCCAGTCCAGGTCCACGGTGAAGACGCCGTCGGCCAGGCTTTCCATGATCGCTTCACAGGGTATGTTCTGGGGCAGGGCCATGGGTCATCCTCTCGGGGTCGGTTCACCGCGCGGCGGCAGGGCCAGGGCGGCCAGGAGATTGAGTCCTGAAAGGACGACCAGGTACAGCGCTGGCGCGGACACGGTCTGATAGTGCTTGATGAGCCAGGTGGCCAGGAGCGGGGCCGTGCCACCGAAAACGCACAGGGAAACATTGTAGCTCAAGCCGATGGCGCTGTAGCGGACCCGGGCCGGGAACATCTCCACCAGAGTCGCGGGAATCGGCCCGAGAAAGAGCCCCATGAGCACGGTGAAGCACACCTGGGCCACGAGGACGGGAAAGAACCCGCCCTGGCACGCCAGCAGGAAGAGCGGCCAGGACAAGAGCGTCATGCCCGCCGAGCTCCAGACCAGCAGGGGTTTTCTCCCCCAATCGTCGGAAAGCCGTCCGGCCAGGGGGATCAGGAGAATGAGCAGCACCAGGCACAGGGTGTTGAGCGTCGTGGCGAAGGGCGCATGCGGATGGACGAACTGGTTCAGGAACGTGGGCCACCAGATAAAGAGGGTGTAGAACCCTCCTCCGACCAGAATAACAAGCAAACCCGCATGGAAGATGGCCCCGGGGACCAGCCGCACCGCCTCGGAAAGGGGATTCTCGTCCAGGCGGCTCTCCTTCTGCATTTTCTCGAAAACCGGCGTTTCCGTCAGTTCCCTGCGCATCCAGATCGCCGCGAGGCCGATGAGTATGCCCGCGAGAAAGGGCAGACGCCATCCCCAGTCCGCCATGGCCCGTGGTCCCAGGGCCAGATTGAGGGCCACGGCGCTCAAGGAGCCCAACATCATCCCGGTATAGCCGCTGGCAAACGTCCAGCTGCTGAAATATCCGCGCTGTCGGGGGGGCGCGTTCTCTGCAATAAAAGCGATGGATCCGATCAGCTCGCCCCCCACGGAAAGTCCTTGGGCCATGCGCAGCAGGATCAGGAGAACGGGCGCAAGGGTGCCGATCTGGGCGTGTGTGGGGAGGATGCCAACCAGAAACGTGGGCACGGCCATCATCATCACCGAGAGCTGGAGCGCCTTTTTCCGGCCGAAGCGGTCACCGATGTGGCCGAAGAGGATTCCCCCGGCCGGTCGCGCCAGAAAGGCGGCGGCGAAAACGCTGAACGCTCCCAGAAGAGAATCCAGGGGGTCGTCCGAGGGGAAAAAATTCTCGCCTATCACCGGGGCCAGAAAGCCGAACACCGCGAAATCATACCATTCGAGGATGTTGCCGATGACGCCCCCGAACATGTTCGTGATCGAGGCAGCGGTCCGGCTTCCTCCCTCGCGCTTCTTCGTCCGGGCGACCCTCGACTGGCGAAGGAGGACGAGACTCATCATCAGATGCGCGAGGCCCTCGCGGGCTGCGGGGTCGCTCCCGTTCTGCGGAGCTTTTTCGGCATGTGGGCCATCAATGGGCATACGAACCATATCCTTTTGACGAACACTAGGATCTGAAAATGAAATACACCGCGCCCAGCAGGCACAGCCCGGCCCACAGATAATCAAGCTTCAGCGGCTGATCCATGTACCATATGGAGAACGGGGCGAAAACCGCCAGGGTGATGACTTCCTGCAATATCTTGAGCTGCGGCAGCGAAAGCTGCGTGTACCCGATGCGGTTGGCCGGAACCTGGAGCAGGTATTCGAAGAGCGCAATCCCCCAGCTGAAAACGGCCGCGACATACCAGGCCCGCGAGGACAGGTTCTTCAGGTGCGCGTACCAGGCGAAGGTCATGAAGACATTCGAGAGAATGAGCAGACCAACGGTTTTTGCCAGGGTAATCATATGCTGCGACCGGTTGGGTATGAGCACCTCCCCGCAAGGCGAGGACGGTACCGGGATCATGGAAAAACAATGCGTTTCAGGCCCCTGCGCCCAGAAAGCGCGCGATCTTTATCATATCCATGGCGAAGGCCGAGGACGGGTCCGTCAGCATGACCGGCTTCATGCGGGCTGCGGCGCTGGTCACAGCAGCGTCCTCGCGGATGCTCAAGATCTCACCCTTATGGAGATTCAGGAACTGTCCCATGAGATTCTTGATGACCTTGCCGGAATTTAAGTCCGCGCCCGCCTTCACCCGGTTCACCAGGATCAGAGGGTCGAGACGGGCGAGGGATTTCTCCGCCTGCCGGGTGATCCGCGGATCAATCAACCGGGCCTGGACGTAGAAGTCCTCCATGGTCTTGAGATCGGGGTTCTCCTCGAAGTTCTTGGATTTCTCCAGCAGAGCCAAAAGCTCGTCCGACCCGGCCTGCCTGAAAAGCAGATACAGTTGCCGGTACACCGCCGTCTTGATGAAGCTGTACAGGCTCATGAGCGAGGGGATGTCCGGCGTGGTCACGAACAGGCTCCGGTTGGCGATCAGGGCGAAATCGACCACGTTGTAGGAAACGCCCGCAGCCAGGTCCAGCAGGAGATAGTCGCAGTCAAGTCTGCCCAGGTGGCGGAGGAGCTTCACCTTTCTCTGGTAGGGCAGGCTGGCGATGCCCGGCACGTTCCCGCCGCCGATGAGCGACAGCCCGGGCACGCTGGTTTCGCACACGACCTCGGCCAGGGAGGGAACCCGGTTCAGGAGGAAATCGTCAAGAGTGTGCGGCACGCTCTTGATGCCGAAGATGACGTGCAGGTTGGCCGAGCCCAGGTCCAGATCCATGGCCACGACGCGGGCTCCGGCCCGGGTCAGGGCCACGGCCAGATTGGCCGAGATGGTGCTTTTGCCCACCCCACCCTTGGGGCCGATGACGCCCACGACTTTGGGGGATGATTTCATGGGGGAAGAGGTCAACTGAGTCGCAGAAAATCTTTGAGATCGTGCTCCAGGCTGTCAGTTTCGACAGGAGCAGCCGGGGGAGCCAGGGAAAAAAGTCCTTGGATGGTGGAGAAGAGCAGTTCGGGGTCCAGGGCAGCGGACAGAAGAGTGACCCCTTCACGGTCACGCATCCAAGTCAGGCCGGGGTTGGCATCCTCGCCAAGCACCACGGCCCTGGTCGAGGCGTTCATGTCCGAAGCGCAAAACCGGGACAGGAGGCGCAATTCCTCAGGGATGCATCCGCAGGTGTCGAAGATAAAGATGCTCGGCCGGTTCGCGGCCACCGCCTCCGCAGCCTGGCAGGCCCGGTCGAACAGCAAAACTTCCATTCCTTCGTGCTGCATCTTTCTGCTCATCACATTTCCACGAATCACGTCCGGGGAAAAGACCACGGCTGTCTTGGGCATGCTTGAGCCTGTCTTCGTCTCCCGGACAGAAGAATCCCTTGTATCCGTCGTCGTTGCGGGTTTGGGGTTCTTCCCCTGGTCGGGATGGTCTTCAGGCGTGGCGTTCACGAAACGAAACCCGGCCTGCTCGGAGAACAGGCCCATTCCTCCGGTTGTGATGGTCTGTCGCCACCAATGCCGGTTTCACGGCCTTCAGACTATCCGCTCTCGGTCATGGCCATGATCAGGGCGCCCTTGGCCGTGGCGTAGAGGGGGTCGGCAGCCAGACGCACCTCGGAGATCTCGATGGGCAGGCGATACCGGTCCAGGAGCTTGGCGACCCTGGCGTGGCAGCCTCTCATGGCCGTGCCGCCGGACAGAACCATCGGAATGGGCTTGGAGATCTTGGGCAGCTTGTCCGAAGCGGTGAGGACCCGCTGCAGGTTCTTGAGCAGGTGGTGGATGACCTCGTCGTAATAGATGTGCAGCGCGGTATGGATGGAGTCAGCCGGATCGCGGGTGAGATCCAACTCGGCTTCCTTGATGACCTTGATCTTGGTCGTGGGTTCGGCCACCGCCAGACCGGCCATCCGGTCGATGTAGTCGCCTGCGGTCTGGATGCTGAAGGTGATGACCGGGAAGGAAAGGTAGGACAAACAGACGTTGCACATGCCGCCGCCCATGCTGATGCCGATGCCCGTGTAGTCGTCACCAGCCAGTTCAGCAAGCACGGTGGCCATGCCCTCATTGATGGAAATGGGCGTATACCCCATGTTCCGCAAAAACATCTTCAGGACCTGTTCATGGTAGGTGACGGCTCCGGGTCCCTGGGCATCCACGGGTTCGCCGGGAATGCCGAAACAGATGGTCTCCCCGAAACGCCTGGGCTTCTGGATGAGGGTGTTCACCACGGCCTGGACCACGGTCAGGCCTTCCTTTTCCGTTGGGCTCAAGAGTCCGCCCTGGATGGGGCGATGCGTGCTCGTGTTGAACATGTTGGCGAAGCTGTCGGCGGAATAGCCGACGATATAGAACAGGTCGCCCCGCTCGAAGAACATGATGTCGTGGTTCTGGAGAATACGACGGGAAAATTTCGACACGGGGATGGTGAAGAAGGCGTTGAGCTGATCAACCATATGCACATGGTTCAACTTGTTCTGCGCAGCCACGATATGGCTGGTGCCCACGTCCAGCCCGACCGGCCCGCTGGGACGCTCGGCCTGATCCGCCCCGTCGATCTGGGTGCCAATCAACGGCTTCTGGGACGCCGCCACAGCCTCATCAACCGTCCTGTCGGCCGCGTCGTTCCCGCCCCAGGAAGGCTGCTCGTCCACCGTCCGGCGGGCATCGTCATCAGGCGCGGTACGCTCGAACAAATCGGTCTTTATGTCTTCCGCCATCTTTGCCGTCCCCATCATTTTTTCAAGACAATTGAAAGCTCCATCCTATCCTGCGCCTCTTTGAGCAGCATGAAGGCTTTTTTCAACATGTCATCCTGCTGTTTCCCATAAGGTGCTATACGTTCTTTGTCCAGTTCAATCCGTTGGATACCGGCCTTGAGTTCCTTGAGCTTCCGGAGGATGCTTCCCCGCTCATGATTAAGGTCGGCAAGATCGTCGCGCATGGCGGTCAAAAGGGCCGAACTGGAGGCTTCCTCGTTGCGGCTGGCGCTGGCCTTGAGCCTCAAATCATTGATCGTGTCCATCAGGACGCCCTTTTGTTTCTCGAAGGCGGAGATGGACTGCCAGCAGAGAGCGGATTCGTCCTGAAACGTTTTTACCGTAGTGTACGATGCCGCGGTCGCCGCGTCGATCCCCTCCATTTCCCTCTGAAGCGCGCTGAGCTTGTCGCGCAAGACCTCGTTCTCGGCCTGGAAAAATGAGGACATCCGCGACAATTCCCGCAGATCGTTGAGGTCGGCCTTCTGGCTGGCCCCGGAGGCGGACACGGTATTCACGGTGCGTTTGAGCATGCGTCCCTCGTTTTCCCCTCATGGGCAGGGGAATGACGCCCGATCACGGGCGTTGCGTGTCCTTGAGCTCCCTGGCCAGCTTGAATTTCTCATCCAACAGAACGTCCAGATCGTGCTCCAGCTCCCTGATCCGGTCCTTGTCCGCAGCCGACTGGGCATCCAGACGCTTGGCCTTTTCCTCGGCCTGCCTTTTCTGGTCCAGGGCGGCGCTCAAACGCGACTCCATAAGGTTGACTTCGGTGATGAGGCCCTTGCGGTCGCTTTCCAGTTCCGAAACCTTGCTTTGAATCCGCAGGAGCTGGTCGGCATACTGGTCGTTCTGCCGTTTCTGGTCCCGGATGCGCAGTTCCGCCTCGTTGCGTTCCTCCAGGAACTGGTCGATGACCATCTGAAGTTCGTGAACCGTCGGCATCTCCTCTTCCTTGCGGGCCAGTATCTCGCGCAGTCGATCCCTTTCGGCCTTGAGTTCCGCGATCCGCTCCTTGGACTGGTTGAGGTCCCGTTCCAGGAGGAGATTGATGTCCAGCACGTGGGCCAGCTGGGACTCCATCTGCTTGATGATGTCCAGCATGTCTTCCAGGGTTCTTTCAAAGTCGATGCTCGTGGCCCCCTCCTTGAGGGATATGGCTTCCTTGGTCCAGGCCAGCCGGTCCTCCCCGGGCAGGGGAACGCTTACGGAAGAGTCACCAGGCTCGACCTCCTCCGTCCAAGGTTCTTCGGTTTGCGGACGGCTGTCCTGGGCGGTTTGCGGTTTGCGGCCCAGGATCGACCCCAATCGTCCCATGATCGTATCAGTAGGGGGCATGCGTTCTCCGCAGTTCGTTCTTTTTCTTGTAGTAGGCAAGATTGACGCTGTTGCCCGTGGTCTGGAGCCGTTCGGCAAGCTGTCCGAACTCCTTGGTCAATCTGGATATCTTCTCGTCGAGATGGCTGATGCCCGTGACCCGGTCGGGAACCCTGGTCTTGATGGATTCGACGTGCTGGGCCAGGGCCTCCAGTTCGCCCTTGATGAACTCGAGTTCGCGGACGGTCTTCTCGACCTCGACCATGTTCAGCCGGAGAGTCTCCAGGCTCGCGGCCAGCATTCGCTCCTGCCCGACCTTCTCGTCCTCGAGAAAGGTCAGTTCGTCCTTGAGCGAACGCTCCAGGGCGCGCAGACGGAACAACTCCTGCTGGGCGCTGTCCGTCTTTGCGTACTGGTCCTCGGCCGCCTGCATTTTCCTGGCGACTTCGGCCTGGGTCTGCTTCCAAAGCTCGGCCAGACCACGGTGCTCCTCTTCGAGCTTGGCCACCTCGGCCACAAGAACCCGCCGTCTGGCGAGCAGATCCTGCGCCTTGAGGTCCGCGGCGGCCTGCCGTTCAGCCTGAAGGGATTCGCGGTCTTCTTCCATCATATCCATGGGCGCGGCGAGAACGCCCTGCGCTGCATGCGTCATTATTCATCCTTGAGGAGAAGCTTTCTGATTTCGGCCTTGGACATCTTCGGGTCGCCCGCAACCCCCATCTGCTCGCACAGGGCGAGGAGATCGGCCTTGTTCATCTCCCTGATGCTCTCCCGGGACACGCCGTGTGGGTGCGTGTCCGCCGGAGCCGGGTCGACCGGCGCGGAGTTCTCTGCTGGGGCGGCTTCGGGGGCGGCGGGCTCGGTCGCCCCTCCGTCCCAGGTGGGCGCGGACAATTCGAATTCAGCGCTGGCTTCGCTGGCTTGGGGCACCGGGGCTTCCACCACAGGCGCTTCGGGGCTGGCCGGGGTTTCGGAAACCGGGGCGGCGGCCGCGACGACAGGGGCCGGGGAAACGTCGGTCTGTCCGGCACCTCTGTCCTGCCACCAGGAGGTCAGGGCGTTGACCGCCAGGTCCAGTTCGGTGCCTGAGGCGTTCAGGTCAAAAGCGAGGCTTTCGCCCGTGATGTTTCTTACGGCTTCCAGGGCTCTTTCGCGCAGTTCGAGCTGCTTGTCGCCCAGGACCTTCATCAGGGGGATCACGGAGTTCGGGTCGCGCAGATTGGCCAGGGCGGCGATGGCCCCCTTGCGCACATTGGCGTCCTCGTCCCTGAGGCACTGCATCAGGGAAGGCGCTGTGTCGGGATAGTCCTTCCAGCCCAGGAAGGAGACGGCGGTCCGCCGCACTTCCGGGTGCTCGTCCCGCAGGGCGGTGATCAGGATGTGGCTGGCCTCGTCGTCGGTGGCCAGCTTGTAGATGCCCCGCAGGCAGCCCATGCGCACCCGGTGGCTGGGGTGCGAGGCCAGTTCCGTGAACAGGCCCAGGGCCGCGCGGTCGCCGAGGCTGGTCAGGGCGTTTATAGCCTCGGAGGTCAGTTCCGCGTCCCTGGTCCGGGATGCGGCCATCAGGACGGGCACGGCGGCCGGATTGCCCATCTTTCCCAGTTCCGAGGCGGCGAGGATTCTCACTTCCGGATTCTTGTCCAGCAGATCCTCGGCCACCTTTTTGAAGATCGCCTGGGCCGAGGCGTCCTGGAAGGACCCCTTGCGCACGGCCTGGGTGATGGCCGCCTTCATGTCCTGAGGGGCCTGCTTGGGCCGGGAGGATGCGGCGGCCGGAGCGGCCTCGGCCTTCTCCTCGACGGGCTTGGCCTCTTCCCGGGGCCGTGAGTTGATCTGCGTGATCTGCTCCTTGAGCTGCTTGATCTCGGCGTCGTATTCGCGGATGTCCGCAATGAGCTTCTGGATGGATTCCTTCTGCAGGGGGTTCTCGGCGTCCTGGCTGACAGCCCCCTCGCGGCCGATTTCATAATAATTCTGCCTTATTTTCTCTTCGTAGCTCTGGATCTTCTCCTCCAGCTTCTTCGTCTCGCTCTTGGAGATTCGCCCGAAGACCTTGAGTGGGGCGTCACCCAGCTTTTTGGCCAGGGTGACGGCGTCCCCGAAGGTCGACGAGGCCCCTTCGCACACGACCACCAGGGCCCTGCCGCCAGCGTTCAGGGCGGCGGCGACACCGCCCAGGATGCCGGATCTTTTCATTTCTTCCATGAGTGTTCTCCTTTTGATTGAATGGCCCCGCTCGCGGCGGGGGGCGACCCCGTGGGTCTATCCTGTTCTGGAAATTTGTTTTGCCAGGCCATCGAATTCCGTCACAACCGGCAGGACGTCCTCGCAGGCAGAGCGTAACCGGGTGTTGAAGCGGCTAACGTCCTTGACCAGACCCTGCCCCACCCGGACCATGGCCGACACGAACCCGGACTCCTCGTCCAGGGCCACCGTTTCGGCACGCAATCTGGCCGTTGCCGCCTCCACGTCCTCTCCGTCCGAAAGAGTGGCCTTGGCGGCATCCAGGAAGGAACGGGTTTCCGCAGCCCGGTCCAGGCCGGATTGCAACCCTTGGAGGGTCTCGTCCAGCTCGCTTTTCGTCCGCCGCAATGCCTCCATATCCTGTAACGCCTCCTTGAGCTGGCCGGTTGCGACGGATTTTGCCGCATTCAACCGGTCCACCTCCTCGGTCAGACTCTCGACGGATTCCTCGTCGAGCTTGCCCCCAAGCATGCTCCCGACCTGTTTGGCCAGGACCTTCTTGCGTTCCAGAAGTCCGCCGCGCTGCTGGCGGAGCTGCTCCAATTCTGTGTTGAGCCTCTCCGTGTTGGCGGTGATCATCTCAATGTCGGACTGGACGTCGCTGATATAGGCCTTGAGCGTCTCTCCCATGTCTCCCTGGATGGACTCCATCACCTCGGGGTCGATGTCCGTGGGCACAAGGCCGCCGATGATGTCTCGGGTGGACATGACCACCTGGATTTCGGCCTCCAGGCTGTCGAGATTGGCCCGGAGGGCTTCGGTTTCGGCCAGGGCCGACCTGCTCCTGGCAAGCTGCCGTTCCAACTGCGCCTCGCGCTCGGCGCACTTGGCCTCAAGAAGCTTGATCTCGCGTTCCAGATGGGGAATCTCCGCCTCCATCCTGGGCAAGGAGCGGATTTTGTCGGCCAGGCTTTTTTCCAGCTCTTCCAGGTCCTCCCACCCGGAGATGGCGTTGCGCTCATCAGTAAGCAGCCCCGTCTGCCGTCTCAGGGCCGCGACTTCAGGCTCAAGCTCCGCGACCTTCTTGCGCGATTCCGCCGCGTGAGAATCCACCACTTCGAGCTGATCCCTGATGAAATCGATATCCCGCATCAGGGTCCATATTTCCGGCGAGAGCAGGGCCTTTTTCTGGCGCGCCTTCATGTCCGATTCCACGGAATCGAGCACCCGCTGGAACCGTTCTTCACGAAGAGTTCTGCACGTGTCGGCTGTCATATGCGTTCCGATCCCGCCGCAAGGTCCGGGGGGGTTGCGCATCCGGAGGTCACAGGACCGCCCCGACCCCGGCCATGCGCTCGATCTTGTGGCTGAGCTCGCTCAATTCGATTTCCAGCCGGGCACGGATCTCAAGCTCCGCCAGAAGTTCGGCTTCCGTTCGAATCTGCCCTTCCCTGGCGTCGTCCCAGGCGGCCCGCGCCCTGTCCAGCGAGCCCCTGGCCCGGGAATACTCCCCGACCTCCAGCTCCAGCGCCGCCACGGCGGCCTTGGCCTGTTCAAGGGCCTGGGAGGCGTCCTCGGCCTTTTTGCGGGCCTCCTCGACCCGGGCGCGCTCCGCCACCAGTTCCGCGACGGCCTCGGCCAGGCGGGCCTGGGTAGTCCGCAGCCCTTCCTTGGCCTGTATCCGCTCCGCCTTGAGGGCCTTGATCCTTTCGGCGGTCGCGATCCGCTCCTCCAGGCTGGAGATGGCCTCCAGGGCCTGGTCCACGGCCGCCTTCTCGACGTCGTAAACGGCCTGGAGCTCGTCGCGGGAGTTCACGGTGTCCCGGAACTCCACGGCCAGCCTGTTCAGGTCCTCCTCAACCTTGTCCCGGTCCAGGGAGACGTTCTTGAGCCGATCCGAAATTTCGTTCACCAAGCCGAGCTTGGTTGCCTCCAGTTCGGCGTGGCGCGCCGCACCGGCGTTGCATTCCTGGGTGAGCGCGGCGAGTTGCTCGGCCAGGTTGGCGATCTCCTTCCCCAGCTCGGCCAGCCGGTCGGTCAGGGATTTCTTCCTGGCGCTCAACTTGGTCAGGGCTTCCTGAAGCGACCAATAGTTCGGCGCATGCTGGTGCAGACGGGAGTCCAACTCCTCTCGGCGTCTCTTGAGTTGGAAAATTTCGTTCTGGAGGGTGTGCGCCTCCCGTTTGGCCAGGGCCCTTTCCCGATGCAGGGACCGCAGCCGCTCGCTCAAGGCCACGAGGTCGGACCGCTTGGCCTCCAGCATGTTCTCCAGGCCGGAGTACTCCTCCCTGAGGGCGGCAAGCCTCAGCCCTGGATCGAAATCCTTGGCCCCGCCGACCAGGGTTTCCACGCTCAGAACATCGATCACGATTCGCCTCGCGCCTGCAGGAGCTGTTCCCAATGTTCCTGGAATTCCGAAAGCTTGCCCTCGACCTTGACCTTTTCGGCCACAGCCAAGTCCTTGGCCGCCTTGGCTTCGCGCAACTGAGCGTCCAGAATGACGATCTGGCGGGAGGACTCTTCGGCCTGCTGCTTCACCCGGGCGTCCAGGGCCTGGAGCCTGCCCAGCACTTCCGCGTTCTCCTTGGCCATGGCCGCCGTCCGGTTTTGGGCCGCGTCCATCTGGGACTGGAGATCCTGGCTCCGCCTGTCGAACGCCTCCCGCTCCTTGTCGAAAGAGGCTTTGGCTTCAGCCAGGGACGCTTCAAGCCGATTTTTCTCGGTTAGCGCCCCTGCCAGGCGCTCCCTCAAGGCCTCGGCCTCCCGGAAGGCCGCATCCAGCGCCTGCTGGGCGGCGGCCGCCTCGCCCTGGGCCTGGGTGCGTTCGCGACCAGCCGCGTCGAGTTTCCGCCCCAGGTCCTCCAGGCCCGCGTCCCGCTCGGCGACCTGTTGGGTCAGCGCGGCGTTGGTGTTCAGCAGGTCCTTGATCTGTCCGTGAAGCATCTCCACCAGGGTGGTGTGCGTGGACCTGGCCTCGGTGAGAAGTTGGTCCAGGGAGGGAACCCGGTCCTGGGACAATTTCCGGGCAGCCTCCAGTACACTTTTGAGTTTGAGCAAGGCTTCGGCATCCTCATTCCGGGCCCCGGTACCACGGGCCAACATGCGCTTGAGTTCTTCGTCTCCCTCGGGGCCGGGCACGGCGAAGTCGCCGATGACGGCCGCGTATTTGGTCTGTGTGGCCATCTCAAGGGCCTGCTCGCGATCCCGGGCGCGCTCGATAGAGAGATAAGGTCCCAAAAGTCCGGAAAGGACCTCCTGGGCTTTGGGCTCACCGTCTACGAGCAGGACGATGTCTTTCGTCTTGGCCATGAATCCCTCTCACCGTAAAACAAACCATTGATGCGCGGTTTCCCCCCTGACCCAGGCCGGTCCTGAAGCTTCGCGGGGTGGGACGGCTCAGGTCGAACCTTCTCGTTCCTCGCGTCGCGCTCCTGAAATGCGCCCAGTCAAGAGCAAAGAATAAGATAAATTATCTCTGATTCTTGCACATCCAAAAACGACACTGCCAATTCCAGAACGCAACGCTAGGCAGGCTGCTCGGTCGCCCGGGAACGGGGATACAGCCGTTCTTCGCGCTCCTGCTTGCTCTTGGTCAGTTCCTCGTCGATGCCGTCCAGTTCGGAGAACAGAATTTTGAGGTCGTCGTCGCTGAACAGCTCGTTCATCGGATTGCGCTGGCGCAGGGTGGCGGTGCGTCGGCCGATCTTGGCGAAGCTCTTGTTCTGGTCCTTGCCCAGGCAGCGAATCCGATAGGTCAGCGAAATGCCCTTGGTGGACTCGCTGAGCCAGCTGAAAAAGCCTTCCAGCCCGGACACGAAACGGTCCCCCACATGCTCCAGATTCTCTTTGGTCTTCTCGTCCATGATGGCGCTCCTTTTATTAAAATTTCCCCTGGCTGTATCTCATGATGCACGACGGTCAGCTTTTCGGGCTCAGCTCGTCCCAATATTCCTGGGGCATGTCCTTGCAGAGCAGAAGCCCGCCGTTGGCCCCGCCGAAAAGCGGTTCCTCCACGCGGGTCACCTTGCCGTAGCCGAGGTGTTCCATCATGTAGTTTTCTATGTGTTTCACGATCCCGCCAATCTGGCTCCCGCCTCCGGCCAGAATGACGTTCTGCTTCATGGCGTCCTGGAACTCCGGGTCAAAGGAGGCGATAAGCGTCCTGATCCCTTCGACGATGTCCGGAACGATGGACTTGCAGGCCTGATGCAACTCCTCGGTCACGTCAACGGGCGTGGGTTTCCCCGCGATGGGAAGCTTGACGACGACCGTCTCGTCCTTGTCGGAAATGGTGGAGTTCTCTTCCTTCAAGCGCTTGACCATGTTCAAGGTCAGGTCCACGTCCTTGTGCCTTTCCTTAATAAGATTGAAGAGCACCTCGTCGATGTAGTCCCCGGCCTTGGTCAGGGTGATCTGGTCATCCTCGGTGGGGATGATGCCCTGCATGCGGCAAAGGTCCACGGTGCCGGCTCCGATGTCCACGATGAGCGCCTGGGAAAGCACGCCGAGTCCATAGGCAACGCAGAAGGGCTCCGACGCGATCAGCACGTCGTCGACGATCCCGGACGAGATCTCCAGAAGCGTCTTCTTGTTCTGGGTGCTGGCCAGGGAAGGCGCGCCAAGCACGGCCCGGATGACGACGTCGTCGGGCTCGCCTTCCTTGGCCAGGCTGACCAGATGCTGGAGCAGGTCCCTGGCCGTGGACTTGATCTTCTGGTATTCCGCAGACTGCACGTCCAGGGTGTTTGAAAACTTCAGTCGGCCCTTCTCAAAAGGCCTGCGCAACTCAAGTGCCAGCCTGTTCTTGAGGGCCTCCTCCCCGAACACGACATCCTTGCCCATCAGTTTCTTGGACACGGCGTCCTTGGGGTATCCCACGTAGCTGGACACCGAGGTCCGCACCCCGTTGTCGCAGGCAATGGTGCTCCGGGACGTCCCAAGATCGATGCCTATGTTCAGGACCTTTCTGCCATCGGCCATCTCCGCTCTCCTTCACGCCATGGTTGAGGGAAGAAATCCCATTCGGTCAATTTATCGATCGCAACAGCTTGTTGTCTTCCAGGATGGCGCGCAAAACCATGCGCCTGTCCTCTTTGAGCATTTTCCGGGGTTCCGGGGCCACGGCCGAAGGCGCGGCGCGGACTCCGTATTTCTCCAGGGTCGCGATGCGTTCCTCAAGCTGCCGGACCCGATCCACCAAGCGATCCTCTTCGATAAGCCCAACGCGGGCCTGAAGGGCCTCGACGGATTCCACGCTGGCCGGTCTGCGCCGCAAAATCCAGCCGGTCAGGCTGGCGGCCCGGGCCATGGGCCTGGACACGGCGGAAGAGACCGGGTCGATCACTTTCCTGGCGCAGGCGCACGTGGCCGAGGTCGTCCTCTTGACCACGCTGGTCGAAATCAAGCCGATATACTCGGCCACGGCCACCGAATACTTTCCCGTGTCCACGACCGCCGTGGCGGAATGCCGCGCCCCGTCGGACAGGTATGTGCCGACGCGCACGATGGCCTCCCCGCTCCTCTTGAACAGGCTGCCGACCACCAGCCCCGAATGCAGCACCGCAGCCTGGGAATATCCCGCGAGGTCACAGCCCATGACGGAGTCCTGGCAGTCTGCCATAGAGAAGCCCTCCATTGTCCTTACCTTCTGGTCTATTTCCAAGAAATTGTTCTATCGGTCAAGTACAATTAAACCCGCCGTTTCCAGAACCGCCAACCGGCCCTGCGGGGGGCCTCCTGTCCGCCATGGGGAACATGGGGGACGTGGTGGGTTTCGACCCGCGGCTTGCTCTTGGACCAAACCCGGATCCCGGCGGCGATGTCCGCGTCCAGGGCCACCACCGAGCCCTCGCATTCCACGACCAGACAGGGATACTTCTGCTGCAACAGGAGCTCGACCCCGGGCCGGACCTGAAATCCGTTGAGCTTACGCAGCTCGCTGTTGTCGCGACAATCGATATAGGCCACACGAGCCCTCTGCCCGAGATGCATATCGGTCAAAGGGCACACGGCGTTGTAGGCCTTCTTGTCGAAGTTCCGGCAACAGTCCCCTTCGGGGATGGGGTTGCCGTGGGGGCATTTGCGGGGATGCCCCAAAAGGGTGCACAGCCCGTCCACAAGCTCCACGGTCACGGTGTGCTCGAACTCGCAGGCCCCATCCTCGATGTTGCCCCCGAACACGTCGGACAGAAGCAATTCGCCGATGCGGTGGGCTCGGATGATCCGGCGCGCCCTTTCGTTTCCCTTGCCAGACAGGGCTATGGCGTTGTCCCGGAGGTGCATTTCCACCAGTCCTTCCGCCGCCATCTCAGCCAGAAGATCCGGATCGAAGTCATCGCCCATCCCTTCAGCCAGACTGCCGAGGTCGGTGTTCCCGCGCTCGCGCAGAACCCAGAGCCTTTCCAGGTATTCATCCTTTCTGCGGTCCAATGAATCACTGCTCACGTCGTCCACCTTGGGTCATGAATACCCGAGTACAATCAGAATCCAGTTCAGGGCCGCGCATGACGCCAGGGCGGCGACATTGACCGAGGCGAAGATCACCAGGGCGCTTCTGAGCCCCAACACCCGCACCATGGCCATCATATTGGCGAAGCAGGGAATGAACATGGTGGTCAGGGTCACGGCGATGATGCTTTCCCTGTAGCCGAGCTGCCCCTTGCGGATCAGGTCGATGATGACGGCCGCTGCGGCCTCGTGCCGGGCCAGGAGCAGGATGATGGCGTCCAGCATGGAGCTTGGAAGCCCCAGGAATCGTTCCAGCACCGGCCCGAGCAGGTCCTTGATCGCGCCCAGCAGGCCGATGCGGTCCATGGCAAACAGAGCAAGAGCGGCCATGACAAAAATGCCCAAAGACTCGCGCAAGAACGAGCTGATCCTCATGTAGGTCTTCTGGAGCACCGCCTTGGGCTGGGGGATGCGGATGGGCGGCAGTTCCAGGATGAAGAGGTCCTTTTCGTCGCTGCGTTTCAGGAATCGGTGCAGGAATACCCCTGCGGCCAGTTCCACGGCCACCAGCGAAACCGAGGAGATGACGAAGGCCCCCCACCCCATGCGGCCGATGATGCTCATGTTCAGGCCCATCTGTCCGGCGCAGGGGATGGCGAAGGCCACCAGAAAGATGGTGATGAACTTTTCCCGGGACGAGGTGAGGGTCTTGGCCGTGAGCGTGGCCATGGTCTTGCAGCCGAACCCGAGGATAAGCGGCATGATGGCGCTGCCCCCGAGTCCGATCTTGGCCAGGATGCGGCGGGTCAACACCGAGAGGTTGGGGAGGTAGCCCGCGTCTTCCAAGGTGTTGAAGACCAGGTAGAAGACCGAGAGAATGGGCAGGACCGTCAAAAGGGCGTTGGCCAGACCCATGGACAGGATACCATAGTCGCCGATGAGGAAGTCGCTGATGAAGCCCGGCGGCAGCACCCCGGCCAGGTAGTCCCGGATCGGCATCCAGAGGCCGTCGTTCAGCAATTCCGCGATGGTGTTGGCCACGTCCACCACCATGAAGAACGTGAAATACAAAATGATAATCAAAATCAGTGGCCCGAAAATAATCGACCTCGTCAGCCGGGCCAGGGTCTGCAACGCATTGATGCTGGAGTTGCGGCGCAGGCGGACCAGTCGGCGGGCGGACTGGTCGATCCAGCGGCTCCATGCCTTTTTCACGATGCTCAGCGCGTCGCCCCGGATATGGAGGATGACCTCTTCGGCCTGCCGCATGAGGTCAATGGCGGCTTCGATCCCCACCGTGCGCTCCATGAACGCCGACGCAGCTGCGCCGCCCATGAGCATGTGCATGGCCACGGCCCGTGGGTAGGGCACGTACTCGGGCAGGCCGGACTGGATGCGCCGGAGTCCCTCCCCGATAGACTTGCCGTAGGACAACCCCTTGGCCTGGCCGGGCCGGGCTGTGCCCAGGGCGTCGGCCAGCAGAAGGGCCTCACGCACGTGCCCATTCTGAGTGACCACCGGAACATCGAGTGAGTGGGAGAGCAGCTTGGCGTCGATGGTCAGCCCCCGGGCCCGGGCCTCTTCGGCCAGGTTCAGGGAGACCACCATGGGAATGCCCAGGGTCTGCACCTCCAGGGCCAGGGCCAGGGACTGCTTGAGCCGGTTAGCGTCCAGGCACATGATGATCGCGTCGGGATGCAGGGCGAAAATCGCCTCCCGGATGGTCTCGGACTCGTTCAGGCTGGTGAACAGGTCCTGGATGCCGGGAGAATCAATAATCTCGTAGGCCCCTTTGCCCTTGCCCAGGGCCAGGGGAGCCTGATTCAGGTCGATGGTGGTCAGGGGAGCGTTGGCCACTTCGGCGTAGCGGCCCGTCAACCGGCTGAAAAGGCGGCTTTTGCCGGAGTTCGGCAGGCCCAGGATGAGGACCTTCTTGGTTGACAAAGCCGTTGACATGCCCATTCCTTTCACTCAAAAGACCACGAGAAGAAGCAGTCCCTGCACATCCATTTCTCAACGCATCACGGCAAAGAGTACGACCGCTGCATGTCCTATCAAATAACTGATGATTGCGTCGGATGCGGCGCGTGCGCCAAAAAATGTCCCGAAGACGCCATCACGGGGCAGCTCAAGGACAAATTCCACATAGACGCCCTTTTCTGCGTCGAATGCGGGACCTGCTTCAACACCTGCCCCCGGGGAGCCATTCTCGATCCGCAAGGACGGCGCTCGCCGAAAAAGGGGGCGAAAACTTCCATCAAGGCCTCCATCGACACCCAAATCTGCGCCGCCTGCAAGACCTGTCTGCTCCACTGCCCCCAGGAGGCCATCCAGGTGGTCAAGAAAGGCCTCATCAAGGGATACCACTGCAAGGTGGACCCGGCCAAATGCGCGGGCTGCGGATCGTGCCGCAATCTCTGCATAATGGGGGCCATCACCCTCATCGAGTCCGATCTGTCAGACGAACCTTGAAATAATATCCGCATTTGGGACAGCAGCTCACGGTCTCATGGGCGTTCATCGCGTAGACGCCGCCTGCGAGCATGAACACCCCGACCACGATCCCGCCCATGAGGCTGAGCAGGCCACCTGCGCCGATGAGCCACCAAGGCCACTTCCCCTCATATTTCGGAAGCTGCATGATATCCATGGGGGAGTGGCAGTACGTGCACTCGACACCGGAGTCGCGGATGATTTTCGTCCCCACGTAAGAGGCCTCCTGTCCGGCGTCGTTAGTTGGGCTTCTTGCCCTTGCGCAGGCCGTCGATGCCCATGGTCAGGCCCAAGGCCCCGCCCAGGACTCCGGCGATCTTGGTGACCACCCCGGCCAGGATGAGTTCCCCGGCGCTGGCCACCACGGCGATGGTGGCGATTCCGGCCAAAAGGCCCACGCCGCCTCCGATGACCACCTTGCTTCCCACGTTCAGCACGTCCGCAATGCCCACCTGGCGAGTACCTTCCAGGCGATCCTCGGCGTAGGTCTCCATGTCGCACAGATCGTCCGAGGCCTTGCTTCGGCTCAAAATTTCCGTCTTCCGCTGTTCATAGCTCGACAACTGCTCCGCCATGACTCACTCCTGCTTACAGATATAAAGGTGGAACGAAGTGCTTGCGCTTTTTGGGCGTCGTCGGCTGCTCGTGTCCGTCTCCAGACTTCAGGGCGATGTTGGTCATGGCTCCGGCCATGCCCGCCCCGGCCACCACCTTGGCGGCCACGATGGCCTCCAGGGCACCCTTGATTCCGATAACGCAGGCCGCCGTAATCCCCAGGGCCGAGGTCAGCACACCCGCACAAGCCCCCACAGCCAGGATCTTGCCCAGCTTGGACTTCTGGGCATCATCGTTTCCAGTGATATGGTGCTGACATTTTTGCGCTTTTCCATCCATGTATTTGTGGTGGAAAGTGCAGATCTCCGGACTGTAGCCCCGCAGGGAGCAACTCTTGCAGACCTGCTGCGTCTTCGCCTTGGTCGTCGCCATGTTAGTTTGCTTGGACATACCGTTCCCTGCTTGGTCTGAAGTGGACGACGACCTGATCCATTTCATCGATCGCCGCCAGAAGGGCGCTCTGGGCCTTGTCCGCTATTTGCTGGCCCTCGCGGATGGTTTCCGCGGCCACGGATATCTCGACCTCGGCCCAGACCTTGGTCCCGACCCGCTTGGTCTTGATCCGTCCCACGCTCATGACGCCCGGGACATCGTCGAGAAGCAACCCGACTTTTTCACCGTATTCGGCATTGGCCGAATGATCAAGAAGTCCCTTGCCCGCCTCGATGAGCGTGGACAGCAGCGTCTTGGCGATCAGGACGACCATCACCAGGGTGGCGATGGAGTCCAGGCGCTGCAGCCCGAACCAGGCCCCCAGGGAGCTTAAGATCAGGACGCCCGAGGCGTAGCTGCCGACCCGGTTGGCCCAGGCGTTGGCCATGATGGTCTGGCTCTTGGCCTTGAGCGCCACGCAGCGCATATAGGCAAAGAGCACCTCGTTGGCAATGAGCGAAAGCACGCCCACCAGGATGGGCGAAAAATCGGTCATGGTCCCCGGAGCGCCCATGAGCTGCTTGACCGCCGTTTCGGTCAGATAGATGGTCACGGTCCCGAACAGAAGGGCCGTGAAGGCCGCAGCCACGAATTCGACCTTGCCGTACCCGTAGTGGAACTCGTCGTTGGCGGGCTTGTTGCTCACCTGCTGGCAGATGAGGATGCTGCCTGCGGTGATGATGTCGCACATGGACTGCAGGGCGATGGCCAGGCAGGCCTTGCTCCCGCTGGCAAAGCCCACGGTCCCCTGCAAAAGGGCCAGAAAGACGCTGGTCCACAGCCCCAGCCATCCGACCTTGGAAATGCATTTCATACAGTCTTTGTCCACCATGGTTCTCTCTTATTCCAGCGTATCATCAACATCGGAGAGCCGGGTGCGGTGCACTCTTTTTTTCCGCTCGGCCAAGAGCCGCCGTTTGAGTTCCTCTTCCCGGGACACCCCTATGAAATGCCGGATCAGGTATCCGATGAGCCCAGAAATGCAGATGATGAACACGAGCCGTACCTCGATGGCCTTGCCAAGCAGAAGATGCACGGGCACGTGGTCGAAATTGTTCAGGGTGAAAAGGACCCCGATGATGGTCAACCCTACGGTCAGAATCGTTCTCAACATGGATGCGGCTCCGTGTGCTCGTCGTGGTCGGTCTCGCCGTGCGGCCCGGCCCCCATGGTCATTGTCGCGGTCATCGTCCTGTTCACTGCACTGGTCATTGCATGGGCCCCTTGTAGGCCCGAATCGGGGGTGCGCCTCCGGCGGGGTTTCCCGCAACGCCAGCACCGGCCGCACCGGGCAGGGCGGTCCAGCCCCCCTGTCCTCCCCAGGCCGCCGCCTGGGGCTGGACGGGAGCGGGGGTCGGCGCGGCTGGCGACGCGTCGGGCAGAGGACGCCAGACCGGCCGCTCCACGGCTGCCGGGTGATAGATCAGGGGCTGCTGCCCCATGCCGGGCTGCCACTCCAATCCGTTGGGGGAGATGGGGCTGGAAAAAAGGTCGGTCAGGGCCGCCGCCACCATGGCCTGGGGGCTCTGGGGCTTGGTCCTGGCCCGGCCCAAGACGAAAACCAGCACGAGCATCACCACGACCAGGACGGCCCCGATGGCCAGAAAGACCTGTGTGTTGCTCCACCCCTTGCATGGTTGGTCAGACATGGGTTTCCCCTCCGAAATCCCAGGGTTTCGCGACCTTGACGTATCCGCATCTGGTGCATTCCAGGCAGCGGATGCATTCCAGCGAATTGATCTCCAGCGGCACGTCCAGGTCCATGGGGCAATTGACCTGGCAGGCGTTGCAGGCGTCGCAATCTTCGTTCACTTCCAGGCGTACCAGGCTAAACTTGTTGAAAACCGACAGGATGGCCCCCATGGGGCACACGGTCTGGCAGAAGGGGCGCTTGGACAGGACAAACCAGACCAGAAAAAGCAGCAGGCTGACCAGAACGGCAACGAACTGGAGGCCGGGCATGGCCGGGAGCACGTTCTGCCCCGTGGCCGGATTGGCCGGGTTCCAGAGCATCCAGGGGATGGCCGCAGTCAAGGTCCCTGCCGGGCATATTTTGGAAAACCAAGTGTCGCCGGTCAGATAGGGCAAGATCAAGACGAACACGGCCAGGAAGCCGTACTTGAAGGGCCGCAGAAAGTGTGGAACTCTGAATTTCGGGGATGGAATCTTGTGCATCAGGTCCTGGATGAAGCCGAAGGGACAGGCCCAGCCGCAGGGCATGCGGCCTATGGCCGTCCCGATGACCCCAAGAAAACCGAGGAGAAGGAAAGGCACGGAGCGGATGGCCATGAAATGCTGCAACGTCCCGATGGGACAGGAGAAGAGCGCCGAGGGACAGGCGTAGCAGTTCAGGTAGGGAACGCACACGCCCTTCAAGGGGTTCGCGTTCACCGCCCTGGTGGCGAACACCCCAACATAGCCGTTGGTGAGCACCGAACTGGCCAGTTGGATGAGGGTTCTAAACCGGGAAAGCTGCATCATTCCACCTGTTGTTTCAATCAAATCAGCGAACGGTCTGCTGGCCCACCGGGCCAGTTGCGGGGCCGCCTCAGCCGCCCGCGAAAGCAGCCGGGGTCGCGCCCGGCGCGGTCACGCACCGAACGAACTGCATCACCTCCCCACCCAGGGGGCAGACCGGCACTCCGGCGGCGTTGAACCGGGGCAGCCCCACGGCGCCGTGCACGGGGCAGACGTACTGCCCGCTCTGCTGGCCCATTTGCTGGCCAGCACCCTGCATGGGGGCCACGGCGGCGGCGGTCATGATCCTGCCCGCCACGGTCACTTCCTTCTTCCACTGGCCGAACCCGAAGACGCCCCAATAGATGGCCGTGGCCACCAGGGCCGCCCCGGCGATGGACCCGACGAAAATGGCGATGTTCTGCGGCCGGATGCCGAAATAGGTCCGGCAGATCGACGGTCCTTCAAAAAAATCTTTCAACGTCCACATAGCTCCACCCCTGTGATCGATTGTGCCTCGAACGGCTTGATTTCCGTCCTTCCCCAAGTCGTGGCCGGGCTACCCGAGCCCGATGCACGACCCTCAAAGGGTCGCTCCGTTGTACCATGTCTCCCGGAACTCGCCCCGGTACGCGCCGAACGCGGCCATGGCCACGAGAATGGCCAGCACCACGGCCAAGGTCGTTTGCTTGAACATCTCGGAATCCCTCCTATTGCACCTGCCCGGACAGAAGCGGGGCTGCGTCGTTGCTGGGCACGGCGAACCCGATGCCCGAGAACCGGTGGTCCGGGATGAGGCAGGCCATGTTGATCCCGATGACCTCACCGTTGATGTTGACCAGGGGGCCGCCGTCGTTGCCCTCGTTGATGGCCGCGTCCAACTGGATCAGGTCCGGGTATTTGACCCCGCCGATGTTGACCTTGCGGTTGTTGCTGCTGACGATGCCCATGGTCACGGAACCGCTGAACCCGAAGGGGTTGCCGATGGCGAACACGATGTCCCCCACCTTGACCCTGTCGGAGTCGGCCAGGGGCACGGCCGGAAAGGTCCTGGTCCCCCGGATCTTCAGCAGGACCAGGTCGCAGGAGGGGTCGACCCCCACCACGTCGGCCAGGTAGTCGCGCCGGGTTCCGGAGTACAAATGGATCTTGACCAATTCGGATTTGCCCACGGTCTGGAAGGTGGTCAGGACGTAGCCCCGGTCGTCCACGATGATCCCGGCCCCGGTGGACCCGGCCGGGCCGCCGTAGGGCGTGATGAACGCCGTGCCGCCGGTGTTCTGGGGCGCATCGGGCGGGCTGGGCTTGGACACGCTCACCACGGCCGGAAGCACCCGGGCCAGCACCTGGTTGACGCCATCCTGCATGGACAAGGCCGCATTGGGGGCCGGGGCCGCATTGAGAGCAGGAGCCGCAGCCTCGGGCAGGGGCACGGCGGCCATGGGCGCGACCCCGCCTGCGGACATCTGGATGGGGGGGGCCGGATTGGGCAGAAGGCTCGCGCCTGCCCCGCCGCCCTGAGTCCGGAACACCGCGACGTTGCTCGCCAGGGCGGCCACAAAAAGGGTCAGCAGAAACAGCCCTGGCCAGAGGACGTTTTTCACGGTGAAATTTCGGTTCTTTTTCATACGAGGCCTACGGTTCGCAAAACAACCCAAGCCCCGGCCAGTCCCAGGCTTATGGAGGCGGCCAGACGGGGCTGGGCCTTGCCCCGGAAACCGGAAAACAGCATTCCCACCATGGCCCCGATGAGGGCCGCCATGCACAGGGGCACGAGCAGGGGAATCTTGAAGTCACCAGCCAGGGCGTGGCCCAGGAAGCCGAAAAGGCCCACCACGGGAACGACCACGGCGGACACGGCCCCGGCCACGGCAAACGGGACCCGGAACACCGTGAGAAGAAGGGGGATGAGCAGCCAGCTCCCCCCCGCGCCCAGAAGCCCCCCGGCAAAAGCGGCCATGGCGATGCACAGCCCCAGGAGAACCAGGTCCAGGGTGTAGTCCACGCCCTGGAATCGGGTCCGCCAGGCCCAGCCGCCCTTGTCCGGCCGGCCGCCCCAGGCCGAGGCCAGGGAGGGATCGCGCAGCATGAACATTGCGGCCACCAGGAGGGAGCCGCTCAAGGAAAGGCCCAATACCAGGGGCGAAAGAGTGGTCATGACCAGGCCCCCGCCGAAAGCGGCCAGCATGGCGGGCGGGGTGACCACCGCGATGAGGCGCATGTCGATGAGTTCCGATCCCTTGAAATGCGACATGGTCGGAATTCCCTTGACGTTGAGCAGGAGCAGGCTGGTCGCGGTGGCGATGCCGATGTCCAGGCCATAGGCCAGCAGGACAGGCACGAAGAGAAGGCCCGCGTCCAGCCCCAGGGCGGCGGAAAGCAGGGCAATGGCCAGGACCGACAGGCACAGGACCAGTTCCCGGACCGTGAGCGGCCCGCCGCCGGGAATCCTGGCCAAAACCGTGGTCCAGGCCACGGTGGTCGGTCCCTGGACGACCTTTTCGCTGACCAGGACGTGGCAGGTCTCGCAGGCCGGGGCCACGGGCGGGTGCGGCAGGCCCAATTGCATGTTCGCCGGAAGTTTCTTGGTGATGTCGTGGCACGCGGTGCAGTCGGAAAATTCGGCGTGCTTGGCGTCCTTGGGCATGGGCTTGTTCAGGTCCACGGGGACCTTCTTGGCCGGGGGCGCGTCAACAGGGACCTGGGCAGCGGCCAGCGGCCCAGCCAGGGAAAAGGACGGGGTCGGCTTCATCGGGGGAGGAAACCCCTGAGGAGTGTTCGGCGCAGGCGAAGGGAAAGGAAGGCTCTGGCCTACTTGGGGGGCGGCGGCCGTCGGCAGTGGCTGGAAGGTCAGCGGTCCCTTGGGCCCAGGCTTGCGGGCCATGGTCCCCGAGGGCAGGGGCTTGAAGGCCGGGCGCGCCTGGGTCGCGGCCGGGGTGACGGCCGGGGTGGCGATCAGGCCGGAAATGAACTGCCGGACCCGGTTGACCGGGATGGCGAACCCGATGCCGGTGAAAGCGTTCTCGGGTGAAAACACGGCCGCGCTAAGCCCAACCACCGCGCCCTGAAGGTCCAGCAGCGGGCCGCCGCTGTTGCCCTGGTTGATGGTGGCGTCGGTCTGGATCATGTCCGGGTATTCCAGCCCCTCGATGAGCAGGTTGCGGTGCAGGGCGCTGACCATGCCGAAGGTGGCCGAGTGCTCATAGCCGAAGGGGGAGCCCACGCTGACCACCCAGTCTCCTATGGCCAGGCTGGAGGAGTCCCCGAGCACGGCCGGGGCGCTGGGACCGGCGGCGTCCGCACGCAGCAGGGCCAGATCCTGGTCCGGGGCGTCCTGGACCAGCTGGGCGACGGTATCCACGCCGCCCTTGGTCCAGAACCCGACCAGGATCTTCTCCGCTCCCTTGATCACGTGGGAGTTGGTCACTATGGAGCCGCGTTCGTCCACCACAATCCCTGAACCGATGCTCTCATACCACATTTCCCCGCCGCCCTGGAGCCACTGCCGCTTCTGGGCCTTGATGCTCACAACCGACGGTTTGATCTGTTCCACGGCCTGGTTCACCCTGGCCTGCAACTCTGGCAGAAATCCGGCCGGAGCCCCGGCCCAGGCGGTGCCCGGCCAGGCCAGGAGCCAGGCCAGGGCAAGCGTCCATCTGCCCCACCAGTGCCCCATGCCTATTGACCGTTCGCCGGAGCAAGGCCCTGCTGCTCATATTGCCCGACAGCGTCCAGGACCGAACCGACCATTCCGCTATAGGCCGAAATCCCCTTGGCGCTTAAGGCGGCCTTGGTCTGACCCGAGAGGTCCGCGCAGATCAGGGCGCTCACCCCGTTCTGCTGGAGCAGGTCGGCCAGGGGCGCCCGGGTGTTGGTCTCCACGATGGCGAAGGCCCGCTTGGTCAGGTCCACCAGAACCACCGCCTGGGCGCTGGCTTCGGTGGAGACCTGGGCGTTCAAGTCCTTGTCCGCCACCATGACCGCCACCATGCCCGGCGCGGTCGCGGCCACCTGCCGAAATTTGCGGTCAATGCCAGTGTTCAGCTTGGTGCCTGCGGCCGTGAAGCCCGGGGGCGGCACGGTGAGGAACACGTGCTTGTTGCCCCGGATCACGGCCAGGACAGCCCCGGCCTGCTGCCGGGTGGCCTCGGTGAAAGACTTCAGGTCCGGCGTGGGCGTACCGTTCACGGCCACGATGACGTCGCCGGTCGCCAGCCCCGAACTCGAGGCCGGAGGCCCTTCCACGTCGCTGACCAGCATGCCCCGGGTGCCAGGCGCGAGCCCCAGGTTCTTGACGTCCTTGGGCGTGAGTTCGCCCAGGTCCATTCCGATCCAGGCCGCGTCCACCACGATGTCTGCCGGAGAAAGGTACGGGACCGTGGGCGGGGTCGTGGGTTTGAGGCCCAGGGTCACGGTCATGGGCAAAATCTGGTTGGCGCGCATGATGGACATCCGCAGGGCCTGGCCGGGCTGCCCCTTGACGATGATGGACTGGAACTGCTTCACGTCCCGGATGCGCACCTCACCCACCCGCTGGATCAGGTCCCCGATGGCCATGCCCGCCAGGGCGGCCGGGGAGTCCGGGGCCACATAACCCACCAGGACGCCCTTGCTGTCCGGAAGATTGAGCTGGATGCGCATGATGGCGTCCACGTCCTGGACATCGGCCCCGAGCCAGGAGGTGGCCGGAAGCTGGCCGATATCCACGCCCAGGGGGGCGTTTTCCAGGACGATGCGCACGGACTGGCGCGAACCGCCCCGCTGAATCACGGCCTGGAGCATGTCCCCGGGCCTTTTGCCGGTCATGACCTGGCCCACGGTGTCGGGTCCGGCCAGATCGGTGGTGTCCAGCCGCAAAACTACGTCGCCAGGCGCAATCCCCACCTTCTGCCCGGGGGAGCCCGGGACGACCGTATTCACCAAGGCCCCCACGCCCGCCGGAAGCCCGAGCTGGGCCGCGACGTCCGGGGGCACGGCGCTCAAGCTCATTCCGAGATAGGGACCGCCCTGCTTGATGAGCTGCATGGATCCCCCGCCGATGCCCACGGGCATGAAGGTGTCGATGAGCTGCATCTGCTGGTTGCCGATTCCGGCCGGAAACTGCGGCCCGAGATGGTGGGCCGGCTGGCCGCCGGGAGAAAGCTGGGCGCCAGGAAGCACCTGCGCGGCAGCCGGACGGAGTTCGCGGGCGTCCTCGCCGCTACCGGAAACCGGCACGCCCACCAGCTTGATCATGATGGTCAGGAGGATGATGGTACAGACGCCCATCAGTATTCCGAACCACAGGGTAGTCTTGTTCATGGTCATCGGGCCTCCGAAGCCCTCGCCGCCTGTGTTGTTCCCTTTCCGTTCAGGCATGGGAACCTCCCTTGGAAATCAAGGACGCCGTTAATAGAGCGTCTGTGGAAACACGTTGGCTCCGACCTGGGGCTGCACCCGGCCGGGAGTGGACGGGACTACGCCCGCCTGTGCGGTCTGGGCTCTCTGCAGCCGCCCGGCCGCAAAGGCGTCAAAGGCTGCCTGCACCCCGCCTGTCAGGCCCGGATAGGCGGCGATGCCCAGGGCCGAGAGTGTGGCCAGGGCCTGGGGGCTGAAACCGCCCGAAAGGACTCCGGACACGCCCAGGTTGGCCATGAGCTGGCCGGTCGGCACCCCGTTTCCAGGTGTCCCGGCATTGGGGTTCTGCTCCACCCGAAAGGACTGGCGGATCGGATCGATGAGCACGAAATAAGGTGCGGTGTCGAACTGCGGGGCCACGGGGGCGCTTAAGCCGGGTCCGGAGGCGGCCAGGGCCACCAAGCCCTCGGCGGGCCGCGCGGCCTGGGCCACGGGCGCCGGGGCGGCGACGACCGGTTGCGCAATAGGCTGCCCCACGGGCGCGGTCAGCAGGTCGGGCAGGTTGGCGGGCAGGGAGACGATGATGTTCCGGCCCGTCCTGCCCCGATAGATGGCGAATTTCAGGTCCTCGCCGGGCTTGGCCGCATCGTTCAGCGCGGTCTGGAAATCGGCCACCGTGGGCACGCTGGTCTTCTCCACCCGGGTGATGAGGTCACCGGGAAGCAGTCCGGCCTTGTCCGCCACGGACCCGGCGGCCACTTCGGAAATCAGCAGGCCCTGGTCCTTAGCCAAGCTGAACTTCTGGGCCACGGCCGCGTTGACCGGAACCAGGGAAAGGCCCACGGACTGGGGGGTGAGCCCGGCAAAGGCGGCCGCCTTGGCCGGGGCGTTCGGGGCATTGGCCGGGGCCACGAAGGAGCCGTCGGCCTGGAACCCGTCCACCACCTGGTGGCACTGGACGCAATTTCCCCAATACTTGTGGGGTTGCTTCTGATTGATGGTGATGGGCGCCCCGGCCATGACCTTGGAAACCGGCTTTCCACCGCCCGAGGTGACATGGCATTTGTTGCAGTTGCCCCAATAGGCGTGGGTCATAGGGGCCTTGACGTCAATGGGCGGGGTCATGGGCTGCTTGGCCGCGGCCGTGGACGCGCCAGGCTTGACAAAGGACCCAGGGCAGACCCGCCACAGCGTCCAGCCCACGATGATCACCACCAGCACCGCCATGACCGCGATGGCTGGCTTGAACTGACGCATGCAAAAATCGTATTCGATCTGCTTCATGATGAGTGCTCTTCCACGGGGTAGAGAGTGATTGTCGTCCGGGTCTTGCGTTTGATGGCCTCATCAACGGCCAGGGCAGCCTGCTTCTTCACGACCTCGCCCTGGGTCATGCTCAGATCCGCCGAAACGCCGACCCATATCTTCAGTTCCAGGGTGGGGCCGAGTTCCCGGGCCAGCACCTTGCGAACCGTCAGCACGTCTTGCACGCCGCCCAAAACCTTCTTGATTTCATCCAGGACTTCCTGGTCCGGGGCCTCGTCCATGAGCTTCAGGGAGGACTCGTAGATCGATTCCACGCAGAGCTTCAGGATGACCAGGCCCACCACGATGGCGGCCAGGGGGTCCATGAAGGAGAAGCCCATCATGGCCCCGATGATGCCGACCAGAACGGCGATGGACGAATACACGTCAGAACGGCTTTCCCAGGCCTTGGCGATCATCGAGGGACTGCCGATCTGGGACCCGGCGCAGACGCTCTGGCGGAACATGAGCTCGTTGATGACGATGGCGAAGAAGGCCCCCCACAGGGCGAACCAGCAGGGGTGGACCATCTTCTTCTCCACGATGGTCACGAACCCGTCGTGAGTTATGTACAGGCCGATGATGAACAGGAACACATAGATGGCGATGGCCACCATGTATTCGGACTTGCCGTAGCCGTCGGGGTAGTCCTCGTCCGGTTCCTGGGCCGAGATGCGCATGCCCAGGATCATGACGAAGGTGGCCAGGAGGTCGGCCACGGAGTGGACGGCGTCGGCAATGAGCCCCTTGCTCCCGCCCACGACGCCCAGATAGGCCTTTAAGGCCACCATCATGATGTTCCCGGCGATGTTGACCAGCCCCACCGACCGGGCGCATTTTTCACAGGCTTTGTATTTCATCGCTCGTCAGACTCTTTCTTTTCGTCTTCGATCTCTTTTTCGAGCTTGCTCGCGCCTCGATACAGCACGATGCCCAGGGCCAGGGTGCTCAGCACCATCGCCATCGCCACGGCATGCAGGGTAAACATGGTTCGTTCCGTTCCCTTTGAGATCGTCTAAAAAACGTAGTGCCCTTTCAACATGGCGAACAGCATCACGAAAAACAGAGTCTGCTGGGTATGCAGGATGTATATCCCCTTTTTAACCCGGCCCGGCTGGTATTTGATCCACATAAGAAACCCGAAGAAAGTCAGGAACCCCATCAGGGTCAGGGCCAGCATCAGCCAGTTATTCCCCCACAAGGCCACATAGCAATGGACGCAGGCGGCAAAAAAAGAGAACGTATTCAGCCAAATATGATAAATCAAGAGCAGGTTCATATGGGCCTGGGCACCCTTAATCTTGTAATGCAGCAGAATCCTCTTGGCCGGGAAGTAGATGTTCGCGGCCAGGAACAGGGCCATGCTCAAGTTCCCGCTGCCCGTGGCCAAGTTGTAGTCCGACCAGTAGGCGTACAAGGTGGCGCACCCGAGAAACCCGAGCAGGTAGATCACGCGCAGCCTGATCGGCCCCCAGCCCCAGATGGGCAGGGTATGGATGTAACTCTCGTTGGACATGCGCAGCCATTTCCCCGGTCAATAGGCGATGGGTTTCAAGGTCTGGGCTTCCTGGGTGGCCGTGAAGTACGGCGTGGGCTTAAAGCCGAACATGCCCGCAAAGAAATTGGACGGGAACCGGCTCACGTAGCCCCAGTAGATCATGGCCGCCTCGTTGAACTTGAGCCGCTCACCCGCCAGGTCCTTTTCCACCTCGACGAGCGCGGCCATGAGGCTCTGGAAATTCGCCGAGAGCTTCAGGTCCGGATACTGCTCGGCCACGGCCAGCAGGCTGGCCAGGGCAGCTGTCCCGTCCTGGCCCTTGAGCAGCCCGGCCAGTTCGTTCCCTGGTTTGGGCGGCGCGGCTGCGGGGTCCTCGGGTTTCGCACCCCTGGCAGCGTCCTTGGGCAGCAGGGAGCGCAGCTTGACGATTTCGGTCAGCACCTGGCGTTCGTAGGAGGAATAGTCGCCCACGGCCTTGGCCAGGTTGATGGAGATGTCGTTCCGGCGCTGCAGGAGCACCTCCACCTGGGAGGCGGATTTGAGCATTTCATGTTCGTAGTCGAGCAGGATGTTGTAATAGTAGATGGTGGCCGCCAGGAACACGACGCCTGCCGCCGCGCCTATGATCTTAAACTTGGCGTCGGCCAGCACGGGCAGAACGGCCCTCCAGCGCACGGCCAGTTCCTGCCGCCACACGGGCCGCATCTCGACCTCCGGCTCAAGATTGTACTTCTTGCCGTAGGCCTTGACGATCATCTCGGAGATTCGTCTGGAGTCCATAATGGTCGTTCCGTCTAGGTTTGGCTTTTGATGCCGTGGGCCACGGCCATGAGACCGCCGATCACCATGAGCACGGGGAAACACCCATAGATGAAGTCCATGGTGGCGATGTACTCATCGTAGAAGCCGTAGCCCCCGATGGCCAGGAACACGACGGCCGCGCCCAGGCTGACCTTCTTGTGGCTGGTGCGATCGAAGATCACCGACAAAAGGGCCAGGGCCCCCAGGATGATCAGCACCGGCTGGCCCGCACCCTTGACGAACATGACCACCAGGGGGCTGTACATGTAGGCCAGGAACAGTCCCAGGCCGAATGCCGTGATCCCCGCGAAAAAATGACCCATTCTCATAGCACCCTCGCTTCCGTTGACCAATGCGGTCTGTCGCCGTCCGGCCGGGCTCCCAGGCAGGCCCGATGGGCCTACCTGGGCGCTCCGGCCCGTATCCAGTCCAGAAATTTCATCGCCTGCGGCCCGGCGAAGCGGTTCATGGGCCCCCCGGGCTGGACCAGGGTCTCCAGGAGTCCGTTGTCAACGTACATTTTCACTTCTTCGTAGGTCGTCATCTTGCGGAACGGCCCCATGTGGCAGCGTAGGCAGTTCTCGGCCAGGAGCCCCTGGATCTCGCCGGAATAGGTCAGGCCTCCCGGAGGCGGCCCGCCGTGCGCCCGTCCCACGCCCGAAGGCGGCCCGGGCTTGCCGAAGGCCGCCGGCTTCGGGGCCTGTCCAACCCGGGGGGGATTCTCCGGCGCTCCGGAATCGATCCAGGCCAGGATGATGTCCATGTCCGCCCCGGCGAACCGCCGCATGGGCCCCCGCAGCATGGCCTCCAGCCTTCCGTTCTGCACCACGGCCCGCACGCTGTCCCAGTCCAGAAGGTTCATCCGGCCCTTGGAATGACACCGTCCACAGTCCTTGCGGATGATCTCCAGGATGGTCGGCTCGAAATATATCTTCTGGGCCGCCGCAGCCTTGGCTCCGGCCTTGGCCGCAGCGGGCGCTTTCTCCGGAGCTCCGGCGTCCACCCAGTCCAGGATGGTCTGGGCGTCCGCCCCGGCGAACTGCCGCATGAGGCCCTGGACCATGCCCGCCAGCATGCCGCTGTCCGCGTAGGCCAGGACGCTGTTGTAGTCCATCAGGTTGCGCAGGGTCCCCGAATGGCAGCGGCTGCAGTCCTTGCGGATGATCTCCTTGATGTCCGGCTCGTAATAAATGCCCGGGGCGGCCTGGGCCGTGCCCGCCAACAACACGAAGAACGCCACGCCCCCCGCGAGGAGGAAGAGGGCCAACCCGCACAACGCGACGCTTGGCGTCCCCTTGAAGGTCACGTTATTCCTCGTCCCCTTCCTGATCGCGCTCCAGCTCCATGACCTTAGTGAAGTGCTCGGCGGCGGTCTTGTGGTCCTCGCGCCGCACGTTCATGAACCCCAGGTGCTGGTGGTACTTGATCTCGTCAGGGTCGAGGTCCACGGCCTTCTGCATGGCCGCGATGCCCTGCTCCAGCTGCCCGGCCCCGTCGTAGGCCAGCCCGAGCAGGTAGAACACCTTGGGGTCGTTGGGATTTTCTGCGGAAATCTGCTCCAGCCCCTTGATGGCCCCGGCGTAGTCCTTCATTTTCACCAGGAGAGCGCTCTTGCGGTACATGGCCACCATGTGGGTGGGCCGCAGCTTGAGCACCTTGTCGAAGGCGTTGACGGCCCGCTGGTATTCGCCCATGGAGGCCAGGGCCAGCGCCATCTGGTAGATGGGTTCCGGGTCGCTCTTCTCGTTGCGGGCCCATTCCTTCAGGTACTTCATGGCCTTGTCGTAGGAGCCGCGCTTGAGGTAGTGCTGGCTGATGTTCCGGTACAGCTTGGCCTTGTCCTTGGGGGTGAAGCTGAACAGGCCGTTGTACCAGTCGAGCATCCGGTTGAGCAGGCGGCCGCCAACCAGCAGGAAGGAATGCCAATACAGGCTCGTGGACCCTTCCAGGGAATCCGCCTCGGGTTCCGGGGCCGGTTTCTTGGCCTTGGCCGACTTGCGCTGGCCAAGCGTCTCGGCGTCCTTGGAGGGAGTCGCCGCCTCGGGTGCCTCGATTTCCACTTCCACGTCTTCCAAGGTCTCCGCCTTCTTTTTCTCTTCTTTAGCCATTTGCCTCGTCCTCCTCATTCTTTTGCCCGGCACAGGCCGCCAAGGTGGCCAGAAGGCCGCCCAACATCAAAGCTATGGGGATGCCGCCCTTCAGAAAATCCACGACATAGTAATACTCGTCGTACAAGCCCCAAATCCCGAGAGCGAGAAGGAGCAGCCCACCGACTATATGCGCCATTTTGATCCCCCTGTACGCCGTCCGGAGCCCCGGGTGGCGGTTCATCCACTTCCTGGTTGCACGTCCTGGCGAAACCCCGCCAAGGGCCCTGCCCGCTTGTGAAAGGGTCGGGCGACCCAAGGCGTCAAATCGACATTGTTCAGCGATGCCGCTGGCAACATCAGATCGAGAAGCCCTTTTCGGGCCAAAGCCATCAAGCTGAATATGTTAGTACTCCCTGATTGTCGAGCCCATTAGCGAGGGTGGAACTTTATCTCCACACACATGCTTTGTCAATTTAATGGAGACGTTGCGCAGGCCCTACCGGATTCGGGGGGGGGGGCAACGACAAGGCCCAAAACAGGCCCGAACTTAAACAACATATTCTATAAATAAGTCGGCTATGCCATACGTCCGGGTGCCGCTCAGGGGCGCCGATCGCCTTCATCGCGGACGACAAAGGCAGCCAACGCCTTGTCCATGACCATGATATGTTCAAGCAGCCAATCTAAGAGGAACTCACAGGCCTCCTGCAAAACGTGCTGCTCTCCCCTGCCGATCCTTTCGGAAAATTCGTTCACCTTGTCGATGTAGAACAAGTGCGCCGCCTGCTGAGCGGCGATGTCATCATATTGTACAGACGTCATGAAGGCCTCTTCTTCCGAAAAATGGTATACGGCATATGCCGAAAGCTCGCTGACCATGTCTTTCGTGAGGGTGGCGTCATTGCGCTCCAGAATGAGTCCGTGCAGCCTGTTGATGATATCGACCAACTGCTTGTGCTGGGCATCGATTGCATCGATGCCTATGGCCAGAGAACTGCCCCAGCGGACAATGGACATGAACCACCTCGTATCCTTCTATGAATTCATGACAGAACAAAACCCGGCCAAAGAGGAGGCCTGCTGTGCGTCGGCCCGGGCACGCCTTCAGCCCTGTGACGGCCCTTCCCGCCAAGGCCCATGGTAGGCGAAAGCCAGCATGCTGAGATCGTCTCGCAGGGGCTCGCCAGCCGCGAAATTCATGACCGAAGCGTACAGGCCGTCGACCATGTCCGGGAGGGGTTTCGAACGAAGCTCCCCCACAGCTTCGACAAGCCTCGGTTCGCCGTAGAGTTCTCCCTGGGGACCGTCCGCCTCGAACACGCCGTCGCTGAAAAGGAGGAGACGGTCCCCTTGGCGCATCTCGACCTGCGTCTGACCGAAGGGAAAGGCCCCGACACCGATGACGGTTCCACATTCTTCAAGACGCTCAAGAGAACCGTCCTTCCTCAGGAGGATCGGGGCGCAGTGGCCCGCATTGCTGTAGGTCAAGATGCCCGTGGAAAGGTCCATCACCACGTAGATGATGGTGAAATGCCTGCCGAAACGAAGGAGCGGGAACTCCCGGTCCAGGATGTTCAGGACCTCTTCGGGTTGGAGCACCGCGTTTCCCCCGGCCGAGGCATCGCAAACGCTCCCGAAGTGAGGGGTCACCATCTGGTAGATGAGAAAGGCGATCATGGCCGAGGGGGGGCCGTGCCCTGAAACGTCGGCCATGTACATCCCGACCATATCCTTGCCCAGCGGAATGACATTCAGGATGTCTCCCCCCAACGCTTCGCACGGCATGAATTTCCATGCGAATTCAGCCCGGGCGTCTTCAGGCAGCCTGGAGGGCAGGAGGCTCTGCTGGATGTCGCCAGCAGCCTTCAAGTCTTCCAGTATTTTCGCCCGATGTTTGGCGATCACTTCCTGCTGCAACTTGATGATGATTTGGTTTTTGACCCTCGCCCTCACAATAGAGACGCTGATCGGCTTTGTAATGTAGTCGACAGCACCGATTTGAAGGCCTTTTGTCTCGCTATCCTCATCTCCCAATGCAGTGACAAATATGATGGGAATGTTTTTGGTGTTTTCTGCTGATTTGAGCCGGGAACATACTTCAAACCCATCCATGTCGGTCATCATGACATCAAGCAGGATAATATCCGGGATCGCGGCCGCTGCGATGTCAAGGCATTCTTGCCCCTGACCGGCCGTAAGGACATGATACTCGCCCTTGAAAAGGCTAGTAAGCAAATGCAAATTCACGGGTTCGTCATCGGCGATGAGGATGGTGGGCCGTCGTGCGCCATTAATTACTCCCATGTGATCCCCCCATCATCCGGCGAAGCGCTTGCCGAGCCGCACCCGGCATCCGCTCTTGGAGAATTCCAACGAATCGAACTGCATACGGGCCAGGAATATCCCCCGTCCGCATGGAGTTTCAAGGTTGCACGTCTCATTGGGGTCCAGCAGCTTTTCAAAATCGAATCCACCCCCCTCGTCGGTGATGGTCCAAAAGATGGACCCTCCGCCAACGAAGGATTCGATCATCACCTTGCGCCTACCCAAATCCGGGTTGCCCCGCCGGCTGCCTCGCAGCCGCTCCAGGGCGTCCATGCCGTCCTTGAGTGTCTCTACCTTTTCGTCGAAGGATATCTCCAGATTCCCGTGCTCAATGGCGTTGATGATGATTTCCGACAGGCCGAGTTCCAGCCCCAGTCGGTCTTCCTCCTTGATCAGGCCTGCATATTCGTCGATCATGGATCTGACAATTTCAGGAACTTGAAGACAATCGTTACCGATATATCGTGCTGTTTTGTTTGACTTGGTCATGCTTATATTGGTTTGAAACGGATTTCAGGCGGCCAGCTCGGCCAAAAACTCGTTGATCTTTTCCTTGATGACGGTCCAGGGGAGCAGGAAGGGTTTCTCCTCGACGGTTATGATGATGTTGCCATCGTGGATGCGGTAGCTCCCGGAAATGCCCTTGCCGGAAAAGGTCCCCCCGGTCAGGTCGCCCGCAACGCTCCCTCCAAAGGACCGGGCCATCTGTCGAACACTCTGCAAGGTCTTTTCCGGAGGCGCGTCCAGTCTCCTTTCGATGATCAACTTTTTCATCAACGCATCCCGATCCGTTGGGGTACATGCTGTCCAGTCCGGGCCCTGGTCAGTTTCATGGCCTGATAGCGCTCCAGGACTTCGCTGCGTCCGTAAATTCTTTCCAGCCTCCGGACGGTGAAGTGGCCCGTGGCCATCTCCTGAAAGTGAGTCATGAACAGGTAGTTCACCGTGGCCCCGCCGACTGCGCCGATGACCGGCACGAACTGGGCCGCCGCCTTTTCGCCGACCACGACGCTGAATCTCGACGCAATGGTCTCGATGAGCCGGAGGAGGACCGGGGTCAGATCGTCGCCGACCCTTCCGACGATCAGGAGCTGGATGACCCGTTCGGCCTCGGCGGCCAGGACCTGCCGCATGGCGAAATATCCCATCGACGAGGCCGGACCGCCCAGGGCAAAGACCTCCATGCAAGCCACCCGGGTCGAGGGGGCGGCGATGTCCTCACCTTTGGACTGGGCGATGCCTGCTATGGACCGGAGCATGAGGCAGGTGGTGAACGGAAGTTCCACCAGGAGAGCCGGGCCGCCAAAGGCCCCGCTGGCCGCTCCGGCAGCCGTGGCCAGGGCCTTCTGCATCCAGCGCGACGGGACGGACGAACCCTCGCCCATGGACCCCACGGCGAGGTTCATGGCCTTGGACAGGGAATGGTTGACCGCCGCTCCCAGGCCGTTCTTCAGCCGGGTCGGCAGGCAGTCCAGGGCGATCTCGATGGGCGCGCCGATATGCGCGCACAGGCGCGAGACGAACCCCGGGTTCTCCAGCAGCCGGACCGCCAGGGCCAGGTCGCTCAGGTCCTTCTTGTCCCAGTTCATCATTGGAAGGTGAAAAACATGAGTTTGACGGCCAGGAGGAGGAAGACCGGGACCAGGAGGAACAACAGCTTCTTCCCGTCGATGCGGTTGGAGAGCTTGGCCCCGAACTGGGCTCCGATGACGGACCCCAGGCCCATGCACAGCGCGGTCTTGTAGGGCATGGAGCCGTGGGACAGGATGGGAATGAGGGTGAAGCCCGCATTGATGGCGGTGATGAAATGCGAGGTGGCCGTGGCCACGTGGACCGGGAAGGACAGGATGTAGACCAGGGCGGGCATCTGGATCAGGCCGCCGCCGATGCCGAGAAAGGAGGAGAGCACGCCGATGACCGCTGTGACGCCGACCCCCAGGGCCTCGTTCACGGTGTACTCGAACCGGTGCCCGGAACGGTCCACGATCACCCTGCGGGCGTGATTGCTCTCCTGAGGCCGGTCCAGGATGACTTCGTCAATATGGGACAGGCGCGAGGAAGCGGCCGCCTTGCCGAGGTCGGCCTTGTTCTTCCAGAAAGGGCGGGCCGTCGCGGCCCCTTCGTTGTCCCTGGGATGCAGGAGAATGTACAGGGCCAGAAGCAAGAGAAAAAAGCCGAAGATGAAAGAGAACAGATTCAGGTGGATGTGGTACATGACCGCCACGGTGATCAGGGCGCCCGGAATGGCTGCCAGCCCGAACTTGGTGGCGCTGACCATGTCGATGCGTTTTTCCCGCCAATAGGCCAGGGTGCCGGACAGGGTGTTGCAGAACACCACAAAGGTCGACACCCCGATGAGTTCGATGGTGCTGTAGGTATAGAACGTGGCCACCATGGGGACGATCAGGGGACCGCCCCCGATGCCGACCAGGGTTCCGTAGCAGCCCACGCACAGGCCGAAAAGAATAAGCCCAATGGCCTCGAACACGTCTTTCTCCCGGCAAATAACGCACATCGCGGAGGGCCGCAGGCATCCCCGCTCCGGAAACACGGAACCCGGCCCATTCCTCGGACCGGGTTGCTTGTCAGCCAAAGATGTTTGCATTAAAGTCCATTTCGGATCGAAACGCCAGCATAAAAACGCCCTGGACAAGAGCGGGATGCTCTCGCTGCCGCTGCCGCGCCGTCCCCCCGGGCCTCATTCTCAACCCAGCCGCCGCCGACGCCCGCTGCCCGAGGCCGGTTTTTCGGCATATTGAAGGGGAGTTCAGGAAACCGAATGCGTGAAATCACCGTTGAACTGTTCGAGCACGGGACCGGGCGGCGGACCCGCTTCATTCTGACGGACACGGACCTGGACACCCTGCGCCGGGACGCCCGAGGGGCTCCGGCCGCCCCGCTGCTGGCCAAAAGAATGGCCGCGCTGGCCCTGGACCAGGGATATGCCCTGGACGACGACCGGGGGCAGGTTCTCGAAGCCGCACGGCTGATCCTCATCGAGGCGGCCCGGAGCGTCCAACTCTTCGGGCGGCCGCGCCAGGGTGGCGCGGCCCCCGATGCTGCCCCGACGGCCCGGGGATCGAACCTGCGGCTGGCCCGGTACGCCGACCTGTCAGCGGAAAGGGAGCGGCTGGCCAAGTCCGCGCGGGACCAGGGCTTCATCCCGGTCTTCTGGTCCAAGACCCAGGGCCTCAAATTCCAGGAACTCTCCCGGCAGGCTGCGGTTGCCGACAACGGCCAAGGCCGCGCCCTCCTCGATCCCGTGGCTATGCTGTCCTTCATAACCGACCGCCCCAACCGGAATGTCGCCTACATCCTGGAGGATTTCCACCATCACCTGGGCACGGAGAGCGAGGTCAATCCCGAGATCGGCGTCATCCGGTCCATGCTGAAAGACCTGCGCGACGCCCTGGCCGGGCGGGACGAACTGGTCTATCTTTTGGTTCCGGCCTCCTTCGAGGCCCCGGAGGAGATGCGCTCGGTGTTCTGCTCCGAATCCGGAGAGGCGGCCGCCGCCTCGGGCCTGCTCCAACGCTACGGCCGACTGATGACCGACCCCGAGGCCATCGCCCGCACCAAGCCGGTCATCGGGGTCGAAAGCCACGTCCAGAGGCTGGTCCAGATCCTCTGTCAGATGGAGGCCAACAACCCCCTGCTCATCGGGCATCCCGGCGTGGGAAAGACCGCCATCGTCGAAGGGCTGGCCCGAGCCATGGTCGAGGACCGGGTGCCTGACGCCATGAAAGGCCGCAAACTCTTCGCCCTGTCCCTGAACAGCATCGTGGCCGGAACGCGGTACCGCGGCGACCTCGAATCCCGGCTGGACGGACTGATACGGGAGGTCATGCGGGAACGGGACCGGATCATCCTCTTCATCGACGAGATGCACAGCCTGGTGTCTGCCGGTCAGTCCGAAGGATCCATGGGCGTGGGCGAGGTGCTCAAGCCGTCCCTGGCCCGAGGCGATTTTCCGTGCATCGGCGCCACGACCTGGGAGGGGGAGTCGATCATCGCCCAGGACCCCGCGCTTTCCAGGCGGTTCAAACGCGTCCTCGTGAACGAACCGAACAGGGAGCACACCCTGCGCATCCTGCGCGGCATCGCCCCCAGCTTCGAGAAACATCACGGGCTGACCATCGACGGCGAAGCCCTGCTGGCCGCCGTGGAACTCAGCGCGGAGCACATCCCGAGCGCATATCTTCCGGGAAAAGCCGTGGCCCTCCTGGACGGAGCGGCGTCCTTCTGCGCCATGCAGGGCAAGCGCAGGATGTCCCGGGCCGACATCAGCGCCGAGCTTGAAAAAATATTCGAATTCGAGCGCGATTGACGCATTTCCCACCCCTTGCCGACTCGACCTCGGCGGGATGGACATCCCGGCTCCCTCGCCGCGTCCCTGCCAGGCAGGCGCAGAGGGTTTATCATGGACAAATGAGGGCAGGGTGGTTAATGATGACCGGTAAGAATGAGTTTATTTTCATTTTTATCCGCCCGAGCAATGCTTCCTCGCTATTCGGCGGCACGGTCCCGTCGCTTGGCCGAGATGGGCATGAGGGCTGACAACGAAAGAGCTTTCGCTATCCGAACATGAAGCAGCGATTCACATAAGGAGTGGGCATGCCCGTCAACGTCACCCTGCAAGAAGATGGAAATTCCGGACAGGCGCTGCACATCAGCCTCATCGGACGATTCGACATCTCCATGTACACGCAATTCGGCGCCTGCTACAAGGACCATCTCGGGAACGTCTCTCAGATCATCATCGACATGGACGAACTGGAATACCTGGACAGCAGCGCGCTGGGCATGCTGCTCATGCTGCGGGAGCGGGCCGGGGGGGCCAGCGCCAAGATTCAGTTGATCAACATTTCCCCGGCCGTGGGCAAGATCCTCTCCACAGTCAAATTCGACAAGCTGTTCTCAACCCAGATGAAGGCCTGACCCGTGCATCAGCACCGAAAGAACGGGCGTTGAACGCCTTGAAGAGGGGGTCGCCCAGCTCAAGCCGGACCGCCCCCTTCTTGTTTTGATCTCGCCCGGTTTCACGAACCCCAAGAATGGACAGACGCGCATGACGCCAGCAAACATGGGCACATCACCGGACGACGAGGCCAGGGCCGTCGAGGAGGCCGTGAGTGGTCCCCTGGGACGGGCGATCCATGACGCGGCCTGGGGAATCCTGTCCCGGCATCTGGAGCAGGAGGGCCTGGCACTCCAAGGCGTTGTGGAGACGATGGACCAGGCCCACGAGCGTCTGCTCGCGGCGTTGTCCGACCTAGCCGGATCGCACGAGACGTCCCGGACCATGTCTCAAGACGAACTGGAAGGATTCCGACTTTTCGCCGACAGGGTCTGGGCCGAGAGGACCAAGGGCGTGGAGGTCGAGCGTCGAATGGAAGCGCTGGTCACGGAGAACCATGCCCTGAGGAGGGAACTGGCCTCACGCACGGAGCAGTTGGCCCTGTGCGAGGAAAGCCTGGCCCGGGCCGTGGCCCGGGGTGACGGCTTGTCACGCGAGGCCGCCCTGCTGAAGGGCCGTCTGGCGGAACTTCAGGAGAACTGGGAACGGCTCAGCCTGCACCGTTGAGCCTTCGCAACCGACAACCGGGGCGGACATGGATTCCCACGAAGATGTGAAAAAAATCGATCCAGAGGCCTTGCTCGCCGTTGCCGAGCGCGTCGGCGCGCGAGTGGGGGAGGCGCTGGTCCAGGCCGTGGACCAAAAGCTTAAGACCCACCCGCCGATCCCTGGACTGGAACGGATCGGCCCTACCCAAGAGCGCATCGTCGCCCTTCTGGAGTCTCTCATCGGGAAAAAGCCGTTCCCGGTGGACATCTGGAACGACCTCAAGAACCAGGCGGAAAACGACCCCGGAGCATCGGCCGAAATTCGGCGGCTCAAGGCCGAGACGGGAGAACTTCAGTCCCGCTTGGCCCTGACCCGCGAGCAGGCGGCCGAGCTTGAGGACCGGCTGCGCACGGCTGAAACCAGAGAGCAATCCGCCGCGCAACGGGCCCAGGAACTGACCGCCCTGGCCCAGACCGTGGGGCGGGAGCAGCGGGAATCCGCCCAAGAGTTGGAGTCCCTTCGCTCGGCCCTGGAGGTCTCCCGGTCCCTGGCTCAGGATCGCCAGGCCGCCGTGGACAGCGCCCAGGCCACCATCACCTTTCTTGAATCCGAGATCGAGGGGCTGAGCCGACGCCTGGAAGAGGCGGCCGCCTCGTCGGGCCTTGCGGCTTCGGACCAGGCCCGACAGGAAGAGGCACGGCTCCGGTCTCTCGTCCAGGCCGGTCGGCTGGCCGCCCTGGAGCAGGAACTCCACCAGGTTCGCGCCCGGGAGGATGCGGGCCGCTTGGCCCTGGAGCAGGCTTCGGCCCGGATCGAAGGGTTTGAGCAGCAGGTCCGGGATGCGGAAGCGCGCCTGGAGGCCATGCGCCAGGAAAAACGGGCCGAGGCCGACCAGGCCGCAAGCGCCCTGGCCGAGGCCCAGGCCCGTATTGCCGCGCTTATGGAAGAAATCCAGCATCTGGAACACGCGGCCCGGGACGCAGCCATGCGTGACCAGACCGCATTTCACGAGGTTCCAGCCCCGAAGCAAGAGGCACCCCGGCCGCAGGAACCGGAACAGGCGGATCAGTCCGCCCCGCCGTCCGCCTGGCCGTCCCACGGCCCGGAACAGCCCAAAAATGGTGCAAAAGCGCGAAACCCGCGCCTGCCATGGATTCTCTGCGCCATCCTGGCTGGGCTCCTGGCGGTCCAGGGGATCGCCCTCCGGTCCAGGACCTGCCCGCCCCTGACATCCCAGGAACCCGCCCCGCCTCTGGCCCGGGCGGGCGTGGTCGAAGCCCCCCCTCCCGCGCCGTCTGCCCAGACCCAAGCGCCTGAGCAACCCAAAACCCCGGTGCAACCGCTGGAACTTCAAAAGGAGCAGAAGCCCGCGCCAGTTCCGCCCCCGGCGCAAGCCAAAGCGCCCGTTGAAGTGCATCCCCCCGTCCAGACGGGAGAGGCGGCCCGCCCCCCGAAACCGGTGGCGGCGCGAGAACCGGCCCAGCAAAACCCAGAGCAGGTGCAGACCGCCGCTTTGCCCGCGCCCCGTTCGACCACGGCCCCCCCCCATTCCAAGGCCCCGGAGCAAGGCAACGAAACATCAGTCCTGATCCTGCCGCGCGCCTTGGCCCCCCTGCTTTCGGCCCTGAACGCCACATCCCCCTCGAACCGGAAGGCCCTGGCCGGGCTGCTTCCCTTCATCCTGGAAAACTCCGGGTCTGGAGACGCCGGAACCCGAGGTGGAAACGCGGTTCATGGCAAGCAGTCCAAGAAGGTCATTTCCTTCAGCCTGGGCACTCCCGAACTTTCCCCCGAAGCTGTCCGGCAGGTGGCCGATGCGGTGCAAAAGCTCAAGAAGAAGCCCGGGGCCATGGTCTGGGTGACCGGCTATACCGACGCCACCCCCTTGCCCTCCGAGGTGGGCACACAGTTCGACAACCTGGCACTGTCTCGGGCGCGGGCCGTTTCAGTAGCCCGCCTTCTTGTCGAGGCAAGCATCGATCCGGAGAGCATCGCCGTGTTCGGCCTGGGCTCGGCCCTGCCCCTGGCCCCCAACGACAACCCCGGCAACCGGGCAAGGAACCGCCGGGTGGAAATTACCTGGATATGGAGCGGACAATGAGCAAGGACGACCTGCTTGGTCGGTTCGAGGACGTCTCGGACAAGGGATGCCATCCCCGCGTGAGGTTCAGTTCATGGTGGCTCATCGGCCTGTTCGTGGTCGTGGTCCTGGTGACCATCCTGCATTATTTTTTCGGCCCGGATTGCGGGTGTTGAGCCAAGGGCTCCCAGGCTGAGCGTCCACGCGGCACCATCCACGCCGCTGGAGCCTGGCCCGCCGGGACGAAAACCACTTCACTTCGCTCTGTCTCCCTCGATGAGGAACCTTCCGAGTTTCTTGTCCACGGTCAAGATATGGTCAAGAAGCCAGTCGACCAAAAACCGAAAGGTTTCTCCAGCCACCTGTATCTCTCCCTGGCCGAAATGAGTCGCTATGGCATCCAGGCGCGAGATGAAAAATTCATGTTCCTTGTAGTGGGTTTGAAAATCTGGATAGTTGTTGTCGCGCATCAATGATTCTTCTTCGCTGAAGTGATGCGTGGCATATTTGAAGAGTTGAAATATGACTCTCCTGATGACTGCGCTTTCATTGCCATCGGCTCTGGCAGTATGGATCTTGTTTATAAGATCAATCAATTGCCTATGCTGATCGTCAATTTGTGCCACACCGACAGAAAAGGTCTCGTCCCACGAAAGAAGGAGCATAATCTCTCCCAGTGTGCGTGTTTCAATTGAGCTATTTTTCTACCTAGCCGCCGAATACCCCCATCGCTTCCGTTGGGACAAGTATTATTTGAAGACTCAGGTTCGGAACGGAGCGCCTCAACCTCAGGCAGGCCCCTCACGGACGTGATGCCAGTGGGCGGACGGAGAATCGAGGTGTGCATGGCGCGGCGGGCAAACCGCCAAGGCCCAGACCCTCAACGGGGCTGGGTCGAAGAGCCAGGGGCTGAGCCCCTCACCCCAGGGTGATGTAGGCGGATTTCGTGGTTCCGGCGCGGATGAACAGGACTTTGACCGTATCCCCGGGCTTTTTGCCGACCAGGATATTGCCGACATCCTCGGGGGCGGTCATGGCCACGTGGTCCAGCTTGAGCAGGATGTCCCCGGCAAGAAGCCCGGCTTTCTGGGCCGGAGCCCCGTCCACCACTCCATTGACGTAGACTCCGGCGTCAACTCCAGGCTTCAGACTGGCAGCCACAGAGGGAGGAAGATCAACCAGCATGACGCCCAGATAGGGGGAGGCCTGCCCGATGAGCTGCAGCTGGCCTCCGCCGATCCCCGCCGAGAACGGGGTATTGATGAATTGCAGCGACTGCTGCCCAATCCCGGCAGGTGTACCGCACCCGGTTTCCTGGACACAAGACTTTCTTACGCCGCCATCGGGAACGCCTCTTGATTCAGCCGGTGCTGTCGGAGCTGTAAGGGGCTGAGAAAGTCATTCTTTTCGACGAGCCACTCACGGTTGTAATTGTCCACAAAGACCCTGACCGCTTCCCTCACCTCATCCACGTTCCGAAACACTCGCCCGTAGATAGCCTGCTCCTTGAGGGTCCTGTTGAAGCGTTCCGCCACGCCGTTCGTCTGGGGCTGCTCCACGAATGCGAAACTAGGGCGGACTCCCCAGTGCTTGAGCTGTTTCAAAAAATGATCGGACAGGTACTGGGTCCCATGGTCCATGCGCAGGGCCAGGCCTCTGCCCGAA
>CAILNX010000061.1 GCA_903835685.1 uncultured delta proteobacterium
GAAGTTGTGCTCTGTTTTTGCATTTTATCATGGCGATCCCCCGGCGTTGTTGGACTAAGCTGTCACAACTCGCTAGGAATGTAAAGCAAATATTTTCATTGTATCAGCATTGTAGACAGACTTTTTGCAGTCAGGTCCGATGGGGGAATATTCGCAGGCTCTCGCAGTAACTGATGATCGCTTCGGTATACCGTGATGCAACATCGGGCGAGGCTGCGGATGCGACGTAGCGGTACAGCGTCGCAAGCTGTTCCGCTGCTTCAGGTGAGAAAACGACGCGGTAATTCATCGAGCCTTGGTGTGCTCGGCGGCAAGGCGGGCGCGCACTTGGTCAGGGGTGACGGCGCGCGAAGGATCGGCCTTCAATGCGTCGTAGGCCGGGCCTATCTGGTGGTGCAGCCAACTTTCGACGGCGCGATCACGCGCAAGAAGCGCGCGCAACCCATCGCGGATCACCTCGCTTTCAGAGGCGTACTCGCCAGTCCGCACCTTCGCCTTCACCACGTCGGCCATTTCGTTGGGCAAGGTAATGCTCAGTTGCTGTGTCGTTCGCATAGCGGCCTCCATTTACCAATAGGATTTAATCCTATTATGGCAACTCCCATGCTCCCAGTCAAGGCCCCTGTTGGGGTTCCTCCTCTTTGGGGTCAGGGCGGATCACGGGCCGTCCAATTGGTTTGACATGAGATATGAACTACACACGCACTATACGGGTATAGTGGTGGTTTCGCACTTCACAGAGTCCAGCGGTGGCAGAGCCCCCGTCTTACGGTCTCTCCATGCTTCGGACGGTTCCCGCCCGACCCGGGCCAAGCCCAAGAATAAGATATTAAGGGCAGCGTTATGATCCCGGTCCAGAACAAGCCCACAAAAAGGACAATCATGCACGCGGTCGGCCAAGGTCTTTTCGACCTTATTCCCACACCTGCTGCAATTCTGGGATGTTCCTCTCGGGGCCACTCTCACAAATATGGTGCCAGCTTCTTCCGCTTTGCTCTTCAAAATTGTGTAGAACTGCCCAATGCTCGCTTCCATCATGGAACGGTTGAGGCCGCGCTTGCGTCGGCCTTTGCCTTTTCTGGTCATGCCTTGCAGACTCAACTTCTCGACAGCGATGAAAGAATGGGACCGGACCAGAGACAGGGCCGACTTGTGCAGATAGTCCTGTCGTTTTGCGGCGATCTTTTCATGCAGCCGGACGACCTTGGCCCTGGCCTTGCGCCGGTTGCTCGATCCTTTCTTCTTCCGAGAGAGGTCTTGCTGCGCCGCTTTGAGACGGACCAAACCCTTCTTGAGAAACCTGGGATGATCCTCTTTATGCCCTTCGTGAGTGGTGAACAGGTGGGCGCACCCGGCGTCCAAACCCATATCCGCCCTGTTGTGGGAGATGCCCTCGCGCAAGAGGAGAATCTTCGGGAGCCGAGCCGTCACCACGGCATACCACTTTGCGCCTTTCCGCATGACCGTCAGACAGCGAAGCTCTCCATGGGCCAAAGGAACTCGGGGCATCCCACGCATCTTGATATGCCCGAGATTGCTGACCTTAAGGCGACCATTGTGCCCCTTCTGGGAGATAATTTTCCACCCGGCTGGGTCCGGGTATCGGAAGGAGTTGAACCTTTCGCGGCCCTTGAACCGTGGGAAACCAGGCTTCTTGCTCGGTTCCTTGAGACGACGGAAGAATCCCTGGAAAGCACGGTCCAACTTGCGAAGTGTTTCTTGCAAAGCATGAGATCCGAGTAAAGCAAGTTCAGGCTTTTCTTTTTTGATTACAGGCAGAGCGTTCTGTTGATCATTATAAGATATGAAACGTCCTTCCTGTTTGTACGCAGTAATTCTCTCTTTCAAGGCCGCATTGTAAAGGAGGCGGTGCTTGCCGATCCAACTATAAAGCGTATCCGCCTGTTTATTGGTCGGGTAGAGTTTGAATATGAAATTTCTTGTTGCCATGTCCAGCCATAATATATATCAAACTATGCCTTTAGTGTCAAGGAAGAAGATGTGGAGCTTACCCCCCCTTGGCACGAGGAAGGGGAATGAGCTCCAGGAATTTGGTTCGCCATGATGTGAATGCAGAAAGCCGGCCTTATATGCCTGATACACAACCAACAAATCCAAACGGTTAATGCTCACAGAGAGCAACTTTCCCATCAAAAACTACGCAGCCCATTAGAATACACAATTTTTCTTGTGTAGTCACTTTTTGTTGTGTACGATATCCCATGGTTTTAGATCAAATTCTTCAAGAGTCCTTTGAGGCTTATTCTCGCGAGAAAAGCAAGCTCGCGGCGCGGCTTTTGACCCTGCCTCGCGGCAGCCTTGTTCTTCACAAAACCAAAACGCATAACTATTACTACTTACACAAGAAGGTGGGGGAAAGCGTAGCTTCATATTTTATAGGGGAAAAAACTGCACCCTTATATGGGCTAGTCGTAAGGCTAATAAATGAAAGAAAAAAAACAAAACAAGAGCTTAACCTTGTAATCACCTATTTGAAGCGGTTAAGGAAAAATATTATGATAACGCAAATAAACACAATGGATTTGTTGTCTAAGATATTCAAAGAATTTGCGGACAATAATTTATGGGAGTCCGGTATTGAGCTTATAGGGACGTGGTGTTTTAATGCATATAGTAATTTTTACAAGCTGAATGCCGGTCCTAACCTGATTATGACAAGCGATGTTGATATGCTTGTCAAAATTCCATACACCGGACCTGAATACAATATTGACAGGCTTCTCAGTGGCCTTGGTTTTGTCAAAGAGTTCAAAGAGGATATGTCCGTTTATTACAGCGGATCCGGTATGTATATTGAATTTTTAACCCCGACCGAAAACAAAAACAAAAAGGTAATGGCCCAGGATGAGCCGAAATTAAGGATTCGACCGGAGCCGGTTGAAATGATCTCTATACTACTGAACAATCCTACTTCTGTCGAGTGGAAAAGTGGTGAAAAGATTGTTTTGCCGTCAATGCCATCGTTTATGATTCAAAAAATGATGATTGCTTGTACGCTGATGAGAAGTGCGAAGAGAAAAAAAGACCACGGACAAATTATTGCAGTTGCTGAATACATTGCCAGAAATAAGCCCATGCTCGAAGAAACCAAAAAAATATGTAAGTCGTTGACTAAAAATGAAAAACATCAAGTTTGTATTACAATAGACGATGTTATGAAAAAAGACCGTTCAGGGGCAGTAAAGGCGATATTCCATCATTGTAGAAAAGAAATAGGCGACAGAGGCGGAATGGCCGGTTAGAAATACAAAAATACATTCAGGATAAGGGCTCACAGGAGCTCTTGTGCATCAGGCTCATAAGACCGCAGAAAACTCTTCCCAAGGGCAAGGAGTCCCATGCCGCAGTCCATTCCGCCCCGGCCTTCGCCCCCCCATCCCCGCGCTGACGGCCTGGCCAAGGCCTGCGGGACCGAGCGCTATGCGGCGGACCTGTACCCGCCCGGCCTGGTCTGGGCCGGGGCCTTCCGGCCCGGGGTCGCCCACGCCCGGGTCAGGGCCGTGCATACGGACCGGGCCCAGGCCGTGCCCGGGGTCATCCGGGTGCTTACGGCTAAGGACGTGCCCGGAACCAACCTCCAGGGCATCGTGCACAAGGACCAGCCGGTGCTGTGCGAGGACAAGGTCCGCCACGCCGGGGACCCCGTGGCCCTGGTCCTGGCCGAGAGCCGCGAGGCCCTGGTCCGGGTCTTGGGTCTCATCACGGCCGACCTAGAGCCTCTGCCCGGCGTGTTCACCCCTGAGGAGGCCTTGAAGCCCGGCGCGCCCCTGATCCATGACGGCCGACCCCAGGGCAACATCCTGCTCCGGGCGGTCATTGCCAAGGGCCGGGCCGCCCAGGCCCTGCGGCGCTGCCCGGTGCGCCTGACCGGCGTTTTCCACCTGCCCATGCAGGACCACGGGTTCCTGGAGACCCAGAACGGGGTGGCCCTGCTCACCCCGGACGGGGTGCTGGAGATGGACGTGTCCACCCAGGCCCCGTTCCGGGACCGCTTCGAGATCGGCCACGCCCTGGGGCTCTCGCCCTGGAACATCCGCATCCGCGCCCCGTACCTGGGTGGCGCGTTCGGGGGCAAGGACGGGGCCACGGTGCAGTGCCTCCTGGGCCTGGCGGCCATGAACGTGCCGGGCCGCCCGGTGAAGATGGTCTGGGACCGGGAGGAGTGTTTTTTAGCCGGGTACAAGCGCCATCCGGCCACGCTGCGCTACACGCTGGGGGCCGAGGCCGACGGAAGGCTCACGGCCCTGCGCTGTCGCCTGGTCTATGATACCGGGGCCTATGCCCACCTGGGCGGCGAGGTCATGGAGCTGGGCCTGGAGCACGCGGCCGGGCCGTACCGCATCGAGCACGTGCGCTTGGAGGGCCTGGCGGTCTACACCAACAACCCCGTGGCCGGGGCCATGCGCGGGTTCGGCGTGGCCCAGGCCTCCTTCGGGTTCGAGGGCATGATGGACGCCCTGGCCCGGCGGCTGGATATGGACCCCCTGGAGTTGCGCCTGAAAAACGCCTTGCGGCCCGGCGACGTGAACCCGGCCGGGGTGCGCCTGACCTCGTCCGTGGGCCTGGTGGAATGCCTGGAGACCGTGCGCACCCATCCCCTGTGGACCGGCCGCCGACAGTGGGAAGCCCAGGCTCCGCCCCTCACGCGGCGCGGGGTGGGCCTGGCCGCCGTGTTCAACGCCATGGGCTATGGCCGGGGCCTGCCGGACATGGCCGTGGCCAAGCTGGAGCTTCTGGAGGACGGCCGGTTCCGGGTCTACAGCTCGGTGGCGGACATGGGCCAGGGCAATGCCTCGGCCTATGCCCAGCTCGTGGCCCAGGACCTGAACCAGGACGCAGGGGCCGTGGAGCTGCTCCAGCCGGACACCGAGCGCTGTCATCCCTCGGGCTCCTCCTCGGCCGGGCGCACCACCTACAGTTTCGGCAACGCGCTGCTCAAGGCCTGCACGGCCATGCGTGTGAAGCTCCTGTCCCGGGCGGCCATGGTGCTCATGCGCGACGAGCTGACCAGCCTGGAACTGGCCCCGGGCCGGGTGGTTCATCCGGCCTCGGGCCGATCCCTGGCCCTGGCCGACCTCGGTCGCCTGCTGTCCCGGGATGATCGAGTCTGCGTGGCCGAATTCCTCATGCCCGTGGCCCAGGACCCGCCCAAGACCGGCACGGCCTTTCCCATCGGGTTCCCGCATCTGTTCTTCTCCTACGCCGCCCACCTGGCCCGGGTGGAGGTGGACGAACTCACGGGCCGCATCCGGGTGGCCGACTATCTGGCGGCCACGGACGGAGGCCGGGTGCTGGACCCCCAGCGCTTCCACCAGCAGATTGAAGGCGGAGTGGCCCAGGGCCTGGGCTACGCCCTCATGGAGGAGGTGGCCCTGGACCAGGGACGCATTCTTTCCGATACGCTGTCCACCTATCTCCTGCCCACTTCCCTGGACCTGCCGGACACCCTGTCCCTGGCCGTGGACGGGTGCGAGGACACCGGGCCGCGCGGACTCAAGGGCGTGGGAGAGGTGGGCATGAACGGCCCCCTGCCCTGTCTGGCTGCGGCCCTGGCCTCCATCACCGGCCAGAGGCCCGACCGCGCCCCGTTGACCCCGGAACGGGTGCTTCGTGCCCTCAACCGAAAACCCCGGCTGAGGAAACAGGCATGACTATCCGCTTTGTGTTAAACGGCCGGGAAATGTGTCTGGACGTGGCCCCGGATCGCCGGGCCGTGGTCTTGCTGCGCGAGGACCTGGCCGTGCTCGGTCCCAAGGAGGGCTGCGGTTCGGGCGAGTGCGGGGCCTGCTCCGTGCTCGTGGACGGGGAGCACCGTTTGTCCTGTCTCATGCTGGCCGCCCAGCTCGACGGCCGGGAGGTGCTGACCTCCGAAGGTCTCGGAGATACGGAGACTCCGCACCCCTTGCACCAGGCCTTTGCCGCGCACGGGGCCGTGCAGTGCGGGTTCTGCTCCCCGGGCATGGTGGTGGCCGCGGCCGGGCTGCTAGGCAAGAAGGCCCGGCCCAGCCGTGAGGAGGTGCGTCGGGTCTTGTCCGGCAACCTCTGCCGCTGCACCGGGTACGTGAAGATCGTGGACGCGGTCCTGGCCGCTGCCCGGGTCCTGCGGGGCAGGCCGTGAACGTGCGCCTGCCCGTCACCCTGGCCGAACTCTTCGCCGCCCTGGAGGAGCCTGGCGCGCGGGTCCTGGCCGGAGGCACGGACCTGCTGGTCCAGCTGCGCTCCCGGGCCGGAGCGCATGGAAGCCAAACCTTGGTGGGACTGGAACGAATCAGGGAATTGCAGGGAATCACGGCCACGGACGGGGTTATTCGTATCGGCGCGGCCGAGACCCATGCCAGCATCCTGGAGAACCGGCTGGCCCGCAGCCGCCTGCCCCTGCTCACGGCTGCCCTGGCTGAACTGGGAGGTCCGGCCATCCGGAACATGGGCACTATCGGCGGGAACGCCTGCACCGCCTCCCCGGCCGGGGACAGCCTGCCGCCCCTCTATGCCCTGGAGGCCGAGGTGGAGTTGGCTTCCCGTCAAGGCCTGCGGCGCATGGCCATTTCTGGTTTCATCCAGGGTCCGGGGCGTACGTCCCTTGAACGGGGTGAGATACTGTCAGCCCTCCTGGTGCCCCAGGCCAAGGGCTTCGACCTGCACCATTTCGAGAAGGTCGGCCGCCGGAGCGCCCTGGCCATTGCCGTGGTCAGTCTGGCCGCCCTGATCCGCCGCGACCCCTCGGGCCGGGTCCTGGAGGCCCGGCTGGCTCTGGGCAGTGTCGGCCCCACGGTCCTGCGCTGTCCCGAGGCCGAAAATTTGCTCACGGGCCGCCGCCTGACCCTGGCCAGCCTGAAACCAGCCGCAGCCGCCCTGCGTCGGGCCGTCACACCCATCGACGATGTCCGGGCTACGGCCGCTTATCGCCGCCAGGTGGCCGGGAATCTCCTCCTGCGTTTGGCGGTCCTGGCCTGACCTCGGTTCACCCTGCCCGCTGGACCACGGTCTTGCCCACCGGGGCAAGGGTGGCCCCGACCAGCTTGATGTGCTGGAGTCCGAAGGGGATGCCGATGATGGTCAGGAAGCAGAGCAGGGCCGAAGCCAGGTGGCCGATGGCCAGGAGCCAGCCTCCGCAGAGAAACCAGATGATGTTGCCCAAAAGGCCCAGGACGCCGGTGCCGATGTCGTCCTTGCCCGTGACCCATTTGCGGTTCACCACCTCCCGACCGAAGGGCCAGAGGCAGAAACCCCCGAGCATGAAGCAGGACCGGCCCCAGGGGATGCCGATGATGGAGATGAACATGAGCAGGCCGCAGAGATACCAGCCCAGGGCCATGAAGAACCCGCCGAACACGAACCAGATGATGTTTCCGATCAAAGCCATACACGCCCCTTTGAGTGAATAAATTTTAGTGTCTCTCACTGGCCTTGCGCAAGCAGGGGATGGCCAGAATCACCAATAGGCAGGCGGCCAGGACCAGGGCCGCAGCCAGGAGAAAGACCCGGTCCACGCCCCAGGGCGCGACCAGTCCGGCCGCCAGAGGCCCCAGGAAGAATCCTGCGTCCATGGCGAAGAGTTGAAGATTGGCGTTCAGGGATTTGAGATGGGCGGGGCTGATGAGAACCACCAGGGCGTTCAGCATGGGCATGGCCAGGCCCAGGCCCAGGCCGTAGAGCCCGGCCAGGATGAGAAAGCCCTCGGGCGAGCCGGTCCAGGCCAGGGCTGAGAAGACCGCGACCAACAGGGCCAGGGCCGAAACCAGGGCCAGGGTCTTGTCTATCCGGTCAAAGGCCGCGTTGGCCCCGGCCCGCAGGGCGATGTTGACCAGGGTGGAGACCGTGAAGAACAGGCCCGGATTGGCCAGGCCCACGGCCTGGGCCGCTGGCTTGGCGAAAAAGAACACGGCGCAGGTGGCGGTGAAAAGGCCCAGGGAGGCCGCCAGGAGGGACAGGATTCCCGGGGTTTTGAAATTGGCCCGGATGTCGGACCAGCGCGGCCGGGCGATGCCCTGGGCTCCAAGCGTTGCGGCCAGGAGTCTCATGCGGCGGGCCAGCAGCGGCAGGAAGGCAAAGGCCGGGAGCATGAGCGGGGCGGCCAGGGCGTAGATCTGGGCCTTGTCGGCCAGCAGGGGGAGGATATGTTCCGCAAAGGGTGGCATGGCCGCGTAGGGGATCAGGGTGGTCAGAGTGAAGATCCCGAAGCCCTGGCCGCTGCGCTCCCGGGGCACCACATGCACCAACAGGCCGATCTCGGCCGAGACCAGGACCACGAATCCGGCCCCGTGCAGAATGCGCACCACGAACAGGGGCGGGACCGTGCGGGCCAGGGGATAGGCCAGCAGGGCCAGGGTGACCAGGCCCAGGCCCAGGGCCAGGCACCGGACACCGTTCCTCACGGTGAAAAGAGGGCTGAGCACCGGGCGCAGGACAAAGGCGGTGAAGGGCTCCAGGGCCAGGAGCGTGCCCCTCCAGGCCTCGGGCACGCCCAGCCCGGCCAAGTGGTCGTAGAACCCATAGAAGATGGTCAGGTTGCAGAAGGCCAGGAAATTGACCAGGCACAGGCCGAGGAAGGCCCCGTTGAACAGGGGCGCGACCTTCTGGTCAACCTGGTCGTCGCTCATTGCTCTTCCAGAACAGCGGTCAGCGCGGACACGAAGGCTTCCATGACCGGCGGCTGGGCCAGGGTGACCCTGATCCAGTTGGGAAAGCGGAACCCGGTCATGGTCCGGACCATGAATCCCCGCTGCATGAGCCGCCGGTACAAGAGCGTGTCGGACATGGGGCCGCGCACCATGATGAAATTGCCCTCGCCCGCCACGTAGGGGAGGCCCAGCTTCTACGTAGTTGCCTGTTTGCCGACTGCCCGCCGGAGCTTCAGCCGGAGCTGCAGTCAGTGCCTTTTTGTACTCGTTCATAGTCACGGCCAGAGCCAATGGCCCTGAGCCTTTTGCCTGATTTGACTACACCTTTGATCGCCTACCCCTTGCCTCTACCGATGCCGAGTTCAAAGCCTTGCTCCCCCCTATAGCATAGCAACCGCTCCCTGCTGCCTGAATAATCCACCCGCTGCTGCAGGAAGCATAGGGGGTGGGTGTGAGAATAACTATCCGTTTTGACATTTACATCGGAGCACAGATCCTTGGGGACAAACGCCAGGAACACGCCACAGGACGCGGTCCGGACCTTGACCCATTCCCGGAGGCCGACCAAGAGGAAGGCGAGGTCGGGCATTCGGGAGGTCAGGGTCCGAGTGGAAAGGGTCACCCTGACCATGAACCCGAGCACGAGACAGACGAACTCGCGCGGGACTTCGAAGTCGGGTAGCCAGAATTAAAGGTCCAGCATGGAGAACAAACCCATGAACCACTTACAGCACAGGGTGATTTAGGTCACGACTTGGGTCTGGAGGGGAAGCACGGCCCACAAGGCAGCGGACAGAAAGGCCAGGAGCGTGGCCTGACGGTTGGCTTTCAGGCCAAGGGCGAGCAAAAACACCATACGCCGGACCAAGCCGAACAAAGCTAGGCCGACCAAAAAGTGAATGGCGACGTTCACCGCATGCAGGGCGGCCAGGGAGTTCGGGAACAGGGACAGGCTGGCGGCCAGGGTGACGGCCGCGGGGGGGCGCGAGCCCATGGAGCTGGCCCGGAGCATGGACCAGGATGGGGGGAAGGGCAGGCCCGCGTAGTCGGCCATCCAGCGGTTGTCGCCCAGCAGCGGGGGGCGGAGAGGCTGCCCGCATAGGCGGCCAGGACCAGCAAGGCCGTCGGCCCAGAGAAGCCTGGGGCCTGCCCGGTGCCGAGTCGAATGTGTCCCTGGGTATGGTCCTCCGATCCTGCAAGGATTCGAAAAAGCGGCGGGGGTAATCCCGATCCGTACCTAGCCGATATGGCAAAAAGAAGATAGCCTGACAACGGCCAAGCCCGGACGCGGTTGACTTCTTTTTCCGGGCCACCTATCGGAAATGAACCCTGGGGCTTATGCCTACCGCTCGGCCCCCTCGACTTTACGGAGCCCTTGAAATGACGCAAGACCGGCAGACTTCTCCCTCCTGCGACCCCAGCCCTTCCCGGGCCGCCGTGTTCTGGTTCACCGGCATTCCCGGTTCGGGTAAGACCACGGTGTCCAGCGTCGTGGCGGAAATCCTGCGCGGCCAGGGCCGCCCGGTGGCCGTGCTGGACGGGGACGCCCTGCGCAAGGGGCTGAACAGTGACCTCGGCTTCGCCCGGGAGGACCGCCGGGAGAACGTGCGGCGCATTGGCGAGGTGGCCCTGCTCCTGGCCTCCCAGGGCATCGTTTGCCTGTGCGCGGTCATCGCGCCCTTCCGGGAGGACCGGCAACGCCTGCGGGAGCGCTTGGGCTCCCTGTTCCACGAGGTGTTCGTCTCCTGCCCCCCGGAAATCTGCGCCCAGCGGGACCCCAAGGGCCATTACGCCCGGGCCAACCGGGGCGAGATCAAGCAGTTCACCGGAATCAGCGACGCCTATGAGCCCCCCGAGCAGCCGGAACTGGTGTTGTCCACCCACCTGGAGGACTTGGCTGCGAGCGTGGCGAGGACCATGGCGTACATGGCAGGCGTCACAGGAGCATAATTAGCGGCCTTAGTTCACAGGCAACGGGGCGAGCAGCAGAATTTCCTTCACAACACCTCTATCCCGAGCCGGTTACAACATGTTTTCATTTTCGACGATCCTGTCCATGGCCAAGGCCGTACTGACCAAGAACTCCCCGTTCTATGTTCAGTTCTATGTCTCCAAGCATTGCAACCTGCGTTGCCGGATGTGCAACATCGTGGAGGCGAACGCGGATCTTGCCCCGTTCCCGGGGGATCGTATTGAGGATATCGCCCGCAACCTGCGCAGGATCGGTGTGGGCGTGGTCCTGCTCACCGGCGGCGAGCCTTTTTTGCGCAAGGACATCGACCGGATCGTGCAGACTTTCAAGGCTTACAATCTGGATATCCGCCTCCAGACCGCCGGGCTCTACAGCCAGCGTGAAAAAATCAAGCGCTGCGCCGAACTCGGCGTGACGGACATCAACGTCAGCCTGGATTCCCTGGACCGTAGCTTTTCGGATTCCATCAACGGGGTGGAGGGGTCCTTCGACAATGCCATCCGCACCATCGCCTACATCAGCAGAACCTTTCCGGCCAAGGGGGCCATCTGCGCGCTGGGCTGCGTCCTTTCGCGCTACAACCTCGACCACGTCCGCTCGGTGCTGGAATTCGCGACGGAGATCGGATGGTGGCTCTCCCTGGTGCCGGTTCATATCACGGACGCGGACACCCCCCTGAACTTCCGGGGCCAGGACGCCCTTTTCAGCCTGCCACCCGACCAGCACCAATATCTGGAAGAACTCATCAAGGATCTCAAGCGCCTCAAGCGCAAGGGGGCCCTTCTCTTCGACTCCGACGACTACCTGGACTCCATCCTCCACTTCGTGCGCACGGGCAGCCCCAACTGGCGTCACCAGGGGATATGCGATTCCCCCAACCTTTACTTCGCCATCCTGCCCGATGGAAGATTCGCCCCCTGCTGCGACCACCGGTTGGAAAGGGTCGTCCACGTCTACGACCCGGATTTCCCCGCGCTCTATGCTTCCGGCATACTGCACCAGGAAGTGCGGGCCATCTCCAGGAATTGCCCGGGCTGCAACTTCGGCAGTTTTCCGGAGATGACCCTCTCCGCCCGCTCCCCTTCCACGATCCTGGAGCGCCTGCGGACCCAGTGCAAAGCCCTGCGCCGCAGTCAGCGCCCCTTCGAGGAGAACGAACTCTTCGCCCTGCTGGAGCGCATCAAGGCCCGACATCCGGTCTACGCCGCGCCCCTGGAACACGCACGGCCGGAGAAGCTCACGCCGCAGCCGGACAGCTTCCGCTCCGGAAACGGAGGCGAGGAGTGAACATCTTCATCACCGGGGGCACCGGCTTCATCGGCTCACGCCTGATCCACCGGCTCCTCGAAGTCCTGAGCCAGAAAGACCGCATCCTGGCTCTGGTGCGGAGCGGAGCCTTGTTCGAGGATCCCCGGGTGATTCCCTTGAAGGGTTCCCTGGAGGCCATCGGCGAGCATGCCCCAAGCATCCGGGAAGTGGACGTCATCTTTCATTTGGGCGGCATCGCCACCTTCGGCCAGGGGGAGGTCTACCGCCAGGCGAACCTGGAGCCCACAGCCGAACTCATCCGGCTGGCGGCCTCTGCGCCCCGACTCAGGAATTTTGTCTTCACCAGCACCATCGGTGCCTTCGACCGGGCCAAGGGCGATCCCTGCCGGGAACCCCTGGCCGAATCCAGCACCCCCGCGCCCAATTCGGACTACGGCCGCTCCAAGCTCGCCTGCGAGAAGCTGCTGCGCGCCTCCAGTCTTCCCTGGACTATCATCCGCCCGACCTGGGTGTATGGTGCGGGCATGCGCCCCAAATCCCACATCCACGCCTTCGTGGACATGGTCCTGGCCGGCAGCCCCGTGACCCGGTTGCGTTTCCCGGGGAGGGTCTCCCTCATTCATGTGGACGACCTGTGCGTGGCCATGGTGCGCTGCCTGGACAACCCGGACGTGCGGGGCAAAAGCTATTTCGCGGCCACCCAGTCTTTCTCCCTGGGGGCCATCTTCGAAACCATCCACCGCCACATCTCAGGCCGAACCCCGCGCATGGTCCCGGTTCCTGATCTCGGTGGCCTGCTGCGGCCCCTGCACCACCGTCTGCCGCTCACGCTGAGCAACCTGTTTCTGGACTATCTCTGGGCCGACGACCGGCCGTTTCGCCGCGACTTCGGGCTGGAGCGGCCCATCCCTTTTGAAACCGGTGTGGCGGACGTGGTACGCGACCACGTCTCCATGGCCGGATGCTGGATTGTGACCGGGGCCAACAGCGGCATCGGCCTCGCTTTGAGCCGGGAGTTGCGGGACCAGGGCCGAGCCCTGGTGCTTGCTGACCGCCGGGTGGACAACCTGGGGGAATTCCCGGGGGCCACGGTGGTCCAGACGGATCTTGCAACGCCCGAAGGAGTGGAAGCCCTGGCCCAGGCCTGCCGGGGACGACGCATCGCCTGCCTGGTGAACAACGCGGGGGTGGGGTTCCGCCGCTCCATCCTGACCATCACCGAGGAAGAAATCCTTCTCAGCCTACGGGTGAACGCCCAGGCCCCGATCCTCCTGGTGCGCAAGTTGCTCGCGGACCTGACCCGCAGCGGATCCACCATCGTGAACATCGCCAGCACCGTGGCTTACAACCCTCTCCCGCACATGGCCCTCTATTCCAGCACCAAAGCGCTTATCTCCAACTGGTCGGAATCCCTGACCTACGAACTGCGGGACACCAACCACGTGCTGACCTTCTCCCCGGCGGGCACCCTGACCAATTTCCAGCAGGAGGCCGGGGTCCGGGTGCTCAAGGAAGGCCGGGGACTCTACTCGCCCGAGGAGGTGGCCCGCCGGATTCTTGCTGCGGTGAAGGCCAGAAAAACTGTCGTGGTCATGGATCCCAAGTCCAAACTCCTTTTGCTGGTTTCGCGGTTCCTGCCGCGCACCTGGAACATCAAGCTCTGGGGCAAGCTTTTTGAATCCCTCCGCTGAATGCTTCGTATGCGGCCACGGTGCCCTGGGGCCAGGCAGTCCCGGCTATGCGCAGTGCCCGCATTGCGGCCATGAAACCCTGGCGGAACACGGCCGCCAGGCCTTCATTGTCAACGACATACTGGAGCCGCCCGGCCCCCCCAACGCACTGGATCGCTTCAAGGAGCGCGTCCTGTCCCGAGCCTTAGCCAGCGGAGCGGCGAACTCCCTGCTTTTGGACGTCGGCTCGGCCTCCGGCCGGTTCCTTTGGTTTAGCCGGGACCGCTTCCTGCGCGCGGCCGGCCTGGAGATCAGCCCCCAGGCCTTGCAGTATTCCCGGGAACTGGGATTGGATGTGCGGACCTCCGTGGAGGAAATGGATGGCGCGCCCAGCGTCATCACCTGCTGGCATTCCTTGGAGCATTTCCCCCGTGAATCGCTTCTGTCCCTGCTGGCCTGCCTGCAGCGTTGCTCCAGCCCGGACGCACGCCTCATCGTCTCGGTGCCGGACGCCGCCTCCCTCCAGTGCCGGATGCTCGGAACGCGCTACCCCTACCGCGACGTTCCCGCTCACCTGCATCAGTTCACTGACAAGTCCCTGGACATCCTCCTGGCCAGACACGGCTTCATCCCGAGCTTCTCCTGTTTTTCCTCGGCCTATTCCGCATTCGGATGGCTCCAGGGCCTAATGAATATCTTTGAAACGCCGATGAATTACTACTACTACCGCAAGAAACGGGGGCACACGTTCGGGCTGGACGAGCAGTCATTGCGATGCAAGGACAGGCGCAATCTGGCCCTCGTCGGCCTCTGCGCCCTGCCCGCCCTGGCCATGACCTGTTTTGAGGCGCTCATACCGGTCGCCAAAGGAGTGTTGACCAGATGCTACCAACGGAAACCCTGGACATAGTCGTTCCGGTCTTCAACGAGGAGAGTTGCCTGCCGCTCCTCATCGCGCGCCTGGAAAAACTGAAGGAGACCCTGCAGCCCGGTGTGGAGACGAATTTCATCTTCATCAACGACGGATCCAGTGACGGCACCCTAGGGATTCTTCAGGAACTGGCCAGCCAGCGTCCGCATCTGCGCGTGCTCAATTTCAGCCGAAACTTCGGCCACCAGATTGCGCTCACCGCCGGGCTGGACCATTCCACGGCCGATTATGCCGTAGCCATCGACGCCGACCTGCAGGACCCGCCCGAACTCATCAAGGACATGATCGAGAAGGCCCGGAATGGCTACGATGTGGTCTACGGCCAGCGCTTGATCCGCAAGGGAGAATCCTGGTTCAAGCTGGCCACGGCCAAACTCTTCTACCGCCTGTTCAACCGGGTCTGCGGCATGGACATCCCCCTGGACACCGGCGACTTCCGCCTCATCCGGCGCAACGTGGTCGAAGAGTTGAAGCGCATGCGGGAGAAACACCGATTCATCCGAGGCATGATTCCCTGGCTTGGTTTCCGCAGCGCCCCCATCTTCTACCAGCGCGACATGCGCGCAGCCGGAACCACCAAGTACCCCTTCATCAAGATGGCCCGTTTCGCATGGTGGGCCCTGCTCTCCTTCACCAGCAAGCCGCTGCACCTGGCCACTGCGTTGGGATTCGTGGTCACGCTCTTCAGTTTCATCGCCTCCATTTTTCTCTTGTACCTGAAAATATTCACCATATATCATGTGCCCGGCATAACGGCCACCATCCTGGCCGTGCTCTTCATGGGGGGCGTGCAGATGCTTATCGTGGGCATTCTCAGCGAATACATCGCCATGCTTTTTGACGAGATGAAGGGCCGCCCTCTGTATGTTCTGCAAACCCGAATGAACTTCGAAAACGATGAGAAGCGATGAGTCCTTCCGGGCGATCCGGGTTGCACTCGGTGCGGTCGGCGCGGCTTTAGCCGCCACGTTTCCTCTGACCTGCTATATCCGCAGGTGCGCTTACGCGCGCAAAGGTGGCCTTCATGCCTGACATCGACATCGCCCGGGAAGAACTCTTCCATGACGCTTGGGCCGAGAGCATCGACATCGACGCCATCAACGTGTGCGGCTTCGATTCCATCTGCACTTTGCCGGAGACTGCGATCATCGCCGGAGAACTTGGCGACCTCACGGGCAAGCGGGTGCTGGAATTGGGCGCGGGCGCAGGCGAGGCCTCGGTGTATTTCGCCATGCGCGGGGCCCATGTGGTGGCCACGGATCTGTCCGGCGGCATGCTGCGGGTAGCCCAGCGTTTGGCCGAAAAACACGGGGTACAGATTGAGACAGTGAAGACCCGCTCGGACCATCTCGTCTTCGCGGACGAAAGCTTCGACGTGGTCTACGCGGCGAACCTCCTGCACCATGTGGACATCGATCCAACCCTGCAGGAAGTCCGGCGCGTGCTCAAGAACGGTGGCGTGTTCGCCTCCTGGGACCCGCTGGCCCACAATCCGGCCATCAACATTTACCGCCGCATCGCCACCGAGGTCCGCACCGAGGACGAGCACCCCCTGACCATGCGCGACCTGGAGCGGTTCCGGGGGCAATTCCGGTCCGTCACCTGGCACGGCACTTGGCTCTTCACCCTGCTGATTTTCGTGAAGTTCTATTTCCTGGACCGGATCGACCCCAACAAGACCCGGTACTGGAAACTGATCGTGGACGAGCAGGAACATCTCGCGCCCCTGTACAAACCGCTCAAGCGGCTGGACGACTTTGTCCTCCGGGTCTTTCCCTTCATGAAACGCTACTGCTGGAACGCCGTAGTGATTGCCCAGAAATAAGCCTCTAGCCCAGCCCAGCACATGACGACACCCACTGGAGAGAACTCCATGAATCCAAGATTCGGATCGTTCGAGAAAATCAGGTTTGAATGCTTCTTTTTCGCCGGGTTGTTCACCCTGCAGCTCCTGCTCTTCACCTCCTACATGGCCCGGGCTGTTTCGCCCAATCCGGTACTCCTGGGTGATACCACCTGGTTCACCTACTTCTGTTACGAGTTCGCCAACGCCCTGCACAACCAGAACTATCTCCTCTTCCCGCACAAGGTCCTCATCCAGCCGTGGGGCGTGCTCCTCTGGCTGGAGAGCGTGGCCACCCAGCACCTTTTCGGCGGAGGCCGGACCTCCCTGGTGGTCATCAACCTCTTGCACTATTTCCTGGCCCAGCTCTCGACCTACATCTTCTTTCTGGGCGTTTACGGCTCGCGCCGCATAGGAATGGCGGCCCTGTTGCTCTTCCTCTCCCTGCACACCCCCTTTCGGGGAGCGGAAACCCTGACCATCATCGACTTCCATCCCGACTTCATCGCCATGTGCATCCTCATGGCCTTCTATTACGCCATCTACCGCTCGTACCTTTTCGCCGACCGGAAAATGTCCATGGTGACCGCCGGGATCGCCATCTATCTCACCTATATGCGGCTGGTCACCTTCTTCAACATCGTGGCCATCTGCGGCATCTTCCTGGTCATGCTCCTCGCGGATATGTGGACGCTCAGACTTCTGAAAGAGCACAGGGAAAAGATCAAAAATTTCGTCACCGCAGCAGCCCTCTATCTGGTATTCACGATACCGCACCTGCTCGTCTCCGGCCGAGCCGTCTGGGCACACTACTTCAACTTCGTGTTCGATCCGGAATTTCTGAAGAACCGAATCATGTACACCTATGGCCTTTCAGGGGCATGGGAGGGCATGGCCTGGGTACTCAGGCGGGTATTGCTGGAAGATTTCGGCCTCTATTTCTGGGCGGCCCTGACCGGGTGTATTTTGGCCGCCCTGTGGGCGGCCAGGACCTGGCAAAAGATCGATCGCGGCCTGGTTTTTTACCTGTTATTCCTGCTGCTTTCCTGCGCACTTTCCTTGTACCAGCACGGGGTGTTCCCCATTAAGAGCGCGCACCTTACCCGGTTGACCATGGCTCCTCTGTTCATCATCATCACCATTGCCTTCTGTGAGGTGGTGCATCGCGCTCAACACGCCCTGGAAAACAAGAAGCTGCTGGGCGCGCTGTTGTTGGCCATCCCTCTTTCAGCAGCCGCCATCAACCATCTTGCTTTCTACACCTCCAGTGGGCGAGCCATAGCAAACGAGGATCGCTACGCCATCGAGGATACGTACGAGCGTATATACCGCTACGCCATGGAAAACAACCTTCCGGCACTGCGCATCTCTATCGACTTTGTAGACCCAAAATCGAACTATTTCCTCGGAGCTCTCAAGCAAGCCTCGATCTATGCCTACGAACGGCACCAGGTTTTTTTTGACCACGTGTCAAAGCTGGGTGGAGTGCTGGACCAGCCCACCGCCCTGGAAGATGCGCTCCGCCAGCTCAAAGAGAGCGACATCGCCCTGGTTACTCCGGAATATGTCCCCAATTCCTGGCCTCTGACGCAGAGCATCGCGCCTATGCACGACCGAATCATGGACTACATCAAAACCAACTTCGCCTTTGCGAAGCGGTACGAAATTTTTGGCACGAAACACGACCTCTATTTCCGCCATCTCCCCGACTCCGCCTGGGAGATCACGGCCTCACAGTCCACCAGCGAATATTACGGCCCCCGCCTCCTCACAACCGAGCCTCGCATCTGGCATGCCAAATGGGACGGCAGCCCCCAGTGGGTTGAGTTCGCCAGCAAGCGCCCCGCGCTCCTGAACAGCCTCACCCTCATCGCGCAGGATAAGGGTTTTGACAGGGCGCCCCGGGACTTTTCCTTCCTGGGGAGCAATGATGGCGCGAACTGGCAGGAGCTCGCGGCCCGAACGGACGCCCACTATGACCCCGTCACCCGGGAGTTGCATTTGCCCCTGCTCGCGAAGAAGCCGTATGCCCGCTATCGCCTCGTTATAACAAATAATTCAGGAAATTCCGACCTGTTGACCATCCAAAACGTGCATTTCAACGGGACGGCTGCCGGGGAATGAGAGACGGCTGTCTTTCGGGCCATGCTCCTGTGTGCCCTCTAATTGGAATCCGCTACATGTCGATATGGCATGAAGAAGGGATGGAGCGGAATCGGCGCTGATTCCTTTCCGCTCGCTACAGGACTCCTGGCAGTTGAACTGATGCAGCGCTCTGCCATTCTGAATTTTGGATCGATGCGGCTTGATATACGTAATTTATACTTTTCCCCAGGGTAAGACTCTCTGACATTTGACTTCCCTTCGGTACTAGGACAAAAACTTCTATCAGGACCATAAACCATGCACTACTTTATCACTGGGGGGGCCGGCTTCATCGGTTCCACACTTGTTGATCGTCTTCTCGGCCAGAGCCATACGGTCACGGTGTACGACAATTTTTCCACCGGGTTCCACGCATTCCTCGACCACGCCAAACTGCACCCCGGCTTCAGACTTGTGGTTGGCGACCTCCTGGACCGCAAGGCCCTGGAAGCAGCCATGGCTGGAGCGGAAATGGTCTACCATTTCAGCGCCAACGCGGACGTCCGCTTTGGCACCGAACGCCCGGACAAAGATCTCCAGCAGAACACGGTGGCTACTTTCACCGTGTTGGAGGCCATGCGCGCTACCGGTATCCAGAGGATCGCCTTCTCCTCCACGGGATCCATCTACGGAGAACCCAGCATTTTCCCCACCCCAGAAGATGCCCCATTTCCCGTACAAACCTCCCTGTATGGAGCGTCCAAACTTGCCTGCGAGGGCTTGATCGCCGCCTATTGCGAAGGTTTCGGATTCCAGGGGGTCGCCTTCCGTTTCGTGTCGGTACTTGGAGAACGGTACACTCACGGGCACATTTTCGATTTCTGCAAACGTCTGCTAGACAATCCCGCCACCCTGCATATTCTGGGCAATGGCAAACAGAAAAAATCCTATATATATGTCCAGGACTGTTTGGATGCCATGCAGTTCATTGAGACTAAGGCGCAGCCGGGCTTCGAAGTCTACAACCTTGGCGTAGACGACTACATTGAGGTCAATGACTCCGTCCGCTGGATCACCGAGACAATGGGCCTGGAGCCCACACTCTCTTATGCGGGCGGAGAACGTGGCTGGATCGGAGACAGCCCCTTCATCTACTTGGACACCACCAAGATCCGCTCCCAGGGCTGGAGCCCAAAACTAACGATCCGTCAGGGCGTGGAGAGGACCATCCGTTGGCTGCTTGATAACCGCTGGGCACTGGAGAAGCGCTGATGAAGATCGTGGTCCTGGGACTATGGCACCTAGGATGCGTGACAGCCGCCTGTTTGGCCGAGGCTGGACATGACATCATTGGATTGGATTTCGACAGGCCAAAGGTGTCGCGCCTACAGCAGGGATATGCGCCCTTGTTCGAACCGGGTCTGGAGGAACTAATCCAGCGCGGTATGGGCAAAGGCAATCTCACTTTTGCCACAGACCCGGCTGTGGTCGCCGGAGCGGACCTGCTCTGGGTGGCGTATGACACGCCGGTGGACGATGACGACAAGGCAGACGCCGACTGGGTCCACAAGCAAGTCCGAGGCTGTTTTGAGCATCTTTCCGATGGCGCGGTGGTGGTCATCTCCTCGCAACTGCCTGTTGGGTCAGTGGCGGCCCTTGAAAGGGACTTTGCCGCCAGGGGATCTGGCCGTACCGTGCATTTCGCCTGCTGGCCCGAAAATCTGCGCCTTGGGCAGGCCATCAAGGCATTCACCAAGGCTGATCGCATTGTCCTTGGGGTACGCTCGGCGCGGGCTGAGACCTTGCTTCAGCCCTTGGCCGGGCAGTTCGGTGGAGAGGCGATCGTACTCTCTGTGGAGTCGGCGGAAATGAGCAAGCACGCCCTGAACGCCTTCCTGGCTTTGTGTATCGCGTTCACCAATGAAGTTGCGGGGCTGTGCGAACAGACCGGGGCCGACGCCGTGGAGGTCGAACGGGCGCTGCGCAGCGATCCTCGCGCGGGCAGGCATGCATATCTCAAGGCAGGCGGCCCCTTCGCGGGTGGAACTCTGGCGCGCGACGTATCCTTCCTGTGCGATCTGGGTGATCGTCTGGGGCTGTCGGCGGAACTCCTGCGTGCCATTGGCCCGTCCAACAAAAATCATTCTTTGTGGGTGCGCCGCCGCCTGATGTCGCACTTCGGCGGCAATCTCAAGGGCCGCATTGTCGTCCTGCTCGGCTTGACGTACAAGCCGGGCACCAGCACCATCCGGCGTTCGATGGCCATTGAGACGGCCCGCTGGCTCACTGAGCAGGAAGCGGAGGTGCGGGCGTTTGACCCCAAGGTACGGCAACTGCCCAGCGACTTGGGTGTAAGTATACATTTGGCAAGTTCAATAGAAGAGGCCATTGCCGGGGCCGAGGCATTAGTGATGGCCACGCCCTGGCCGGAATTCCGGGACCTGGACGGTGAAACCCTCAAGCGCCTGTCCCCGGGTGTCGCCGTACTGGACCAGGAACGTTTTTTGGAACGCAGCCTGGGAGAACCTTCAAAATTCACTTATATTACTGTAGGGAAAATATGACCGACACGACGGAACGGGTCTCTCTCATCACTGGCGGCAGCCGAGGGCTTGGCGAGGCCATTGCCGAAGCGCTGATAACGGATGGCCACAGCGTGATGCTCTGTGCTCGCGACTTCAACGCCTTGGAAGAGGTCAAGGTCAGGTTGAGTCCAAAGTGTGTGCCGGGACGGAGGGTGTCCGTTCAGGTTTGCGATGTGACCGAGCCGGCCCAGGTGACCAACCTCGTGGATGTGACGCTGGAGACTTACGGCCATTTGGACGTGCTGATTAACAATGCGGGGGTATATGGCCCAATGGGTCTCCTTGAGGACATAGATTGGGAGGACTGGGTCCGGGCCATCCACATCAATGTCATGGGCACGGTCCTTCCCTGCAGGTCGGTGCTGCCCCATTTCAAAGCCCGGGGCCAAGGTCGTATCATAAACATCTCCGGGGGAGGGGCCACCAACCCCCTCCCTCGAATCAGCGCTTACGCAGCGAGCAAGGCGGCCGTGGTCCGCTTCACCGAGACCTTGGCCTTGGAAGTGGCCTCTCAAGGAATCACGGTCAACGCCGTGGCCCCGGGAGCCCTGAACACCCAACTCATGGATCAGTTGCTGGCTGCCGGCCCAGACACTGTTGGAAAAACTTTCTACGAAAAAATGCGCCAGATTCATAGCTCTGGCGGTACTCCTCTGGAGGTGGGCGCCTCGCTGTGCTCGTACTTGGCCTCGGATCGGGGAGGCAGCGTCAACGGCCGCCTCATCAGCGCTGTCTGGGATCCCTGGCGCGAGTTCGAGGCCCACGCCGAGGACATCGCCGGAAGTGACGTCTACACCCTAAGACGCATAGTGCCCTCGGAACGGGGCATGGACTGGGGGAACGGCTGATGCGTTTTGGCATCGTCGGATGCGGGCTCATAGGCCGCAAACGCGCAATGGCCCTCCCTTCTGGTCATTGCGTGACCATGGTGGCGGACCTCGATCCGACCAGGACTCATGCCCTGGCTGCCGATATCCCGGGGTGCTCGTGGACGAACCAATGGCAAGAGGTGGTCGCCTCGACAGCGGTGGACGCCCTGATCGTGGCCGTGACCCACGACGCTCTGGCGCCCGTGACCCTGGCCGCCCTGGAGCATGGCAAGCACGTCCTGGTGGAAAAGCCCGCCGCCCGCAACGCCGCTGAGCTCGAAGCGGTTTTATCTAAGGCCAGACAGTCCGGGCTGGTGGTCAAGGCCGGGTACAATCACCGATTCCACCCCAGCATTCTCAAGGCCCGCGAAATCGTAGACAGCGGAGCCCTGGGGCCGTTGATGTTTATCCGGGGCCGCTACGGCCACGGCGGGCGCAAAGGCTACGAATCCGAATGGCGGACCCGCAAGGCCATCTCTGGCGGCGGGGAGCTCATCGACCAGGGCACGCACCTTATTGATCTTGCGCGCTGGTTTTTGGGGGACTTCGACCGGGTTTTCGGCATCACCCCCAAGGCGTTCTGGGACATTGAGGTGGACGATAACTGCTTCATGGCCCTGCAGACCCCTGCCAGCCAAGTTGCTTGGCTACACGCCAGTTGGTCGGAATGGAAAAACATGTTCAGCCTGGAGATCTACGGCCGAGATGGCAAGCTGCAACTGGAAGGCCTCGGAGGAAGCTATGGCATAGAACGGGTGACCCACTACCACATGCTGCCCGAAATGGGTCCACCTGAGACCACCTCCTGGGAATACCCCTTCCCGGACCGCTCCTGGCACCGCGAGATGGCTCACTTCATCGACGCCGTGGAGCAGGGCTTTCCGCCGATGTCTGACCTCAATGACGCCCTGGCGGTACTGCGCATCGTCGAAGAAATCTACAAGGAGAGCCATTCATGATCATCACCCGCAGCCCTCTGCGTATTAGCCTTGGCGGAGGCGGCACGGATCTGCCGTCATACTACCGCAAGCACGGTGGCTTTCTCATCGCCGGAGCTATCGACAAATACGTCTACCTGACTCTCCACGAGACCTTTGTGGAAGATATGATCGTCAAATATTCAAAAATGGAACGGGTGCCCTCGGCCAAGGAATTGAAACACCCCATCTTTCGCGAGGCTTTTGACCGGGTGGGCATCCATGGGGGCGGACTGGAAATCGCTAGCATGGCTGATATCCCCTCGGGCACGGGGCTGGGCTCCTCGGGGAGCTTCACGACCGCCCTGCTCAAGCTCTTGCACGCATACAAAGGCGACCCTCTTTCCCATGCAGAATTGGCCGAAGAGGCCTGCCACATTGAATTGGAGCGCCTCAAAGAACCCATCGGGAAGCAGGATCAATACATCGCAGCCGTCGGCGGCGTGACATGCTTCACTTTTAATCCCGATGATACGGTGGATATTGAGCCATTACGCATCGACAATGAAATATACTACAATCTGGAAGACAGCCTCATGTTGTTCTTCACTGGTTATTCACGAGGGGCATCGGATATCCTGCGGGAGCAGGACGACAAAAGCAAGGAAGACGACCAATCCATGCTCGATAATCTGCACTTCGTAAAGGATCTCGGTTTTCGCTCCAGGGCTGCCCTGGAGGCGGGCGATTTTAACGCATATAGCGCCATCATGCGCGAGCACTGGGCTTACAAGAAACAACGCGCCAAATCCATGTCCAACACCAACATTGATCGTTGGTATCAAATGGCATTGGACAACGGAGCTACGGGCGGCAAGCTGGTCGGTGCGGGCGGGGGGGGCTTTTTGATGTTCCTAGCCCAAGACAAGATGCGCCTGCGCCACACCATGATACGCGCAGGACTCAAGGAGGTCAGATTCCGCTTCAGCTTTGAGGGAACAAAAATATTCAGCAATTGAAAACAGGAAGACATTTAAAAATATCTACCCAAATCGCGAGGAGGGCTCATGTCCGAGGCGTTAAAAGCAGTATTATTGAGGTTGCGCATCAAACTATTCATGGACGGAGCTAACATCGACGAAATGCGTCAAGGTTACAAAGATGGATTGGTCGCGGGGTTCACTACCAACCCGACACTCATGCGCAAAGCAGGCATCAAGGACTACGAAGCTTTTGCCCGCGAGGCCTTGGCGGCCATCCCCGATCTCCCTATTTCTTTCGAGGTCTTTTCTGACGACTTCGAGAGCATGGAGCATGAGGCCCGGACCATTGCTGCCTGGGGGCCGAACACGAATATCAAGATCCCGGTCACAAACACGAAACGTGAGTCCTCGGCCCCGCTCATCAAGAAACTTTCGGCTGACGGACTATCCTTGAACGTGACCGCCGTGTTCTCCCTGGATCAAGTGCGCACTGTGTCCAAAGCCCTGAACCCTGACGTACCAAGCATTGTATCAATTTTCGCTGGGCGTATCGCTGATTCCGGCCAGGATCCCGTGCCTCTGATGACCGAAGCCGCGTCCATACTGGCCGACAACCCCAAGGCCGAACTGCTGTGGGCCAGCCCCAGAGAGCTGCTGAACCTGTTCCAGGCCGACGCCTGCAACTGCCACATCATCACCGCGACCCAGAGCATCATCTCCAAGCTCAAGCATGTTGGCAAGGATCTGGAGGACTTTTCCCTGGAGACGGTCCAGATGTTTTACGACGACGCACAGGCCGCTGGCTACCGGATTTAGCCTCGCTCGTGGCTGCACCCCGGGGAAAGAGTTGGCGCATGGTTCAGGAAGCCGCACCAGATACAATTGGTGAGCATACTTTTGTTCAGGCTTCGAGGAGCTTGCCCCCTTTCGTCATACTGGCTGGCGGGTTGGCTATGCGCCTGCGCCCTCTGACAGAGACCGTGCCCAAGGCCATGGTCCTCGTGTTGGGCAAGCCCTTTGTTGACTACCAACTGAGACTGCTGGCCGCGCATGGCGCGCGTAAGGTGGTGTTCTGCCTCCAGCACTTGGCGAAACAAATACAAGACTATGTGGGTGATGGCTCACGTTACGGCCTAGAAGTTTCGTACGTCCTGGACGGGGACCAGCCCATGGGCACAGGAGGTGCCGTAACCAAGGCGCTACCACTGGTCGGCGAGATCTTCTTCATCCTCTATGGCGACAGCTATTTGGATATTCCATCATATCGCCTTGTGTGGGAGCGGTTCCAGGCCTCGGGCAAAGACTGTCTGATGACTGTATACCGCAACAAGAACAAAGGGGCCGCCAGCAACGTCCTCTTCCGTGACAGCCGTATCCTCATGTACAACAAAAAGAATCCACAACCGCAAATGGAACATATCGACTTCGGCTTGACCATGGCCCGACCGGGAGCCTTTGCTGAATTTCCCGATAACCCCTTTGATCTGGCAGAAGTTTTCCAAAAGACCCTGGCCAAGGACCGCTTGGAGGGCTTGGAGCTCTTCGTCCCCTTCTTTGAGGTCGGGTCACTGGAGGGCATCTCAGACCTGGAAAACCATCTCATCCGGAGGAAGCCATGAACCACGAAACATCTCCCTACATTGCCAAATATTTTGAGGAAATGGTCAAGATCGCCCACGCCATCGATCAAGAACAAGTTCGCAAAATGGTCGACATTCTTTTGGACCTGCGAGAGAGGGGCGGTCGGCTTTTCGTTTTGGGAGTCGGCGGAGGCGCGGGGAACGCATCCCATGCCGTAAATGATTTCCGCAAGATAGCGGGAATTGAGGCGTATGCCCCAACGGATAACGTTTCTGAACTGACCGCGCGAGTCAATGACGAGGGGTGGGAATCGGTGTTTGAACGTTGGTTAAATGTCTCGAAACTCGCCGCCGACGACGCCCTGTTCATCATGTCCGTGGGAGGCGGGGACCGGGAAAGAAACATCAGCTCCAACATCGTGAACGCCATTCAGCTGGCCAAAGCCCGCAAGGCACGCATCATCGGCATCGTCGGTCGCGACGGAGGCTTCACGGGCAAGAACGCCGACGCGGCGGTCATTGTGCCCACCATGAGCCCCGAGACGGTCACGCCCCACACCGAGGCCTTCCAGGCTGTGATCTGGCACCTGCTGGTCTCCCATCCCGAAATACAGCGTTTCGAGATGAAGTGGGAATCGGTTAAATAGGGCCATGGTCGGCGTCTTTCTGGACCGGGATGGGGTCATCAACCGCAATGTCTACTATAGGGACACTGAAGAATGGGAATCGCCCCGCCGCCCCAATGATTTCCGCCTGCACAAGGGGGTTCTGGAGGCCCTGTCTGAGTTGCAGGCCGCGGAGTTCCTGCTTTTCCTGGTCTCCAACCAGCCCAGCCACGCCAAGGGCAAGATGTCCATGGTGGACTTCCAGGAGACACATGCCCGGTTCGTTGCGCTTCTGGAGGCCAGAGGGGTGTTTTTCCGGGAATTCTTCTACTGTCTGCACCACCCCAAGGGCATCGTGCCCGGCCTTTCCGGGCCGTGCGACTGCAGAAAGCCCAGCCCCCACTTCCTGTTCAAAGCCCGCGAGATCCATGGACTGGACTTTGCGGACTGCTGGCTGGTAGGGGATAGGGACAGCGACATAGCATGCGGCCAAGCGGCCGGTGTGCGGACCATCCAGGTGGACCTGGACCATCCCGGAGCAAAGGCCGGCCAGTCCATACCTACTTTCAAGGCACGCGACCTCGCCCACGCCGTCGCCTTGATACTCGGTCACCCCTAGTCTCTGGCGCAGGAACACTGACCGTGAGGTGGCAACGCCCGCAACCGTTTCGAACCGACAGTTGAGGCTCCCGTGACAATCAAGAATTATGGATTACTCCTGGCCTTGCTTCTGCTGGTGACCATGGCCTACATGCCCATGGTCAACATCCCGTTCGCAGCCAACGGGGACGACCATAAGATATTCTGGATCGACAGCACCCACGAATGCTGCGACAGTTCCCTGGACACCAAGAACTGGTACTATGTGGGACGCTACCTGGGGTCCGTGGCCGCCAACGTGTCCCAATACAATTCGTTCGAGATGTCCGATTTGTCCAAGCTGCGGCTTTGCACAACTGGCATGGTGCTCCTGGGCATCGTCCTGACCTACTTTCTCTACCGCAAGCTGGAGGTGCCGGACACGGCCGCCCTGTTCACCGCCACGGGCACCCTCCTCCTGCCCGGTATTGCGCAGGGGGTCATGAATGCCCACGCCGGGGTCTTTCTGGTCCTGCCCACTATCCTTGCCGTGGCCTGCGGCACATTGCCGGCCCTGTATGCGCACTCCACGTATCTTTCCCTGGAGAGGCCGGGCCGCCTGGCATACCTGATCTCGCGCATATTCCTGCCAACGGTCGGGTTCATTGCCTTGCTGTGGACGTATCAGGGTACGGCCATGTGCTTTCTGGTCCCGGCGGGCATCCGCGTAATCTTTGTCGAGCAGCACAACCGGACTCGGCTGGCCAGCCTGGCAATCCTGGGGGCCATGACGGCCACAGGAGCCGCCATCTACTACTACGTTCACAGCCGTCTGTTCCTCCCGGGCTTTCTGGAGCACAACCCCACTTTCCGGCAAGCCACGGAAAACGCCCGGTTCGAGTTCCTGGCTGAAAGCGGCAAAAGTGTATTGGCCATGCTGCAGGAAAAATATGAAATGCTTTCTATTGTCTATAAACGCTCGGCCCTCCTGTTCTTCCACAATAACCGCGTAACCCCCTATTTGTATACCGCCGGGACACTGCTGGTAGCGGGAATCTTTGCCGCCGCAACCCGACAGGCCAAAGAATTGCATGGAGGATTCGCAGCCGCCCTGCGGCACCAGGCGTTGCGCGTGCTGATTGGCCTGGCATTCATGACCGCCACGTATCTGCCCAATCTGGCCGCCGTGGGAGGCTCAGTGGGGTACCGGGTCCTGGTGGGGATGCAGGCCATCCTCTTGGGAGTGCTCGTCTGGTGCTTCCTGCAGGTTGTGGCGCTGCTCCCTGCCAAGACAAGACCAGCCCTGTGCTGGGCCGTAGCCGGACCGCTCCTGGTCCTGGCCCTCTTCAAAGTACAGGTCTCGGGCATGGATGCGGGCCTCAACGCCAACTATCTCTACAAGGCCACGCGGATGGCGCTGCTTCCCCATATTGGCAAGCGAATCGACGGCGTCCATATCGTGGACGGACACAGCCCGCAGCTCTCTCCCTTGGGCCACCACATGTACGAGATGTTGAACAGTGAAATCACCCGCGGCCTGGTCGACGTTCTGCTGGGGGAGTTGGGCTACCGCTACCCCCTACTCTATGGCATGTACAACCACCGGCCCGGGGACATTTTTCTGGCCGGGGATAACGACGTGGTGCTGGATATGAACGCGTTGCCTCCCCGAAGGGGTTCAAATTTCAAGCAGCTGTGGGCACTGGACAAAATTCTCCGACGGCGCTCCTACGGATTGTTGCAAGAAAAGGAGTGCTTCGACTTGCTGCGGCGCAACGCCATCAAGTCACCTTTTTCCCTGGACCTTTGGCGAACGGAGGAGGAGGGACGGGTCCTTGCCTCGCCCCGTCGCGAGGAGTCCGACCCTCTGGGCCTGCAGCTGGCCCAGGAGGCACTGGTCCCGCAGAATGGTAAGAAGCCCTTCCGCCTCATCCTGCCCATATACAACAGCCTTCCGGCCGGAGCCAGCATGCGCATGTCGGTTTGGGCCAAGCCCGGCCCCGGCGTCACGGAGATGGCCCTGGCCGTGACCACCTCCGATGCCCAGCACCAAATACAGACATGCAAGGTGGAGCCGGGCCGCTGGCAAAAGGTCGTGGCTTCGTTCACCACCACCAACGCCGTAGAAAGCTTGGAATTCTTCATCTATCCAGCAGGCACCAGTGCCGCGCACGATCCGGATGGGCAATGGAGGTCCACCCAGCTCTGGGGGGCCTGCGCGACCTTCTCCCAAAGCTTTGGCGGCATGGACCAAAACGGCGCCCCCCTGTCCACCATCCTGCGTTATCAAACCGAAGAGTTCAAGTCCGTTGAGCCAGATTATTTCAAGCTCAGCAACCTGTTTGACGGCAATACCAGCACCATGTGGGAGGCCCCCCTCCAGTATCCTGCCAGCATCACCCTCAAGAACACCGGTGACTCCCTGCTGTCCATCGCAAAATACACCTTCAGCGCCGATACAGGAGCGGGGGCGTTGATGCGCATGCCCAAAAGTTGGAAACTGGAGGGAAGTATGGATGGCGTCCATTGGGTCGAGTTGGACAGCAGAACGAATCAAAGCAACTGGACCGATTTTGAGCAGCGTTCCTTCGTGCCCACGAACAGCAGGCAGTCCAGCAAATTCTTTCGCTTGACCTTCACTGACGGAAACACACCAGGGATCATACGCATGAACGAAATCAGCTTCGAATGGGAAAAAGACTATACCTCTTTCGAGCAAGAATGATATGCTCAGATCAGGCGGTTCGCGTCATCCAGTTGTCGTTATTCAGTAACAGTTTGACACAGGTTAGACCATGAGCATTCAACCAATCGCCATCTCTGTAGTCGTCCCAGTCTACAAGGAAGAGGGCAACATTCTCCCATTTCTAGAGCGTCTAGTGCCTGTGCTGGAAGATATCGGCACCTACGAGATTATTTTTTGCATGGACCCATCTCCAGATAACACGGAAAATGTAATCAAATCGGCCATCAAGAACAACCCAAGCATCAATCTTATCTGCTTCAGCCGCCGTTTTGGTCAACCCAGTGCAGTCATGGCTGGCATCCACCATTGCCGGGGGGAATCCTGTGTCGTCATCGACGTGGATCTCCAGGATCCACCGGAACTCATCCGTGATCTCCACGCCAAGATGCGTGAGGGCTACGACGTGGTCTATGCTCAACGCCGGTCACGCAAGGGCGAGACCATGGTGAAATTGCTGGTTTCCCACTTGGGGTACAAGCTTATCAACAAGATTTCCGACGTGGACATCCCCAGAAATACCGGCGATTTCCGCATCTTGAGCCGCAGAGTGGTTGAGGAGTTGAAACGACTCCGGGAGAGCCACGGTTTTCTCCGCGGGATGGTGGCATTCGTCGGCTTCCCCCAATCGTCCGTACTTTATGACAGAGACGAGCGAGCCCACGGAACAGGAAACTATAATCGTTTCCTTGGATCGCTAAAGATCGGCCTCAATGGAATGATCGGATTCTCCAACTTCCTACTCACCTGCATGTTGCTCTCTGGCATCTGCATAGCTGTCCTTTCCTTCATCGGAGCTCTGGCTATTTTATATCTCAAATTTCTAGCGGGAAGACCTTATCCCATGGGCATTCCCACCATAACAGTCCTGGTATTGTTCATGGGTGGCATCCAACTTATCTCCGTCGGCATCCTGGGCGAATACATCGGGCGCATCTACGATGAGGTCAAAAACAGGCCGCAATACATCATTGACCAGAAAACACCAGCCGTCCCCGAGTCGGGAGGCAAAGATGAGCACGCAGGCTGACCCGCCCCGCCCTCTTGGGGAGGGATCAGAAACGGGCCGTCCAGGCTGGTCCTTCCGAAGGAGCCAGCTGGCCTACATCCTGCTCAGTCTACTGGGGCTCTGGGGATGCCTTCAATTTCTGGGCGGCGGAGTGAACGGCGCGGACCTGTGGGCCAAGCTCAGCAGCCAGTCCCTGGCACGCATTTGGGCGGCCCTGTTCTTGTGGTGGATCAATTTTGCCGTCAGCAGCCAGCGCTTCAGGCTGGTCATGCTGGCGCTTTGCCAGCAGTCCCCTGGCCTGTGGAAGCTCTTTCGTCTGACGGCCCAGAGCATCCTGTACTCGCATCTGGCGGGGTTGGGCGGCGCTTCCGACGTGATCCGCGCCGGATACATCCATATGTTCTTAAAATGGCCCCTGCCCCAGGCAATCCAGGCAGTGTTGTACGACCGTGTGCTTTCTATGGCCATGCTGGCTGTTATCGGATTGACCCTGATGCCCGGCCAGTGGCTGCTGGGTGTGTCGGCGCACCTCATGTCCATGCAGGCCCTTCTTTGGGTCGCCATCCTGGGCGGCGCGGGAGCGCTTGCCTGGCCTTCAGCGCTCGCGAGAATTGACCCACCTCTGCTCACCATAATTGACCCACCTGGCTATTGCTCACGAAATTGACCCACCCGTGCTTGCTCGTCCATTTTGACAACAGGCAAGAGCCCCAGCCTTCCATGCTCTGATCCTC
>CAILNX010000062.1 GCA_903835685.1 uncultured delta proteobacterium
GATCCCAATGATGGATTTGATGTTGAAAAGGAACCGGCTGCGAAGCCTGCCGGTCTTTAGCTGGACTTTCAGTCCGCTGTAACAAAACCCACCAGCTTTTAGCTGGTGGTTGTTTAGTACCGTGGGGTCTACTGGCGGTAAGAGCTGCCTTGCCCTGACCAAGGGCATAACAGGCACTCCTGCCCTCTTCACGGCCGACGAGTTGGGCTACGCGAGGTCTTTCGACTCGGCTATAGACAATACGGTCACCCCCACGACTGGGCGGGTCTTCGCCGCCTCGGCCATCGGATTCAACGCCACGGTGAATGGAAGATTTTCCACCCATACCAACGGAACCGCCTGGGATACTGCCACGACCAGGGCTCTTTTCTATTGCTACGATTAGATCCAGCGCACTCGGTATTGGCCCCGCCCTTGGGCGGGGCTTTTTTTTGCCCGTTCGGCGCAAGGCCAGTGGGCACCACCAACGCCTTGGTCAATCAATTTCCGGGATATACGCGAGTGCTTCTTGCATCCTGCGGCCTCTTCGGTTATTCTGAAACCAGAAAGCTTAACACGGCCAGAGGGTCGGAGTCCACCCGGGAAAAAGCCCGTCGTTCGGGCTTTCCGGCCTCTAGGTCAGGCCGGGGCCAGGCCAGGACCTTGAACCGGAGGGGTTGGCCCTTCCCGGTTCTCCGGAGTCTCTTCGAGTGATGCGGGACGGCCGACGCGAGGGAAACGCGTCCTTTGATCGTGGATATGGAGATGTTGCGGGGCTGGAACAGGCAATGGCCCGCCCAGGGCAGAACCAACAAGCGGCAACCACCGGAAATGGAGGACGTATGCAGTCTCTCGGCAAAAAAAAGGGATCAGCGGGTTTCACCCTCATCGAAATGGCCATCGTGCTCGTGGTCATCGGGCTGATCATCGGGGCGGTGTTGAAAGGCCAAGATCTGATTGCCAATTCCAGGTCGAAAAAATTTTCCACTTTCCTTCGCCAAAGCGAAACGGCCCAGTGGGCCTATTTTGACCGGAATGGCCGGTTTGCCAATTCGACCCCGTACTTAAGCGAGGTTTCGACCTTTACGAACCAGACCGTGCTCGGTTCGTCAACGTACTTTCTTACCGTGGGGGCCACTGGTGGCAAGGACTGTGTCGCCCTGACCAAGAGCATAACGGGCACTCCTCCCCTTTTCACAGCCGACGAGCTGGGCTACGCTAGGTCTTTCGACTCGGCCATAGACAATACGGTCACCCCCACGACTGGGCGGGTCTTCGCCGCCTCAGCCATCGGATTCAATCACTGCGGGTTGATTCCTCGAAGCTCGCTTCGTTTACTCTTGGTTTGAGGAGTCTGTTCTGGGCCTTATGCCTTTGATGCTCCGCAGCTTGCTGCGGGGTAGTTCACCGCGACCGTGAATGGAAGATTCTCCACTCATACCAATGGAACCGCCTGGGACACGACCACGACCCTGGCACTTTTCTATTGTTTCGATTAAACTTTCAGCAGTCTGGCAAGGCCCCGTCCCCGGACGGGGCTTTTTTTTGCCCCATCGCCTTGACCTTCGCGCCTCCCCGCTTACCCTCAGCAAAACTTTGACAGCATCCCCAGCCCTCCGGGAGGCCTCTATGACCAGCCAGATCAAGACCGCGCTTCTGCTCAGTCTTTTGACGCTGTTCCTCGTGCTCATGGGCGGGGCCATGGGCGGGCGCGCGGGCCTGGGCGTGGCCCTGGTCCTGGCTGGGGCCCTGGGCAAGCTCGACGCCGCAGCCCGCGAGATTCCCATGCGGGCCAACCCGGACACCGTTCTGGAATTTAGTCCTTGACGAGCCTCGTTATTTTCGGATACTCACTGCAGTTCCACATTTGATTCCGGAGAATTCCAATGAAAAGAACGTATCAGCCGAGCAAGATCAGACGCAAAAGAACGCATGGTTTTTTAGTCCGGATGCGGACGAAGAGCGGCCGGGCCGTGATTCGCCGCCGTCGGGCCAAGGGTCGCCAGAAGCTGGCCGTCTAGGCTGGCCCAAGTCGCGCCACCTCCTGAAAGGGTCCGAATTCGCCGCCTGCTATGAGCGGGGCGCCCGCCGGTACACGAGAAGTTTTGTTCTTTTCGTGCTCGACCGGGAAAAAGACCAGGACCAGACTGCGGACACCGTGCGGCCGGGTGAAACACCTGGCCCGCCTTGTCCGGCCAGGCTGGGCCTGACCGTGGGACGCAAGGTGGGCAATGCGGTGGCGCGAAACCGCCTCAAGCGGGTGCTGCGGGAATTTTTCAGGCTGCACCAGGACCTGCTCGAGGATCAGATGGACATCGTGGTCGTTCCCAAGCGAACCGTGGAGGCAAGGCCCATGAGCCTTCGCGAGGTGGAGAAAGAACTTTTACCAGCCCTGACCCGGTCCTGCCGCCCTTCGGCCGCCGGGTAGCGCGGCCCCAGAAAGGAAGCGCCCATGCGCACCGTTTTGGCCGGGCTTGTCCGCTGCTATCAGCTCTGTCTCTCGCCCCTTATTCCGGGGTGTTGCCGCTTTGAGCCGTCGTGCTCGGAATATTCCCGCCAGGCTTTTTTACGCCTGGGGGTTTTTCGGGGCGGGTATCTGACCGCCAAGCGGCTGCTTCGCTGTCATCCACTGTGCGCCGGGGGCCACGACCCCGTTCCGGACCGTTGATCCGGGCGGTAACAGACAACCCTGGTACGCCGCATGGAACAAAAAAGAGTCATCATCGCCGTTGCTTTGTGCTTTCTCCTGCTCATCCTGTGGTCCCGCTTCTTCCCGCAAAGCGCCATGGTCCAGCCCTTGGCCCAGAACGCCTCCCAGGCGTCGGCCAAGGCGGAGACGGCTGCGGCCCCGCGCGCCCAGTCCCAGCCTTTGCCCAGCCAGAGCTTTGCCCCGGCCGAAGGCAAGCGGGTCACGGTCAAGACCGGCCTGTACACGGCCGAGTTCAGCTCCGCTGGCGCGGTTCTGGAGCGTTTCGTCCTGGCCAAGTACCGGGAGAGCGCCGCGCCCGGGTCCCCGAACATCGACCTGATCGGCAAAGCCTCCCTGGCCAAGGCCCCCATGGGCCTGATCCTGGACGGCCAGCCCACCTGGCTCAAGGCCACCTGGGCCGAGGCCCCGGCGGACCTGAACCTTTCGGGCAAGCAGACCGGGGTCCTGACCTTCTTCGGGCGGCTGGGCGACCTGGCCATTGAGCGCCGCCTGACCTTTGCGGCCGACACCTACCTCATCACCGAGGAAGTGGTGCTGGCCAACGCGGGCGCGACCGAGGCCCGGTCCCTGGTGTCCTTCACCATGGCCGCCAAGAGCCTGTCCGACGCCGACGACAAGTACAATCCCACCCGTGTCTCCACTTACAACCCCAAGGGCTTGACCGAGCACTCGGATCGCAAGGCCCTGGCCGAGAAGGGCGAGCAGTACACCGGGGCCTTCAGTTGGGCGGCCATCCAGAGCAATTATTTCCTCCTGGCCCTGATCCCGGGCGGCAAGGAGTCCTCCTTCAAGGCCGGGTACCAGGACGAGATCTTCCGCCTGGCCGTGGACGAAGAGGCCAATGTCCCGGCCGGTCAGTCCCGCACCGTGGGCGTGACCTATTTCTTCGGCCCCTGCGAACGCGAGATCCTGGACGCTGGCCCGTCCAACCTGCACAACGCCGTGGACCTGGGTTGGTTCGGATTCATCGCCAAGCCCCTGCTGTTCATGCTGGTCTGGCTCAACCAGTTCACCCACAACTACGGCCTGGCCATCATCATCCTGACCATCATGATCAAGCTCCTGTTCTGGCCCCTGTCCCAGAAGAGCTACCAGTCCATGGACAAGATGAAGAAGCTTCAGCCCATGCTGGCCAAGCTGCGCGAGAAGCACGGGGACGACAAGGAGAAGCTGAACCAGGAGATGATGGCCCTGTACAAGACCTACAAGGTCAACCCGGCCGGCGGCTGCCTGCCCATGGTCGTGCAGATCCCGGTCTTCTTCGGCCTGTACAAGGCGCTGCTCAGCGCCATCGAGCTGCGCCACGCCCCGTTCATCGTGCACGTGCCCTTTACGGACATGATCTGGCTGGCGGACCTGGCGGCCAAGGACCCGTACTACGTCACGCCGCTGATCATGGGCGCGACCATGCTCCTGCAACAGAAGATGACCCCGCCCCCGGGCGACCCCACCCAGGCCAAGGTCATGATGTTCATGCCGGTGATCTTCACCTTCCTGTTCCTGAACTTCCCCTCGGGACTGGTGGTCTACTGGCTGGTGAACAACGTTCTTTCCATCGCCCAGCAGTGGTGGATGATGCGCAAGTCCTCTTAAAGAGGCATCAAAAATTCATGAGCGCGCACACTGCACAAGGAGACCTTCATGAGCGAATTCAGGGAATTCCAGGGAAAAAGCCTGGATCTGGCCATTGAGGAGGCCTGCCGCCATTTCGAGCTTGATCGCGGAAAGTTGGAGATAGAGATCATTTCAGGAGGTTCTTCGGGGATTTTCGGTCTGGTGGGCGTGAAGAAGGCCTGCGTCAAGGCCCGGCCCCGTGGGGATTTCCGCAAGCATGAAGCGGATCGCCCGGCCCCTGTGAGCGCACCCGAAGCCACACCCGTAGCCGCGCCCGCAGCCTCGGCCGAGGCCCCGGCTCCGGCCGCCCAGAAATCCCGGAACAAGTCCCGGGAGCGCGGCCCGTCCCGTGGCAAGGGCGAATCCCGTCCTGATTCCAGGCCTGAGGCCGCCACCCGGCCCGAGCCCGCGCCCCAAAGACGCCCCGAGCCCCAGCCCGAACCGGCGGCTCCTGCTGCCGATCTCCCGGCCCTGGCCGAGGAACACCGGCCCGCAGTGTCCAGCCCGGCCCCGTCCCTGGCCCCGCCCCAGAGCCTGCCCTTGACTCGGTCCCCGTCCCGCATGGCGGCCGAGGAAGAGGCCGATCACGAGGCCGGTCACGAGACCAGTCCGGCCCTGGGCCTGGCCGAGGCGGACCTGGATGACGAGGACCTGCACGGGGCCGACGAACTCACCGTGGACCCCCAACTGGCTGAAGACACGGTGCGCGAGGTCCTCCTGAAGGTCCTGGCCCCCATCGTGGAGAACCCCACGCTCAAGTTTTCCCGCGAGGGCGGCCGGGTGGACGTGTTCATCGACGACGAGGAGAACTCCGGGCTGATCATCGGCCGCGAGGGCCAGACCCTGGCCGCCATCCAGTACCTGGTGAACCGCATCGTCTGCCGCAAGCTCCAGGCCACGGTGCGGGTGCAGATCGACACCGGGGACTACCGCGAGCGCCAGAACGACGGCCTGCGCCGCCTGGCCACCCAGTTGGCCGAGCGGGTCAAGCGTTTCGGTCGGCCCCAGAGCACCAAGCCGCTGTCCTCCTACCACCGCCGGGTGGTGCACATGGCCCTGCAGGCCGACGCCCAGATCCAGACCCGCAGCAAGGGCGAAGGCCCCATGAAAAAGGTGCTCATCCTGCCCAAGCGGCGACCCCCTCAGCGCCAGGAGCGCAAGGACGAACCCAGGGCGTAAACGAAAATCTTGAAACGGCCCCGACCTCACGGCCGGGGCCGTTTTTCTTTGGGGCAGTCAGGATGACCAGGGTTTTTGACGCCGAGGCCGAGGGGCCATGCTGAACCAGGACACGGACACCATTGCGGCCGTGGCCACGCCCCCGGGCTCGGGCGGGGTGGCCATCGTGCGCCTGAGCGGGCCTCGGAGCCTGGCCCTGGGCCTCTCCCTGTTCCGCTCCCATCGCCCGGATTTCGCCGGGTTCAAGCCATCACGTATGCACTTCGGCGAGATTCTGGACGAACACGGCCAGGCCCTGGACCAGGGGCTCATGGTGGCCATGCCCGGCCCGGGCTCGTTCACGGGCGAGGATGTGCTGGAGATTCACTGCCACGGTGGGCGCGGAATGGTCCGGGCCGTGCTGGGGGCCGTGCTGGCCTCGGGCGCGCGTCTGGCCGGTCCTGGCGAGTTCACCCTGCGGGCCTATCTGAACGGCCGCCTGGACCTGACCCAGGCCGAGGCCGTGGCCGAACTGGTGTCCGCGCCCACCCGGGCCGCCCTGGGCTGGGCCAAGGTCAAGCTGGACGGGGCCTTGGGCCGCAGGGTGCGCGATTTGCGGGCCAGCCTGGAGGATTTGCGGGTCAAGCTCACCCTGGCCGTGGATTTTCCCGAGGACGAGGTGGAGTGCTGCCCGCCTGACGAGCTCATCTCCGGGGTGGAGCAGACCCTGCGCGGCCTGCGCAGCCTCCTGGCCGGGGTCCGGCGGGCCGGGCTGTGGCGGGAAGGGGCCTTGGTGGTCCTGGCCGGTCGGGTCAATGCCGGGAAATCCAGCCTGCTCAACGCCCTGCTGGGCCGGGAGCGGGCCATTGTGGCCGACCTGCCCGGCACCACCCGGGACTATCTGGAAGAGACCCTGGACCTGGAGGGCCTGCCCGTGCGCCTCATGGACACGGCGGGCTTAAGGGACACCGGGGACGTGGTGGAGATGGAGGGCTTGCGCCTGGGCCAGGAATTCACCGAACAGGCCGACCTGGTGGTCCTGGTGGTAGACCGTTCCCAGGGTCTGGAGGCCCGGGAGCGGGCGCTCCTGGAGCGCCTGGGTCCGGCCCGGGTCCTGGTGGCCCTGAACAAGGCCGACCTGCCCGCCCGGGAAACGGATTTGGCCGAGGAATTGGCCGGGCAGGGCTTCGAGGTTTTGGTCCTTTCGGCCAAGCAGGGCCTGGGTCTGGAGGATTTGGCCACGGCCATGCGCCGCCGCCTTCTGGCCGCCGGGGGCGAGCCCGATCCGGACGCGCCCGTGCCCAACGCCCGCCAGGCCACGGCCCTGGCCCGGGCGGCCGGGGAGCTTGAGGCCCTGGCCGTCGAGGCGGCCCAGGGCCTGCCCTACGACCTGCTGGGCGTGCGCCTGGAGCTGGCCTGCTCCATCCTGTCCGAGGTCACGGGCGAGATGGCCCCCCAGCAGGTGCTGGACCAGATTTTCAGCCGATTCTGCATCGGCAAATAGGTTTTTTAAAACCTCTCGAAATCATCATCTCCCTCGGAATCCAGGCCTTGGGCCAGGGCCTTGGGCTTGACCAAGCCTTTTCGCGCTGGCGCGGGCAGGGCGGGCCGCCTCGTCCGTCCGGCCTGGCGCACCTTGAAGAAGCGCATGGTCTCCTGCAACTGTACGGACTGGGCCGAAAGCTCCTCGGCCGTGGAGGCCATTTCCTCCGAGGCCGAGGCGTTCTGCTGGACCACCTGGTCCAGCAGGAGCAGGGCCTTGCTGATCTGTTCCGCGCCGGAGTTCTGCTCGTTGCAGGCGGCCGTGATCTCCTGGACCAGGTCGGCCGTGCGCTTGATGTCCGGCACGATGCGGGTGAGCATGACCCCGGCCTGTTCGGCCACGGCCACGCTCTGGCCGGAAAGCTGACCGATCTCGGCTGCGGCCGAACCGCTGCGCTCGGCCAGTTTGCGCACCTCGGCGGCCACCACGGCAAAGCCCTTGCCGTGCTCCCCGGCCCGGGCCGCCTCGATGGCCGCGTTCAAGGCCAGCAGATTGGTCTGCCGCGCGATTTCCTCGACGATGGTGATCTTTTCCGCGATCTGCTTCATGGCCGCGACCGTGGCCATGACCGCGCCGCCGCCTTCCTGGGCGTCCTGGGCCGTCTGGGACGCGATCTTCTCGGTCTGTTGGGCGTTCTCCGCGCTCTGGCGGATGTTGGAGGTCATCTGCTCCATGCTGGAGGATATCTGCTCCAGGGAGGCGGCCTGTTCCGTGGCCCCCTGCGACAGGCTCTGGGCCGAGGAGGACAGCTCCCCGCTGCCGCTGGCCACGCCCTCGGTAGCGAAGAGCACGTCGCCCACCACGCCCGAGAGCCGGTCGGTCATGGTCCGCAGGGAATCGGCCAGTTGCCCGACCTCGTCCTGCTGGTTCACGTCCAGGCTGGCGGTCAAATCGCCCTGGGCCATGGTGTCGGCGAAGCGCATGCCTTTTTGCAGCGGCCCCACGATGGCCCGGGCCAAGAGGAGCCCCAGACCCACGGCCAAGCCCGCGCCCAGGATCATGCCCAGGATGGAGGTCCAGGCGGCCTGGCGGGAGGTGCTGGCCGATTTTTGGACCATCCTGTCCGTCCCGGCCTGGTTGGCCTTGAGCAGCTTGTCCAGAAGCCCCAGGGCCACGCGCTGCTTCTCCAGGGTGCTGACCATGGCCTGCTGGAACATGCTGTCGTACAGCTTCTCGCCCTTGGTGGCCTCCTGGCGCAAGTCCCGCAGAAAATCAAAGGTGATATTGGCCGGCCCACTGACCTCCTTGGCGTAGAGGCTTAAGGCCTCGTCCTTGCGGCCCTGGCGCACCAGCTCGTGCAGGTGCTTGATTCCGGCGTGGAACTGGGCGTGGTTCGGGGTGATGAGATCCAGGAATTTCTTCACTTCCGCATTGTTGATGGACTTGCTCTCGCCATCCAGCCATTTTCCGAAATTGCAGGCGTGGGGGTCTTCGCCGCCCTCGAAGGCCTCGTTGACCAGGATCAAGTCACTCATTGAATGGAGCAGCTTGTAGTGGTCGGCCCGGAACAGCTCCAGCTTGTAGCGGAAGTCCGTGGGATTGAGAATGCCGTTTCGTTCCAGCTCCTTGGAAAGGCTGAAGAAGCTGTCGTTCTCCTGGGCCCAGGAGTCCCAGGCCTGGCTGAAGTCCTTCCACAGCGCGGTTTCTTCCGGGGTCTTGGGCAGGGCCTCGTAGGCCTTCCAGTCCTTGGCGATGGTCTCCCGGATGCGCTGGACGTTGGCGTACTGCCGGTCGCGGGTGGGCTGGTCGATGCCCAGGGTCAGCAGGGTGCGCTGCACCACGCGCAGGCTCTCGCCTTGCCCGGAAAAATTGAGCAGGCTGGCCTGGGCCGGGAGTTTCACCCCGGAGAGCTCGTTCAAATTCTCATTGATGGACACCACCCCTCGCCACCCGATGAGCCCGACCACCAGGGTGATCAGGGCTACCACCGAGAAGCCCCCCACCAGTTGGCCCTTCAATTTCAGTCGGAGCATAGGATCTCCTTGTCGCTAGCAGAAATATTCATGAATCCGGCAGGCCACTTGGCCCTGAAAAGGCATACACCCATTTGCCCGGGTGAGTAAATACCCAGGGAGGATTTTGGAAATAATCTGGTCCGGGCACAGGGACAAAAGGGCGCTTGGCCAGGGGGTTGGGGGCTGGAAAAAAAACCGCCCGGCAGAAGAGACCGGGCGGTCGGGTTGGTCGTTCAGCCGGCCTCATTGGCCGGGGGCGGCGGTGGCGGCTCCAGACCGGCGGCCTGGACCATGGCCAACTCCTCGCCGGAAAAGAGTGTGTCCACGTTCAAAACCATGATGAAATGGTCCTGCATCCGGCCCATGCCCGCGAGATACTCGGGCCGGATGTGCGTGCCCATGCGCGGGGCGGGCACGATCTGCTCCGGCAGAAGCTCGAAGACCTCCCGCACGGAATCGGCCAAGGCCCCGAGCACGATGCTCTCGTTCTCCCAGATCACTTCCACGATGATGATGCAGGTGTTGACCGTCTTTTCCGTAGGCCCCATCCCGAATTTGCGGCGCAGGTCCACCACCGGAATCGCGCTCCCGCGCAGGTTCAGGATGCCCGAAAAGAACTCCGGGGTGCGGGGAATCCGGGTGATGGGCTGGTACTCCAGCACCTCCCGCACCCTGGAGATGTCCAGGGCATAGGGCTCCTTGTTCAACACGAAGCTCAAGAACTGGTTCGTGCTGCCCCCGGCTGAAAGGTCGATGGCCGCCATGGGCTAGAACCGTTCGAATTCTTGGTCGTCGTCGCCGGCCATGTCCAGGGCCAGTCCGGCCCCCCCGTTCTTCTTGCCCGGGGCGGCCGCGATCTTCTTGGGCGGGGCCGCATGGGCCGTGACTCGCTTCGTGGGCCGACCTGGGGAGTGGGCCGAGGAGTAGCCCGAGGCGTGGCCCGAGGCATTGACCTGGAAGAAGGACATGGTCTGCTGGAGTTGTTCGGCCTGGCTGGACAGCTCCTCGGCCGTGGAGGCCATCTCCTCGGAGGAGGAGGCGTTCTGCTGGACCACCTGGTCGAGCTGCTGGATGGCCTTGTTGATCTGCTCCGCGCCGGAGTTCTGCTCGTTGCTGGCCGCGGTGATCTCCTGGACCAGGTCCGCAGTGCGCTGGATGTCCGGGACCAGCTTGGAAAGCATCTGCCCGGCCTTCTCGGACACGGCCACGGTGGAGGTGGACAGCTCACCGATCTCTCCGGCCGCCGCGCCGCTGCGTTCGGCCAGCTTGCGCACTTCGGCGGCCACCACGGCGAAGCCCTTGCCGTGCTCTCCGGCCCGGGCGGCCTCGATGGCCGCGTTCAAGGCCAGAAGGTTGGTCTGCCGGGCGATCTCCTCGATGATGGAGATCTTCTCGGCGATGTTCTTCATGGCCACCACGGCCTGGCCCACGGCCAGACCGGATTCCTGGGCGTCGCGCGCGGCCTGCTGAGAGATTTTCTCGGTCTGCAGGGCGTTCTCGGCGTTCTGGCGGATGTTGGAGGTCATCTGCTCCATGCTGGAGGAGACTTCCTCAAGGCTGGCGGCCTGTTCCGTGGCGCCCTGGGAGAGGCTCTGGGAGGAGGAGGACAGCTCCTCGCTTCCCGCAGCCACGTTGCTGGTGGCCTGGGACACGTCGCCCACCACCTGGGAGAGCTTGTCCACCATCTCGTTCAAGGAGGCGGCCAGGATGCCAATTTCGTCCTTCTGGTCGATGGCCAGGGTCTGGGTGAAGTCGCCCTCGGCCATGCGCTTGGCGAAGGCCACGCCCAGGATGACCGGGCCGGTGATGCCCTTGGTCAGGAAGAAGGCCACGGCCACGCCGATGATGGCGGCGATGGCCAGCCCGATGATCAGGATGAAGGAGGCGGAGTTCAAGTTGGTCACGGCCAGGGCCGCGATCTCCTTGGTCTGCTCGATGCCGCCCTTGGCCACGGCCTCGGCCTCGGTCACCACCTTGGTGGCCACTTCCAGCCGTTTCTTGCCCAGCTCCTGGGCCTTGAGCCAGTTCTCCAGGTAGTCGGACATGGCCTTGCCGTAGGCCTTGGCCGCAGCGCGGATGGCTTCGATCTGCTTCAGGTTCACTTCTTGAGTGGTCTTGGCCTTGACCTCGTCCAGGATTTTTTCGATCTTGGGGATGTTCTCCAGGCCCTGGCGCATGATCTCCGGGCTCCGCTGGGCCTGGGCCCGGAAGCTGAGGACGCGCGCCTCGTTGCCCAGATCCATGATGTCGTTGATCTTGTCCAGCTTCCAGGCCCGATCCAGGAGCTTCTCCGTTCCGGCGCCGGCCTTGATCTCTTCCTGGTTCTTCTTGCCCTGGTCGTCCAGAAAATCATTGAGGTTCTTGATAAAGTCCTGGGCGCTGACGACCATGATCTGGCGCTGCTTGGCCAAATCCTCGAAAATGACCACGGTCTGGTCCACCAGCTTCTTATAGTCCTGGACAGCGGCTTCGGCCCGATCCGCTCCGTCCTTGAGTTTGACCAGTTCAGGGTGCTTGGCGGCATGGTCCTTGGCGTCCTTCAGCCGGGCCAGGACCTCATCCAGACGCTTGCGGCCAGCCTCGTAGGTGGTCTTGTCCTCGGTGGTGCCCCAGATGCGCATGATGCCGATGGTGTCCATGGCCGCGCGCTCCACCTCGTTGGCGATGGCCACTTCCGGCACGAACTCGTCGGACAGGCGCACGGCGTTCGTGCTCACCCGGCTCATGTTGAAGATGGCCAGGGTTCCGAGCAGGACGGCCAGGGCGATGAGAACGCCGAAGCCACCGCCGATTTTCAAGCCGAGTTTCAAGTTCTTGAGCATAGAGCCTCCCTTGTGCGGTTCCCCTGGTCTGGTGGGGGGGGTGGATAAATTTCTATCGACAACATCCTGAATAAATTCAGGTTCTATCCTTGTCTGAGGCGGGACGGGCAGGGGCGGGCGGGGCAGAGGCTTCCCCGTTCTCGGCGCGGGGGCAGGCCTGGGCGTCCTTGATCAGGTCGGCCACGGTGATGGAGTCCAGTTCGGTGTACAGGGCGCGTCCGGCCCGCATCCAGGCCTTGCGGGTCAGGCAGACTTCGGCCCGGGGGCAGGACTTCACGTCCGTGCCGCACCCGATGACCTCGATGCCGCCTTCCAGGACCCGGACGATCTCGCCCACGGTGATCTCGGACATGGGCCGGGCCAGCATGTGCCCGCCCTTGGGTCCCCGGCGGCTCTTGATGAATCCCGCCCTTTTGAGTTCGCCGATGAGTCGTTCCAGGTACTTGACCGAGAGATCCTGGCGCCGGGCGATGTCGCAGACCCGCACCGGACCCTGGCCCTGGTTCAGGGCGATATCCAGGACCATGCGGGTTCCGTAGCGGCTTCGGGTGGTCAGTTTCATGCTCGGCCGGGTTCAGGGCTATAAGGTGCTACGTAGAGCCACTGCTGTGGCAGGAAAAGGCCAGTCTCGTCAATGATAATTGAGAGGCGTCAAGCTGAGTTGCGTGTGCTTGAAGTCAGTGGCCAGTATTTTTTTGAGGGATCGATCAGCAAAGAGAGAAGGGGGACGTAGGGGTTCCCTCCTCTGGGCGGCGGTCAGGGCACCCGGATGAGGCGCAGGCCCGTGTCCGGCTTGCCCGCCCCGTCCTCGCTGGTTCCCCGGAAGGAGCAGCGGGCCGAGGAGGCCCCTTGCAGGAAGCTGCCCCCGCGCAGGCCCTGGCAGGTCCCTTCGCGCAGATACACGGGATTGGAGCGCTGGTGCTTGGCGTAGGCGTCCTCCCCGCAACTGTCGATGACCCATTCCCAGACATTGCCGCTCAAGTCCGAAAGCCCCAGGCCGTTGGGGGCCTTGGTCCCCACCGGATGGACCTGGAGGGCGCCCCCGGGCGTGGCCAGTCCGGCGTACCAGGCCAACAGGTCCGGGTCGTTGCCCCCGGCGTAGACCTCGGCCTTGCCCCCGCTGCGGCAGGCGTATTCCCATTCGGCCTCGGTGGGCAGGCGGAACTTAAGCGCGCCCCCGCCCACCTGGGTCAGTTTCTCGATAAAGGCCCGGGCCTGGGCGTAGGACACCCCGGTCATGGGCAGGTCCTGGACCGCTGGCGAGGCGGAGAGGCCCTGGATGGGGTCCATGACCGCCGCCCACTGGCCCCGGGTGATCTCGGTCTTGCCCATCCAGAATCCGTCCAGGCAGACCAGGTGCACGGGCCGCTCGTCGTCGTCGCAGTCGTGGGTCCAGGGGCCGCAGCCCATCTCGTAGCATCCCGAGGGCACCCAGGCGAAGTCCAGGCCCGTGACCGGTTCGCGCCAGGCCTCGGACGCGCCCAGACGCCGCACGGGCGCGGATTCCGGGGCCTTGGGCTTCTTCTCCTCGATGCGCAACTTGGCCAGGGAGGCGAATTTCCCCGAGGGGTAGGATTCCAGATAGGCCTGGTAATCCTTGGGGTCCCCGCTCTTTTCAGCGGATTCCCAGAACTTCATTTCAAAGGCCGCATCCTGGGAATGGGCCGGGGCGGTCTCGGCCTGGACCGGGCTGACCGCCTCGCCCGCAGGGGCGTCGCCGTTGGGAATGAAGCGGTAGACCCCGCGCAGGTTGTTGGACTGCCAGGGCTGCTGGTCCCCGCCCGAGGTCTTCTCCACGGCCAGGCCCACCTGGATGAACACGTCCTCGATGCGCAGGCCGGGTTTCTTGATGTACTCGGCCAGGGCCGAGGAGTAGGGGCTGTTCACGCCCTCGCCGTCGGAAGCCACCTTGCCCGGGGCCGTGGAGTAGGCGATGAAGGTCCCGCGCGGGGCGTCCATGGGGGCCAGACCGGCGGCGCTGCCCTTGAATCCCCGGGAGGTGTAGGGGTTGTTGCGGCAGGCGTCCAGGATGAGCACGTTGACCTGGTTGCCCGTGTAGCCCATCTCGTCCAGGACCAGGTCCACGTCCACCAACTGGAATTTGATGTCCGCCCGGCGCTCCACATTGGCCGAGACCGGGATGAGGTAGTTCTTGCCGTCCACCTGCACCCCGTGGCCGGAATAGTAGAAAAGCCCGACGGCCCCGCCGCTTGAGGCCTTGCCAAAGGCCTGGATGGCCTTTTCCAGGCCCTCCCGGTCCAGGTCCGTCATGGCCCCGCCGCCCACCAGGTCGAACCCGATCTCCTTCAGGGAGGCGGCCACGCCCCGGGCGTCGCTGGCCGAGTTCTTCAAGGGGGGAACGCCCTGGTAGGCCGAGTTGCCGATGACCAGGGCCACCCGTTTTTCCGGACCCTGGGCCGCGCAGGGGCGGGCCGCAAAGATGAGGCCGAGGAGGAGGAAGAGGAGCAGGCGTTTCATGGCGGGCGGATAGTACTCCCCTTGACCAGGGAGGGCAAGTCTGCAATATTTTGAAAACATTATATATATTCATGCAGACCCCGGGGTGGAGCGTTTCGAGGCCCGTGTCGCCAGGCCGCGAATCGTGGGGATTTTCCTTGAGGCCTCGGCCGTTTCATCGTACTGGAAGCGAAGACTCAGACACCCTTCATCCCAGCGAAAGGAGAGCCCATGCGCACCAAAATCGTGGCCACCCTCGGGCCAGCCTCGTCCAATCACGAGACCATGAAGGCCATGGTGGAATATGGCGTGCGCATCTTCCGCCTGAACTTCTCCCATTCCGATGCGGCCACCTTCCTGCCCACGGTGCAGATCATCCGGGGCCTGGAGAGCGAACTGAACCAGCCCCTGACCATCATGGGCGACCTGTGCGGGCCTAAAATCCGCATCGGCGACGTGAAGGACTCCCCGGTGCAGGTGAACAAGGGGGACTTCGTGTCCCTGGGCCTGCCGGACATGGCCGACAAGGCCGAGACCGCGCCCTTCATCCCCCTGGACATGGCCGAACTCCTGCTCGGCCTGGACGTGAACATGCCCGTGTCCTTGAGCGACGGGATGCTCCAGTTCCGGGTCACCCGGGTGTGCGTCAAGGACAAGCTCTTCGAGATGGAGGCCAAGAACAGCGGGGTGCTCACCTCCAAGAAGGGCATCGCCTTTCCGGGAAAGTTCCACCCCATGCCCGCGCTCACGGCCAAGGACAAGAAGGACCTGCACGAGGGCCTGGACATCGGCCTGGACGCCGTGGCCCTGTCCTTTGTGCAGACCCTGGACGACATTAGGGACATCCGCTCGGAGATCGACCGGCACGGGGTCTGGATTCCGGTGGTGGCCAAGATCGAGCGCCAGAACGCCGTGGACAACCTGGCCTCCATCCTGGAGCTGACCGACGCCATCATGGTGGCCCGGGGGGACCTGGGCCTGGAATGCCCCCTGGCCGCCGTGCCCGTGATCCAGAAGCGCATCATCCGGGCCTGCCGCCACGCCCAGAAGGGGGTCATCGTGGCCACCCAGATGCTCCTGTCCATGGTCAAAAATCCCATGCCCACCCGGGCCGAGGCCGCTGACGTGGCCAACGCCATGATGGACGGCGCGGACTGTGTCATGCTTTCGGAAGAGACGGCCATGGGCAATTATCCGGTGGAGGCCGTGCGCTTCATGAGCGAGATCGCGGCCAGCGCCGAGCCCTATTACATCGAGCGCTCCCAGGGGCCGCTGCCGCCCAAGAAGGAGAAGAACCCCAGCAAGTACCTGGCCTACGCCGCCTGCCTGCTGGCCGACAACACCGAGTCCGCGGCCCTGGTGGCCCACACCACCAGCGGGTCCACGGCCCGGCTCCTGTCCAGCCGCCGCCCGGCCCAGCCCATCCACGCCCTGACCACGGACGCCCGGGTGGTCAAGGACCTGAACTTCTTCTGGGGTGTGCACCCCCATCTGGTGGACACCACCATCCCCGGGCATTTGGAGCGGGCCGAGAAATTCGTGCGCGAGTCCCCGGTCATCAAGGACGGCCAGAGCGTGGTCATCACCGCCGGACAGCCCACCCCGGGCCAGACCCAGGTGCACACCAACGAGCTGAAAATCTACTACAAATAGACCACGCGCCGCTGATTGACGCCATATGAGGGGCCGGGGAGGGGAGACCCTTCCCGGCCTTTTGTTTTCAGGCCCGAGTGCCGCGCTCCAGAAATACGCCCAGCCAAGAATGAAGAATAAGAATTATTAATTCTTATGTTTACGTATTCGAGGGTGACGCTGTCTATTCCAGTGCCCAACACGAGCCCCTCCCGGCACCGGTTTTGCAAATCCCCAGGCAGTGCGCTTTTTGCCGCGCACGCTTCAAGGAAACAGATCGGGCAACCAGATCAGGCAACCGCAAGGGGGAAGCATGGGACCGAGCAACACCACCGGCGCCAAGAAGGGGCGCAGCACCCCGCAGGACCAGGATTGCCGCCGCGAAACCGGGCAGAAGCGGGGGGCCAAGATCGACCTGGCCCTGGGCCAGATCGTGTCCACCCCGCCCGGCAAGGATGCCCCCGGGGTCAACGCCCATCCCTTTCCGGCCCCGCGCGACGCGGTGGACGCCGTGGTCAATTTCTTCGAGTGGAACTCCATCCTGGCCGTGCCCGGCGATTTCCTGAAAATCGGGACCTTCCACGGCAACGGCCTGTGCCGCGCGGCGCGGCATCTTTGCCGCCGGGCCAGGGGCAAGCGCCTGACCATCCTGGACGACTGCGACCTGGGCCTGGCCGCCGCGCCTCCTGGCCGGAGCCTGTCCAACGTGGACATGATTTTCGGGGATTCGCGCTCGGCCGATCTGGGCCAGGGGCCTTTAAGCTTTGTCTGGGTGGGGCGGCACACCAGCCCGTTCTTCGACCCGGGCCATGATTTCGCCCTGGCCTGGCCCCGACTCTCGGCCCGGGGCGGCCTGGTCTTTGACTTAGGCCCGGGCCAGTCCGCGCCTGCCGTGGCCCGGGTGGAGGACATCCTGGCCGCCTGCCAGACGGAAATCTTCGGCAGCTATCGCCACAAGGGCTTCGGCCTGCGCTTCGTGATCAAGAAATAGCCCCGGGGCCGGGGCCTTGCCGTTTCAGACCGGGCGACCCTTTTGGGGGCCGCCCTTTTTTGTCGCCGCCGCTACGGTTTCACCTGGATCTTGGGCTGCACGTAGATGGGCTGCTGCTGCTCGTCCTTGGCCTTTTTCTTGGGCGGGATCACGTCCATGGTCCGGCTCCCCTCCTCGTCCGCGCCGATGGACAGGGTCCCCTTGGGCTCGCGGGTGCCCATGCTCACGTCCTTGCGGTTTTTGGCCGTGTCCTTGTTCGGGAATTTGCCCGTGTGGGGAGGGCCTTCCGTCTGGGTGGTGTCGATGGCGGCCTTGGCCTCGTCCGGGGAGGTGATCAGGTCACGCTCCTGGGCCGCGGAGGGTCGGGCCGGACCAAGACTCAAGGACAGGGCGCAGGCCAGGGCCAGAGCGGCCGAAAGAGGGATGGTGGTGCGACGCATGGCGGGCCTCCGGACAGGCGGGGAAAAAGGGTCTTGAATTTCGTCCATGATACAAATATACATGGGTTCTGCCAAGATCGGGCGTCCGGTCCTTGGCTGGCTTTCCCAAGCTTTGCCAGAAGCGTGCCGCCTCATGCGGACGCGAGAAGAGGAGACCCGTTCATGTCCGACCGCGCCGAGGCCTACAAAGCGGCCGGTGTCGATATCGACGCCGCCCAGTCCCTGGTGGGGCGCATCAAGGGCATTGCCGCCAGCACTTTCACCAAGGGCGTGATCACGGACATCGGCGGGTTCGGGGGCTTGTTCAAGCCGGATTTGAGCAACATGACCGAGCCCGTGCTGGTCTCCGGCACGGACGGGGTGGGCACCAAGCTCAAGCTGGCCTTTGATTTCGACGGGCACGACAGCGTGGGCATCGACCTGGTGGCCATGAGCGTGAACGACATCCTGGTCCAGGGGGCCAAGCCGCTCTTCTTCCTCGATTATTTCGCCTGCGGCAAGCTGGATACGGGCATTGCCGAGCGGGTCATCACCGGGATCGCGGCCGGTTGCAAGGAGTCCGGCTGCGCGCTCTTGGGCGGGGAGACGGCCGAGATGCCCGGGTTCTACGCCCCGGGCGAGTATGATCTGGCCGGTTTTTGCGTGGGCGTGGTGGACAACGCCAAGATCGTGGACGGGTCGAACATCACCATCGGGGACAAGCTCGTGGGCCTGGCCTCCACTGGCCCGCACAGCAACGGCTATTCCCTGATCCGCAAGATTTTCGCGGCCTCGGGCCGGGCCGGGACCGACGAGGTGCCTGGCGACGGCCGGACCTTCCGGGAGGCCCTGCTGGCCCCCACGAGGCTTTACGTGGCCCCCATCCTGCGCCTTTTGAAGGACACCCGGATCAAGGGCATGGCCCACATCACCGGGGGCGGGTTCTACGAGAACGTGCCCCGGGTCCTGCCCGCCGGGGTCACGGCCAAACTCCATTTCGGGTCCTGGACCGTGCCGCCGGTGTTTGAGTGGCTCAAGGAACAGGGCCAACTCACCTGGCCGGAGATGCTCCAGATATTCAACTGCGGGGTGGGTTTCGTGCTCATCGTGGACAAGGCCGAGGCCGAGGAGGTCGTGGCCCGGCTGCACGGCTTGGACGTTCCCGCCTGGGTCCTGGGCGAGGTGGTCCGGCGCAAGGACGGCCAGGAACAGGTGGATGTTGATTTCGGAGCCCAGGCCTAAAAAAATTTCACCCGGAAAGCCGGGGAGTTCTTGGCAGAAGCCCAAGAAACAGGTATCAGGATATTGGGCTGCCCGGGGCAGGGCGTATTTTTTCAGGCCCTGATCCGAGCAGCGGCGCGCAGCGCCTGACTGGAATGAGACACCAACGCGGCCCGGAAGTCCGGGTGCAGCGTCGCGAGGCCACCCAAACGGGAAGGAGGCATGGGCATGAGGCTTTTGACCCGATCCGATTTTGACGGGCTGATCTGCGGGGTTCTTCTGCGCGAGGCCGGGATCGTCGAGGACTGGACCTTTGTGCATCCCAAAGACATGCAGGACGGGACCATCAAAGTGACCGAGAACGACGTGCTGGCCAATGTGCCGTTCGTCCCGGGCTGCGGGCTGTGGTTCGACCATCACACCAGCGAGCAGATGCGCCATGGCGAGGACCTGGAGTACAAAGGCGACTCCCGTCCGGCCCCCAGTTGCGCCCGGGTCATCTGGGACTACTACGGCGCGCACAAGACCTTCTCCCCCAAATTCGACGAGATGATGCGCTACGTGGACAAGTGCGACAGCGGGGACCTGACCTCGGAGGAGATCTTGAAACCCGCGGGCTGGGTGCTTTTGAGCTTCATGATGGACCCGCGCACGGGCCTGGGCCGCTACCGGGATTACACCATCAGCAATTACCAGCTCATGATGGAGCTCATGGAAGCCTGCCGGACCATGACCATCGCGGCCATCCTGGAGCTGCCCCACGTGAAGGAGCGGACCGCTCGCTATTTCGAGCAGGACGCCCTCTACCGGGACATGCTCAAGAAACGGAGCCGGATGGATGAGAACGTGCTGGTCATCGACCTGCGCGAGCAGGAGGAGATTTACTCCGGCAACCGGTTTTTGGCCTACACCCTGTACCCCAAGGCCAACATCAGCGTGCAGGTCATCTGGGGCAAGCTTAAGCAGAACGTGGTCTTTACCGTGGGGCACAGCATCTTAAACCGCACCAGCGCGGTGAACGTGGGCCAGCTCATGCTCGAATACGGCGGGGGCGGGCACGAAAAGGTGGGCACCTGCCAGGTGGACCACGACAAGGCCGAGGAGGCCATGGCCGCCATCATCGCCCGGCTCAAGGGCTAGGCGGTTCGGACCGCCCGGGACTCATTTCCGAAGCATTGGGGCGGCCTGAGAAGGGCCGCCCTTTTTTTAGGCCTGTTCCGGGGCAGGCAGCAGGGCGCGCAAGGCCTCCTCCACCTCCTGACCGTCCAGGGCGTACCGCTTCAAACTCGCGGCATGGACAAGGCCCAGGCCGGACCAGGGGCGTCCGGTGAAGCGCTGGCGCACCCGGTCCACGGCAATGGGCTCGGCCAGGGGAGTTGCAGCCAGACGCACCGCGGCCTGGTACCGGCCCAGAATTTCTTCCTGAAAGGCCTGCACCGAGGGCGCGCCCGAGGACAGCCAGCGCCCCTGGGCCACGTCCTTAAAATAGGCCCCAAGCTCCGGCCCGCGCAGCAGATGCTCCACCCAGCCGTAGCCCACGATCTGAGTGTGCGGGCCCACGGACACCAGAAAGACCGCGTCGCCCAGGGCCAGGCTGCGCTCCCCATCCCGGCCGAAGTCCGGGTTCTCCCGGAACTCCCAGTGCTTGAGGCCGCTGACCAGCATCCGCGCGAAGGTATCCTGTACGGACAGGAGAAAGATTTCCCGCATGTCGGCGTACTCCGTTTGACCGCCCCGAAACGAAGAAAAAATCCTGAAAAATTGTTTTAAACAGTTGGAATGGCAGGATGCCAATGGCTTGCGCTTTGGTTGCACCTATATTATAAAGGGTTATAAACTGTTACTCGGTTTCTAGTTGACAGTGGACCGAAATTAATTTAGAAAGTGAACTACCCCGCAGCAAGCTGCGGAGCATCAAAGGCATAAGGCCCAGAACAGACTCCTCAAACCAAGAGTAAACGAAGCGAGCTTCGAGGAATCAACCCGCAGTGATTGAATATAGTTTGTTACATTTGTGTAAAGGGTGAATCTGCAACCAGGGGGGAGGGTCCCTTGCTTCCAGCACATGCCTTTGAACAGGCCATCGAGCGCATCAAAAAGGCCACCCGGACCCGGACCCAGATCGAACTGGCCGAGGTCCTGGGCATCCGTCAATCGAGCATCTCCGATGCCAAGCGCCGCCAGTCCATCCCGGCCGACTGGCTCATCAAGCTGTACCGAAAGCTCGGGCTCAACCCGGACTGGGTCCTGGACGGGGGGCTGCCGGTCTATCTGCGACACTGCGAAACCCAGGTTCCCGAGGCCGAGCTGGGGGTCTACCCGGACCCGCAGGGTTCCGGCTTGAGCCGCTCCCGGCTGGTTCCGGCCTATGCCTCGGGCGGGGCCTTTGAGCAGGGCCGCTTCGTGAGCCAGGCCACCTTTCAGGTGTCCATCCCGGAAAGCCGCTGGGCCTCCTCTCTCCTGCTCATCGTGAACCAGGGCAGCGGCATGGAGCCCATCATCCGGCGCGGGGCCCTGGTCGGGGTGGACACGGACCAGACCCGGCCCACGGCCGGGGACGTGGCCGCCGTGTACCACGCCCAGCAGGGGGTCTATTTCCGGCGCATCTTCTTCGATCCCGAGGACAATGTCTATATCCTGCGCGCCGAGGACGGCCCCCATCCCGAGCAGGTCATCCCGGCTGACGCCCCGGACCAGCCCTTTGTGGGCAAGGTGGCCTGGGTCTGGCAGGAACTGTAGACCGGCCATGAAAAAAGGCGGCCCTATTCGGAGTCGCCTTTTTTGAGGACACCATCGCGCCGAGCTAGGCGCATAGGGCGTTCCCGAAGTATGATCGACCAGGAGTGAAGAATAAGAACAATTCTTTCTTATTCTCGCGCGCCGTTGAAAGACGCGGGCACTCCTGGCACGCGGCTCTAGAATCCCACTCCCAATTTGTCCTTGACCGCAGACAGGATGCGCTGGTGCTCCTTGTCCACTTCCTTGTCCTTCAAGGTCCGCTCCGTGTGGCGGTAGGTGAAGCGGAAGGACAGGTTGCGCTGGTCCGGGTTGTCCTCCGGGAAGAACACGGCCACCAGCCTCACCTCCGTGAGCAGCGGGGCGCGTAAGCCTGCCAGGGCGGTCTCGACCTCGGCCACGGGCAGGGCGGCCGGGCAGAAGAAGGTGCTGTCCCGGCGCACGGGCGGGAGCACCGGGAGCTTGGCGAATACGATCTTGCGCTGGGCCTTGAACTGGGCCAGGAGGTCGGCATTGAGTTCGGCCACCCAGACCTCCTTGCGGGCCTGGTACAGGTCCGCGATGTCCGCCTTGACCCGGCCGATCTCGCCCAAGTCCCGGCCGTCCAGGACCACCCGGACCCGGGGCTCCAGGTAGGGATGATCGCGGTCCAAAACATAGTCGGCCCGGCCGAGTTTCATCTCCTCCAGGAGATGCTCCACCGCGCCCTTTAAGTCCTGATAGTCCGCCGACTGGTCCTTGGCTTCTTCGGACCAGGGCCAGGTCTCGGCCCGGCGCGGCCCGTGCAGGAGCAGGCCCAGGGTGTTGGTCTCCAATGCGCCGGTCTCGGAACCCGGGTCAGCGGCAAAGGTCTTGGCCACCTCGAAGACGCGCAGGGCCACGTTGCCCTGGGACACGTTCTGGCGAAGAGTGTGCAAAAGGCCCGGGGCCAGCCGGGTGCGCAGCACGTTCTGGTCCTCGGACAGGGGGTTGGCGATGTATACCCGCCCCTCGGCCGGAAGATGCAGGGCGTCTAAGTCTTGGTTGCCCACGAAACTGTAGTTCACTGCCTCGCGAAAGCCCGCGGACACGCCCCAGGCCTTCAAGCTCTGGAGGAACCCGAACTGGGTGTCCGAGGTGGGCTTGGCCTGGCTGGACTTGGACACCCGGGGGATCACCGAAGGAATGCGGTCCACCCCGTAGAGCCGGGCGGCCTCCTCGATCAGGTCCACCTCCCGCTCCAGGTCCAGCCGCCAGGACGGGGCCGTGACCTGCCAGGTTGCGGCAGCCGTATCCACCAGGCAGCCCAGGCTGGTCAGGGCGTCGCGGCAGAAGTCCGGGGTCAGGTCCAGGCCCAAAAGGCTGACGCAGCGCTCGGTGCGGAAGGGGATGATCCGCTTGACCCAGGGATTGGGCTCGGCCTGGGCCAAGCCGGAAAGCACGGTCCCGCCGGACAGTTCGGCCAGAAGTTGCGCGCCCCGTTCCAGGGCCAGGCGGGAGCCCACCTGATCCACCCCGCGCTCGAAGCGGTAGCTGGCTTCCGAGGGTAGGCCCAGGCGGCGGGCGGTCTTGCGGATGGTCCCGGGCCGAAACACTGCGCATTCCAGGAGCACGTCCGTGGTGGCCTCACTGATTTCGGTTTCGGCCCCGCCCATGACCCCGGCCAGGGCCACGGCCTTGGCCCCGTCCCAGATGAGCAGGTCCGAGGGGAGCAGGCTGCGCTCCTGGTTGTCCAGGGTGGTGAATTTCTGGCCGTCCGAGGCCGGGGCCACCCGGATCTTTCCGCCTTGCAGGAGGCTTAAGTCAAAGGCGTGCTGGGGCTGGCCCAGTTCCATCATGATGAAATTCGTGGCGTCCACCACATTGCTGATGGGCCGCAGTCCCACGGACAGGAGCCGGTAACGCAAGGCGGCCGGGCTGGGGGCGATTTTCACCCCCCGGATGATCCGGGCCATGTACAGGGGGCAGAGTTCGCCGTCGGCAATGTCGATGGTCATGAGGTCGGCGGCGCGCTCGCTGCTCTCAATGACCTTGGCCACAGGCAGGGTGAGGGGCAGGCCGAAGGCGGCCGCTGTCTCCCGGGCCAGGCCCAGGACGCTCAGGCAGTCGGCCCGGTTGGGCGTGAGGCTCACGTTCAAGACCACGGTCTCCAGGTCCAAAGCCTCGATGAGCCCGGTGCCCGGGATCAGACCGGCGTCCAGGACCATGATGCCCGAGTGGTCCTCGGACAGGCCAAGCTCCCGCTCGGAGCAGATCATCCCGTGGGAGGGGACCCCGCGCAGCTTGGCCTTCTTGATCTCCATGCCGTCGGGCATGCGGCTCCCCACCAGGGCCACCGGGACCTTCTGGCCCTTGGCCACGTTGGGCGCGCCGCACACGATGTCCAGGACCTCGCTGCCCACGTCCACCCGGCAGACCGAGAGCTTCTCAGCCTCGGGATGACGGCCGCACTCCACCACATGGCCCACGACCATGCCGGATAACGCGGCGAAAGGACGGGATATCTCCTCCACCTCGTTGCCCAGCATGGTCAGCTTTTCGGCCAGGGCCTCGGGCGTGCCCGCATAGGGGGTGAACTCGCGGAGCCATTTGAGACTGAGCAGCATGGAAGCCCTCCGAAAAAAGGCCGGGCGGGTGATGTCTCCCAACCCGGCCTGGTAGTTTGGCGCAAAGGCCCAGGGATGGGCCGATTTCTTTACATCACGGGGTCCGCTTCTCGTTCAAGGCACATCTGCTGGTGCGAACCAGAAACAAGAAAAACAATGAATTTTTTTAAATTCTTTTCTTTTTTTTGGCGGTTCCAGGAAGCAAACGCCACGACTTAAAACGTCCGGCTAAGAAAACTGCTCCAGAAAGCGCACGTCGTTCTCGAAAAACATGCGCAGGTCGCCGATTCCGTACTTCAGCATGGCCACCCGCTCCACGCCCAGACCAAAGGCGAAGCCGGTGTAGACATCCGGGTCGTAGCCCACGGCCTTGAACACGTTGGGATCGACCATGCCGCAGCCCAGGATTTCCACCCAGCCCGTGGTTTTGCACACCCGGCAGGGCGCGCCAGCGATGGCCCCGGTCCCGCCACAGAGCACGCAGGAGATGTCCACCTCGGCCGAGGGCTCGGTAAAGGGGAAGAAGCTGGGCCGGAAGCGGACCTTGACGCTCGCACCGAAGAGCTGCTGCACGAAGCTGGTCAGGGTGCCCCGCAGTTCGGCCATGCTCACCTGGTGGTCCACCAGCAGCCCCTCGATCTGATGAAACATGGGGGTGTGGGTCAGATCCGAGTCCCGGCGATAGACCTTGCCCGGCGCGATGACCGCCAGGGGGGGCTTGCCGGACATCATGGAGCGGACCTGGAGCGGGGAGGTGTGGGTGCGCAGCACAATGGACTCGGACACGTACAGGGTGTCCTGCATGTCCCGGGCCGGGTGCTCGGGCGGGATGTTCAGGGCCTCGAAGTTGTACCAGTCGTTCTCCACCTCGGGGCCGGAAACGACTTCGAAACCGAGGCCGGTGAACACCTCGCAGATCTCCTGGGTGACCAGGGTCACCGGGTGCAGGGAGCCCGGATAGGGCCTGCGTCCGGGGAGCGAGGGGTCGAAGCGGGACAGCTCGGCGTTGGCCTCGGCCCGGTTCAGGGCCGTTCGACGGGCGTCAATGGCCTCGGAAAAAAAATTCTTCCAATAATTGGCGTTTTTGCCCGCCGTTCCCCGATCCGCCGGGGGCAAGGCCGTCAGTGTGTCGAGAATGGCGGCAAGTTTCCCTTTCCTCCCAAGGAATTCAACCTTGAAGGATTCCAGGTCATCAAGCGAAGCGACTTGGCCGATCCTCTCTTCAAAGGATCGGCCAAGAATATTCAATTCACCGACGAAAGCTTCTATGCCGGTCATGGCCGGCCCCCCCTAGAGTTGCGGTCCCCAAACACGATCAACCAAGGAAGAAGAATAAGAAAAATTATTTCTTATTCTTGCAACCTTGCGAAAGACGCCGCCAATTCCGGGACGCGACACTAGGCGATCTGGGCTTTTGCCGTCTCGGCCAGCTTGGCGAAGCCGTCCTTGTCCCGCACGGCCATGTCGGCCATGACCTTGCGGTCCAGCAGGACCCCGGCCTTCTGCAGGCCGAAGATGAACCGGCTGTAGGACAGGCCCTGTTCCCGGGCTGCGGCGTTGATGCGCAGAATCCACAGCTTGCGGAACTCGCGCTTGCGCACCTTGCGGTCGCGGAAGGCGTAGACCAGGCCGTGCTCCACGCGCTCGCGCGCGGTGCGGTACAGGCGGCTGCCGGCGCCCCGGTAGCCCTTGGCCATCTTCAGATATTTCTTGTGCCGCTTTTTGGCGGCCATGCCTCTTTTCACTCTCATGACGAACCTCCAGGAAAAAATGGACGCTTCAGGCGGTTAAAGGCCGAAAGCGTCCGCGAAAAACGTCTCTCTACGCGTAAGGAAGAAGGGCGCACACCGCGCGTTCGTTGGCCGAGTCCACGAAGGTGGTCTCGCCCAGGCGGTTCTTGCGCTTGGCGCTCTTCTTGGTCAGGATGTGGCGCAGGCCCTGACGGCGGCGCTTGAACTTGCCGCTGCCGGTGCGGGAAAAGCGCTTGGCCGCGCTGCGGTTGGTCTTCATCTTGGGCATGTTATTCTCCTTGCTTGCCGGGAGCCCCGGCGTCCCGGGCCGGAGCCGGGGGTGTTTCTTTCACTTTCTTGACCGTGGGCACGAGCATCATGTTCACGGTGCGGCCTTCGGGCTGGGGCGGCTGATCCACCTTGGCGATGTCCAAGGTCTCCTGGATCACCCGTTCCAGGACCAACAGGCCCCGGTCCTTGTGCACGATCTCCCGGCCCCTGAAAAACACAGTGACCTTGCAGCGGTCTCCTTCCTCCAGGAAGCGGCGGATGTGGCGCAGCTTGGTCTGGAAGTCGTGGTCGTCGGTTTTGGGCCGGAACTTGACTTCCTTTATCTGGATGACGGTCTGTTTCTTCTTGGCTTCCTGCTGGCGCTTCTGCTGCTGGTACTTGTACTTGCCGAAATCCATGATCCGGCACACGGGCGGATCAGCCTTGTCGGCCACCTCCACCAGGTCCAGACCCTTTTCCCTGGCAACGCGCAGCGCCTCGGCGGTGGGCATGATGCCGAGCTGTTCTCCTTCCTCGTCAATGACCCGAACATCGGGGACGCGGATGCGCTCGTTGATCCGGCCTCCTTCGTCCCTGCGTTCTTCACGACGTCCGAAACGTGGAAAAGTTATAGCTCATCCCTCCGCGTTTAAAGGGTTCTTCGCAGGCCGCCACGATCAGGTTCGCCAACGCCTCCGGGCTCATTTCGCCCGGATCGTCGCCTAAGCGGGAGCGCACGTTGACGGTCTCGGCCGCCACTTCCTTGTCGCCCGTCACCAGCATGAAAGGTATTTTTTCCATCTGGGCTTCGCGGATCTTGTACCCCAACTTTTCGTTGCGAGTGTCCGCCTCAGCACGGATGCCCTTTTTGGTCAAAAACTGCAAGACCTTTTCAGCGTACTCGTTTTGCGCGTCGGTCACGGTCACGATGCGGGCCTGGACCGGGGCGAGCCACAGGGGCAAGGCCCCGGCGCAGTGCTCGATGAGCACCCCGATGAAGCGCTCGACCGAGCCCAGGATCACCCGGTGGAGCATGACCGGCCGGTGCCGGTTCCCGTCCTGGCCCACGTAGGCCAGATCGAATCTCTCGGGCAGGGTGAAGTCGCACTGGATGGTGGCGCACTGCCAACTCCGCTCCAGGGCGTCCTTGATCTTGATGTCGATTTTTGGCCCGTAGAAGGCCCCGTCGCCCTCGTTGATCTCATAGGCCAGGCCGATGGAGTCCAGGGCGTTTTTCAGGGCGTCCGTGGCCCGGTCCCAGTCCTCGTCGCTGCCGATGGACTTGTCCGGCCGGGTGCTGATCTCGGCCGTGAAGTCGAATCCGAACACACCCATGACGTCGCGCACGAAATTCACCACGCCCACGATCTCGTCGCGCAGTTGGTCCGGGCGGCAGAGGATGTGCGCGTCGTCCTGGGTGAACTGGCGCACGCGCAGAAGCCCATGCAGGACCCCGGACTTCTCGTGGCGGTGCACCACGCCCAGCTCGAAATAGCGATGCGGCAGGTCCCGGTAGCTTCGGGTCTTGGACTTGAAGATGAGCATGTGGGCCAGGCAGTTCATGGGCTTGATGCCGTACTCCACCTCGTCGATCTCGGTGAAATACATGTTCTCGCGGTAGTTCTCGTAGTGCCCGGAACGCTCCCAGAGCTCTTTCTTCAAAATCTGGGGGCCGACCACGATGTCGTAGCCGCGCTTCAAATGCTCCTTGCGCTCGAAATCCTCGATGATGGTGCGCACCAGCGCGCCCTTGGGATGCCACAGGGCCATGCCCCCGCCCACGTCCTCGTGGAAGCTGAACAGGTCGAGCTGGGTGCCCAGCTTGCGGTGGTCGCGCTTCTTGGCTTCTTCAAGGTAGGTCAGGTACTTGGCCAGGTCCTTGGGGCTGGCGAAGGCCGTGCCGTAGATGCGCTGGAGCATGGGGTTGCGCTCGTCCCCGCGCCAGTAGGCCCCGGCCACGCTCATGAGCTTGAAGGCCTTGAGCATGCCCGTGCGCGGCAGGTGCGGCCCCCGGCAAAGGTCCACGAAGCCGCCGTTCTTGTAGATGGATACGGTCTTGGCCCCGGTCCGCTCGGCGATGTCGTCGATGAGTTCGATCTTATAGGTCTCGCCCATGTGCCCGAACACGGTGCGGGCCTCGTCCAGGGTCAGCTCCGAGCGGGTGAAGTCCTCGTTCTTGCCCACGATGCGGGTCATCTCGGTCTCGATGGCGACCAGATCCTCGGGGGTGAAGGGCCGGGAGTATTCGAAATCGTAGTAGAAGCCGGAGTCGATGGCCGGGCCGATGGTCACCTTGGCCTCGGGAAACAGGCGCTTGACCGCCTCGGCCATGATGTGCGCGGCCGAGTGGCGGGTGAGCGTAAGCCCCTCGGGGGATTCGGCGAAAATCGGCTCAAGGGTCGGGCAGTCGGCAGGCAGGGGGCAAGAGAGGTCCACCAGGGCGTCACCGCACCGGGCGCACACCGCGCTCTTGACCTGCTTTCCGGACAAAGCCAGGGCCAGGGCCTGGGCCACTGTCGCGCCCTCGGCCACGTCCAGGGCCTTTCCCGCAACCTCGATGTGCACCGTTGACTCCTTGTCGGCCTTGCGGCCGATGGGGGAAGAAGAAAGAAAAAAGTGAGTGCTGACGCCGCTTCCCCGTTCATCTCGCCGGAACGCCCCCTGACCTGCGAAAGGGGCCGTGAGCGGACCTGCGAACCGCGCCTTGTATATGGACTGGGGGCGGCAGTCAAGGAAAATCTTCCTTGGGCCGCAGGCCAAGGGGCCTGGCCCGGGCCGATGCCCAACGGTTGCCTCGGGCCGGGTCCGGCCTTATACAAGAGGGAAGGCCCGGGAATTTTCGCCGGGTTCAGGTCCGGTGCGGCGTCTTTTTCGGACGCCCCGGGTCGCAGGGAGGAACCATGGAAATGAGCCTGACGGAAACCATCTTCCTGGGCGCGGTGATCGTGGTCGTGTGGCACGGCCTGCACCGCTTCTTCTTCCCCATGGGACCGGCTGGCGGCCCGCGCCGGGACAAGTGCCTGGCCTGTCTTTCGCCCGAAGCTGCTCAACCAGAAGCGGCCCAGCCCGGGGTGAGCCAGGACGAGGCGACTCGGGACGGGGCGGCCCGGCTCCTCCCCCACCAGCGCGACGCCCACCCTGGCGGCGGCCATTCCGGGCCGTCCGGGGGCGGGTTCAAGGGGGTGTAAGCCTACTTCTTCCCGGTCGTGTCCTGGAACTCCTTGACCTGCTTCTCGATGCTTGAGGACTCCAGGGCCGTGGAAGCCATCTTGCCGTAGAGCGTGTCCGGCTTCTTGTCCTTGATCTCCTTCATGAGCTTCTCCCATTCCGCTTGGCCCCCGGCCAGTTGGTAGAGCTTGGCCAGGCGGAAGCGCGAGGAGGCCCATTCGGGGTCGGTCTCCGGGATGTAGGTGTCGTACTTGTTGGCCCATTTCAGGGCCTCGCGGTACTGGCCCGAGGCCTCGGCCGCGTAGATGGTCATGAGGATGCAGTCCTTGATCTTGTCCCGGTCCCCGCCGGTCTGCAGGAACATCTCCAGGGCCTGCTGGGCGTTGATGAACACGTTGCGCAAATCGTGGGCTTTTAAGGCGTTCTTGGCCTGGTAGTACATGCCGTAGGCCCGGGCGGCCGGGTCCAGCTCCTGGTCGGCGGCCAGCCTGGTCCACAGCGGGTTGCTCTTGTCCGTGTCGCCCAGGTTTTCCAGGGCCATGGCCAGGGCGTAGTCCACTTGGCGAGCCCGGCTGGGGTCCAGTTTCCATTTGGATTTGGCCATGTTGGCCAGGTTTACGATGTCCGACCAGGCGTGGCGGTCCAGATAGGTGGACAGGGCCATGTCCAGGGACATCTCCGAATACTTGGGGTCCTGCTTGGCGGTCAGGTACGGGGCCACCTGTTTGAGCGCCGTGTCCACCTCGCCCTTCTTGTAATAGCTCATGGCCACGGCCATCTTCATGTCGTCCGTGACCCCGGCCTTTTCCAGGATGGGCTTGTAGCTGGCCCAGAACTCCAGGATGCGGCCGTAGTTCTCGTCGTTGACCAGTTCGGGCACGGCCAGGTTGAAGACTTTCAGCCCCAGTTCCTCGGCCCGGGGCAGGAGGGCGTGCTTGGGAAACTTGGTGATGAAGTCCTGCACGGCCCGCAACGTGTCGGCGTAGCGCTTGTTCCAGAAATACCACATGGCCAGCTTCATCTGGGACAGGGGGGCCAGGGTGCTCTGGGGATAGTCGCGCACGATCTGGGTGTAGATCTGCTGGGGCTTCAAGGTGAAGGGCCGGTCGAAGACCGCGCTCATCTCCTCCAGGGTGGGCTTGTCGTGGATGCCCTCCTCGGCCAGACGCATCTTGGCCACCAGGCCGCCTTCCTTGTCCGGGAAATCAGCCGCGGCCTTTTCGTAGATTTCCTTGGCCCCGCTGTTCTTGCCCAGGCGCAGGTAGATGTCGCCCAAGGCGGCCAGGACCACGTCGTTGCCCTCGGCCTTGGGCTCCAAGTTGTAGAAGGTCCAGTAGCGGTTCTTGGCCTCGTCGTACTTCTCCACCACATTGGCCATTTCCGCGAACATGCGCTCGAAATCCGGGTTCTCCACGTAGTAGCGGGGCCAGCGTTTGTCCACGTAGTCCAGGATCTGGTAGGCCTGCTTGTAGTTGCCCAACTGGTCCAGGGCATGGGCCAGGCCCAGGGCGGACTCGCGCACCAGCTTGTTCTCCGGGAAGTTCTGGACCAGGTCCTGGTAATAGTCCGCGGCCTTCTGCCATTCCCCGCGCTTGAAATAATAGTCGCCCCAGTAATAGCTCACGTAGGGGACCATGGTATCCTTGGGAAAATTGGATTTCAGCAGACCGAAATAGGCCGAGGCCTCGGGCAGGTTCCCGGCTTTCAGGTTCAAGAGCCCCAGGTTGACCAGGGCCGTGGGCACGCGAGGGGACGAGGGGTTGGCGTTCATGGCCGCGGTGTAGGCGGCCGTGACCTCGTCGAAATGGTCCTTCAGGTTGTCCCGGAACTGGGCCACCAGGATCTCGGCCCGGTCGTACAGGCTCTCTTCGCGCATGTCCCCGGGCAGGTCGGATTTGGCCAGCAGGTCCTTGAACTTGGTGTTGGCCGAGAGCAGGTTGCCGCTGGTCATCTCGCCCTGGGCCTCCTGGAACGGGGTCTCGTACTTCTCCCGGGCCGCGTCCTCGGCCCGGGCACGCGCGGCTGCGACCCCTTCCGGCCCGGCCGTGGCGTTCTCCTGGCCCGGGGCCGCGCCTTCAGGCGTCTGGTCATGGGCCTGGTCAGATATCTGGCCTGGGGTTTGGCCCGGGGTCTCGGGGACCGGGGCTCCCGAGGCGTTCGGCTCGGCCGGGGTCGGGGTCGTCTGGGACAGTGGCGCGCCTGGGGCCGGGCCGCCCACGGAAAATTTCTGTTCCCCGGCCCGGCCCGGGGGCAGGGCCACGGCCGCCTGGGGCTCGCCTGGTGCGGCCGCCACTGGCTGGGCCGCTCCCGGGGCCTGGGGGACCAGGGCGTCCTGGGGCTTGGCCTCCTCCGGTCCCACCCGGCGCACCTCGGCCCGCAGGGTGTTGGACGGGATCTGGGGCGCGGCCGGAGTTGCCGGAGTCGGGGCGACCGAAGCGGCCGCGCCAGGCAGGACCGCCTCCAGGGTCGGGGGCAAGGGCTGGGTGTCGGCCAGATTGGTTTCCTTGAGACCGGGCTTGCCCTTGCCGCCCTTGGCCGCCTCGGGCTTCTTGGCCGCGTCTGGCTTGCCGACTTCGGGCTTCACAGGCTCGGACTTGGCCGCCTCGGGCTTGCCAGGTTCGGGCTTGGCCCCTGGCTGGCCCGTTAGCTGGGTCGTTGGCTGGGCGGCCTTGGCCGGGGCTTTTTCCGTCCTGGCCCGGGGTGTGGCCCCGGTCTCGGCGGGCTTGGCCCCGGCAGCCGGTTCAACGGGCTTGGGTCTGGGCCTGGCCTCCTCGCTCCAGCGCTCGCCAAAGGGATCGCTGAACACGTGAATGTCCAGGCCCTGGCGCACGGGCTGGGGCACGGCCAGATACCCGAAGGCCGGGGTGTTCATGGTCACTTCCAGGCCCTTGTCCGTGAGGCGCACGGAGGCGACCAGGGACCCGGCCCCGCCCGGGGCCAGGGTTTCGGTGCGCAGGGCCTCGGAGGACATGGGGATGAACAGGGTGCGCGCGCCGGTGCGGACCACCCCATAGCCCGGCCGGTTGGAAAAGGTCAGGGTCAGCAGATCCCCGTCCGGGCCAGTGGACACCCCGTACTGGGCGGCCAGGGCCGGGCAGGAGACCAGAAGGGCCAGGGTGAACGCCAGCATGCAGCCCTGGGCGGCAAGAGACCGGAGTCCCGGCCGGGACCGGGTGGTCACGGGCTTTTCCAGGACCGGGGGTCCGGCGGACTGAAGTGCGAACCGGAACAGGTCCGGCCCCAGGGGCTAGTCATCGAGCTTCTTCTTTTTCAGCTTCTCGATCAGGGTGGTGCGTTTGACCCCCAGAAATTCCGCAGCCTGGTTCTTCACCCCCGAGGCCCGGTCCAGGGCCTCGCGCAGCAGGCGCTCCTCGATCTCGTCCAGGAACTCCTTCAAGCCCAGGCTCTTCTCCTGCATGTCCTTCAGGCAGGGCCAGCAGAATCCCGTGGGCGTGGCGAACACGGCCGGGGCCGGGCGTTCGCGCACCTGGCCCACGTCCTTCCAGATCTTTTCCGGCAGGTCGTCGGTGGCCACCTGGGCGTTGTCGCACAGGATGGACAGCCGCTCCATGAGATTCTCCAACTCGCGCACATTGCCCGGCCAGGAATAGTTCTCCAGCATGTCCGAGGCCTCGGGCTTGAACGCCAGAGGCTTGCGGTTCTTCAGGCCGCAGAAGCGGCGCATGAAGGCCTCGGCCAGGAGGAGCACGTCCCCCACCCGTTCGCGCAGGGCGGGCAGGTGCATGGGGATGACGTTTAAGCGGTAGAAGAGGTCCTCGCGGAAGCGGTGGGCCGCCACCTCGTGCTCCAGGTCCCGGTTGGTGGCCGCCACCACGCGCACGTCCACCTTCTTGATCTGGGTCCCGCCCACGCGCTCGATCTCTTTTTCCTGGAGCACGCGCAGGATCTTGACCTGGAGGCTTAGGTCCATCTCCCCGATCTCGTCCAGAAAGACCGTGCCCCCGTCGGCCAGCTCGAAGCGGCCGGGCCGGGAACGGATGGCGTGGGTAAAGGCCCCTTTTTCGTGGCCGAACAGCTCGGATTCCAGGAGTTCCCGGGGGATGGCCCCGCAGTTGATGGGAATGAAGGGCGCGCCCGCGCGGCGGGAGCTTTTGTGCAAGGCCCGGACCAGAAGCTCCTTGCCCGTGCCGGACTCGCCGGTGATGAGCACCGTGGAGTCCGTGGGCGCGACCTTCTCCAGGACCTTAAATACCTCCCGCAGGGCCGGGCTGTTGCCGATGATGCCGTCGAGATTCAGTGACATGGCCCCTCCGGCTGTGGGCGAAGAGTCTGGGATAAGGCGTGTGATTCGCGGTCGTTCTCCCTCCTGTCAAGATAATGACGCGAAGTCAAGCCCCAGGAGGCCCGGACTGGGCGACATTTCCGCCAATCGCGCCCGTGCGCGGCTTGCGCATCGCCTGCCCTTGGGCTAGCATATGAGGCTCGGCAAATGCGCTCTTATTGATAAACGCCGCAATTTCAACCCGCAGGTGATTGATTTGTTCGATGCCACCCTGACCCCCCGCAAGATCATGGACAGCGGCGTGCCCGTGATCCATCTGAAAATCGGGGAATGCCTGTTCACCCGCGAGAAGCTGCTGGTCAGCACGGTGCTGGGCAGTTGCGTGTCCGTGACCTTTCACCACGCCCCGACCGGCACCTCGGCCATGTTCCACGCCATGCTCCCGGATGTTCATCGCATCCGCCAGACCGACCGGGAGGTCTGCAATTTCGTGGACGCGGCCATTGAGCGCATCCTGCGCGGCTTCGAGCGCCAGGACGTGCCCTTGCGCGAGGTGGTGGTCAAGCTCCTGGGCGGGGCCAATTCCATGAAATCCCGCTGCGCGCTGCACATCGCCGAGGCCCTGGACGTGGGCCGCAGAAACGTGGAACAGGCCCGGGCCACGCTCCTGGGCAGCGGGCTTTCCCCGGTGAGCGAGCACATCCTGGGGGCCGAGGGCCGCAAGGTCCTGTTCTACACCGGCACCGGCGACGTCTGGGTGCGCTCGGTGCGGGCCTTTCTGCACCGCCTGGAGAAGAGGGCCAGAAGCGCGGCCTGACCTAAAGCCCGCAACGCGCCACAATCAGCTCGAAGCTCTTGGTCTCGGGCAGATAGCTGAGCAGCTCCCCGCTCTCCATGTCGAAATACCAGCCGTGCAGAAAGAGGTCGCGGGACTCCACCAATTCCCTGATCCAGGGAAAGGTGAGCAGGTTCTCCATGGACACCAGGATGGCGGCCATTTCGCAAGCCCGCTGCCGGACCTTGGCGGGCTTGCCCGCGAACCGCTCCTGCACGTCCCGCACGGCCTGCTCGGCGATGTGCACCCAGGGGCCGATGAACTCGCCCAACTCGTCGGTTTCCGGGGACATGAGGGCCTGGATGCCGCCGCACAGGGAATGCCCGCAGACGATGATGTGCTCGATGCCCAGGTATTTGACCCCGTACTCCAGGGCCGCGCTCACGCCGTGGCGTCCGTCGGCGGATTCGTACGGTGGGACCATGTTGCCCACGTTGCGCACCACGAAGATGTCCCCGGGCTCGCAGCCCATGAGCAGGGCCGGGTCCACCCGGGAGTCGCAGCAGGCCACCACCAGGGTCTTGGGCTTCTGCCCTGCCCGAAGCCCCTCGAAATACTCGTTCTCCACGCAGAAATAGGTCTTCTGGAACTCCTTGAAGCCGAAGAGGAAGCGGGGAATGTCTTTCATGTGAGTTAAGGGCGGCCACCGCGTACTGGATGGTCAGACCGGCTTGGGCAGGCGAATGGTCAGGGTCGTCCCGTCATCCTGATTCGAACTCAAGCTCACCTCTCCGCCCTGAGCCTCGGTGAATTTCTTGATGATGTACGTGCCCAGGCCCGTGCCGGTCTTCTTGCCGAAGGTGGTGTACTTGTCGAAGAATCTGGGCAGAATCTGGTCTGGAACCGTGCCTTCATTGTGTATCGAGAGGACGTAAGCCTCTTCCGAGCGGACTCCGATGGAGATTTTTCCACAGGGCGGGGAGGCCTCGATGGCGTTCTTGATGGCGTTGGAAAGAATGGAATAGCAGAGGGATTCATCCGTGGCGATGGACCTGGCGTTCTCGTCCGGCAGGGTGGTGTGACATTCGATCTTTTTCAGGTTGATCAGGCCGAGGTGCTCGGAGATGACTTCATCCAATAATTTGCCGATATCAAAGCGCGTCGCCGTGTATTGGTAGGTATTCGACTCTATCTTGAAGAGCTTGATGGAGAGTTCTATTTGTGAAAGTATCCTGAAGGCGGCCTTCTCCATTATGGCCAGATGGTTTTTCTGCTGGCTGGTGATATTGTGTTCTTCCCGCAACAATTGCGACAGACCGATGATGCCATTCAAGGGGGATTTCAGATCGTGCTGAAGGATTCTGTCGATGTCTTCCTTCAGCTTTTCATTTTCTCTCCGGACGGTGATGTCCCGAACGAGACCCTGGATATATTCATTTTTTATGGCTGCGGCGGAAACTTCGATGGCCACCGTGTCCCCGTCTTTTCGTCTCAGGGTGTGCTCGATGGTCAGGGATTGCCCTTGCCGAATCTGTTCCATTTCCTCAAGAAACGCGTCCACTTCACTTTCGATCACCAGTTTTCTGGGGTCCAATCGTTTGAGTTCCTCCGGCGCATATCCGGAGAGATCGAGGAAATGCTTGTTGGCCTCCAGGATCGCTCCGTCCATCTCATGCAGGACGATCCCTTCCGACGCTCCGTCGAACAGATATTTGTACCGCAAATGGCCTTCCTGGACATTGCGCTCCAGTTCCAGATTTAATTCGATTTCACGGCGCATGGTCTTGAAGTTGTAGAAGATGAACCCCAACCCGAGAATCCAGATGCCCCCAAGGGCCAAGACGTTTTTATGGACGTCGGCCTGAAGTGAGGCCCAATAATGGCTCATGGGAATGGCCACGCTGATCGCGCCGCGAATGTCCCCAACCTTGTATCCCTGTTCGGCATGGCATTTCAGACAGGCTTCTTCCGTGCGAAAGGCCTTGAAATATCGGACAAAGTCTTCATTGCCCATCTGGGTGAATTCAGTGGCTTCATCGGTTGAATCGGAGAGTTTGGTGAATTGTTCCCTTTCCCAGGCATCGGGCCCGTTGCTTGGATTGATGGGGTTCAAGCTGGTGATGTGCGCGTACAGATTGAATTCGTCTTTCTTCTTCTGCTGCACCTGCCGGGTCATATAGGCCGGATTCATGAGCGTATACAGCCTGCCGTTGTCGATGACGACGTCTCTGTGGGGGACTTTCAGGTATTCGTTGGGTCTGGTTTTGTTGGTCACCGGGACATACATTCCGCCGTGTTCGGCCGCCCATTTCCGGTAGATGATGTCATTGGCGTAGTAGATGAACGCAGACTCCCTGGCCAGTCTGATGTACGATTTGCGGGCCTGGAAATAGGCCAGGACGAAGATGAGGATGATGAACAGGGTCCAGGCCAGGGCGGAAATGTTCGCCTTCCGTTTGAGGGCCATTCTCTTCATGTCTGTGCTCCGCCCAGGGCTGCCGGGAACGCGGCGAGTTTATTGCCGAACGCGGGAATTTTTCATCCCCCCCTACCACCACTTCGGCCCGCTGACTACCCCTGGGCCGGATGATTTGGATACTCAGCCTCCCCTTCCGGGTGCGATGGCCGCCCATTCCTTGAGCACGGCCAGGAGTTCGGCCACGGGCAGGCCGACCACGTTGGTCTATTCGATATAGACCAAACCATTTAAATGTATTAGCATTTATCCAACCAACCGCAGTTTGGTGGGAACTTTGGTGGGACTTTCACCAGCCAAACGGTCCTCGAGTTGCTGAACAGCCTTGGACATATCAATCCCAAGACCCCGGACATAACGCTCCGTGTGGGCCAGCGTCTTGTGCCGAAGCACACCTTGGATGACCTGCATGGGCACACCTTCCTTTGCCAGAATGCTGCCCACATATCGTCTCATGGAGTGAAATCCGAAGGGCGTTACCCCTGCTCTCCTGCAGAGGTTGCGAAGCAGCTTAGCCCTTATCCGGTACGGTTTCCCATAGGAGCGGCTGTTCCTTTGATCGTTGATGAAAACATGGTCTTTGTCCTTCATGGGGCAGTTGTTCTTCCACCAGAGCAAGGATGAGGCAAGCCCAGGAGCCATGTCGATCCATTGAGCTTCCAGCTCCCGGGACTTTGTCTTTCGGGACCAAAGGCAGATACGACTTTGCTCAAAGTCCACATCCTTCCAGCGGAGTCTGTTGATTTCCTGTTCACGCGCACCAGTGAGGAGGTAGCAGTTCAGGAATACTTTTGCTTCTCCTTCAGCCAGCGCAAACACTTTCAGGACATCTTCTTCCGGTGGGGTGTAGAGGTCCCTGGGTTCAGCCTTGAACTTCTTGATTCCCGCCACTGGGTTGTTCTGGATGTCGTAAATGTACCGTGCCCAGTTGAACATAGCGTTGATGTGCTTTCGATCCTCGTTTACAACGGCAGGACTTCGTTTCTCCATTTGTGCCTTCAAGTGCTCGTAGATCATAGCGCGAGTTACCCTAGAAACAGGGAGCTTACCATCAACTCCCTCCAAGAGCCGACCTATCACGTTCTTCTTGAGCTTGTAGGTCTCCGGCATGAACTGGAGTAGACAATGGTCCAGGTACTTGACTCCCAGCTCTGCCAACGCCATGTCGGTTAAGCCCCTCGCGGATCGTTTCCGCAGCTCGCTTTCCCAGTCTAGGGCTTCGTTCTTGCTTTCGAAGGACCGGCTTATCCGTTGTCCGTTGATCCTTTTGTCGGATCTCCATCGACCTCGATCTAAGTAAGGCACGATTCAATCCCTCCTTGGTAAAAATCCAGCTGCCCCCGATGCGTGAAGCACCTAAGGCAGCAGCATTCGCTAGTACCCACGAGCGGGACCTGCGAAGCACGCTTGCGACCTCTTCCGAGGTAAGAACCTCGAGAAGCCCAGCTGCCAGTTGGTGTTCACGTTGAGCAGACACTGGGTCCCTCCTGCCCACACAACCGGTGTCGGTTATGGTGGGCGTTGTCCATCGACTTGGGATCACCCTAATCCAGCGTGATTTTTGTAGCAAGATAGTGCTTTGAGGACGGGGTGTTAGGGAACATTTTGGTTAGTTGCAAAGAACCCCATTACCCATCTCGAACACCCTTCTTAAGTGCGGAACAGTTTCACACTGCAATGATGATCCGGTTTGAAAAGGGTAAATCCGGCCAACCGGAACATTTTCCATCGAAGTGTAAAATTCTTTAGGTATTATTTTGGTGAGTTAGGTACAATTTTTGACTTATTTTCAAAAAAGTTTTCAAGGTAGTTCGGGGGGGGCGTGTAGCCCCCCGGCCTACGTACTTAAACACCATTGAGAAGGATTTCTTCCACCTCCTCTTCTTTCACACCAAGATAACGCCTTGTTACAGCTGGATTGCTATGGTTTAATCGTTTAGCAATCAATTCCCACGAAACACCAAATTCCTTTCGTTGTATGTAGCACCACGTTTTACGTAGCGTATGTGCTCCATAGTTTCCCTTCAAATTTACAGATTCAGTCCACATTTTAACCATAATTGTCACAGCATGCGTAGAAAGTGGGTAGTTTCTTCCTTTTCTACTCTTAAATAAGTAGTCAGTATCTTTTAAATCGGATTCGTTGAAATAATCATCAAGTGATTGTCTAATTTCTTTGTTAATAATCAGCACATTCACTTTTCCAGTTTTCAGTTCGTTAAAGCTAATACGATCACCTATTGTAGCATCTCGTACTTCACCAGTTTTAATTTCAAGTATATCTTGAACCCGCAAACCAGTATTTATTCCCATCACAAACAGCAATTTATCTCTTGATTTGTTTGATAAAAGCTTTTTAATGCTTCTAATGTCCTTGACTTCAGTGATAGGCTGAACCTTCATGTCAACCTGCCTTGAATTTATGTTTCAGAATGTAAACCATATAAAAACAGCCGTTCAAAACTGGAGTTCAATGTAGCCAATTTCTCCAGTTCAAAATTTTAATTAAATTTCAACAAGTTAAGCATATGTCCATGCCCAATGTACGTTATAGTACAATATCGTACATTAACAACAATTCGCATAACATGTTTGTTTTGCGATTGATGATTTGTAATTTGAGCGTAAATTGTAATTGAAATTACTTTTCATTTTTCATAAGATTGAACCAGTCGATGTCAGATTTACGTAGCTTAGAAGACAGGATATTTCCAATAACCAAAACGATTGTGTCAATATCCCACTCCTCAAGTACTCCGTGTTCTGCCTTCTCGACAACTTCAGCGAGAGACAAGTCAACGTGCATGTTGAACAAATCTCTTTCTCCGAAGTTGAACCATTCAGCGCAACAATGTATGACTTTGTTTTGAATTTCTACAAATTTACTTTTTTCAATCAGGTATTCCCAGTCTCTAATTGTTGTTACTTCATGTTGACTTAGGATTTGTGAAATATCCCAGTATCTATTACTGTCCATATGTTCCTCCGCAAATGAATAAGGGTAGGTCATAGGCCTACCCTTATTGAGTAAAAGTGTCAGAATTTAGTCTTAAATTTCAATTTGTATCAATTCAAGAACAATCTTTCCATCAATCACACTTACGTTGAATTCATCATTCTCCTTCGGTGGATTTGATTCAAAATCTAGATTCTTGATAAGAAGCTTGATCTCGCCTTTGGCGTTGACCTTTGGTCTGTTCATTGCTCTCACAAATAATCCTGGCACATCGTAGAAAGTCTTGTCGTTGGTGCTCAACTTTTGAACGTGCATCTTTAGGGTTTGCTTGTGCTTTATCCCAAACTTTTGCATAAGTTGAGAAGCATCAAGACCACCCTTAATAGACATCCTAAGTGCTTGAGCATTATACGTGCTTTCGACCTTCTTCGTTTCACCTTCAGCACCATCCTTCTTCTTTCTCATAATACCTCCCGGTTTATGTTCATATGTATTATATATCTATATATTATTCTTAATTTGGTCATAATTGTCATTAGGGTTGTAGTTTAATCATCAATTCATGTGATTTTTATTTAAAATCTTTGTAAAATGCTATTTATTCAACTAAATGTAGATGCAGAAAGAGCCTTTGGGGTTTTAAGCGCTTGGCGGACCTGGGATGACCCCAACCATGGCCCGGGGGGGAAACGGTCCGGAGAACTCAAATTTTGGCCCCCTAAGGGCCAGGATCCATGACGGGAGGATCCACCAGGTGAAGGGGGGCTGGCGGTGGCAGCTCAAAAAGAAAGAAGCACCACCTTTTGGAGATGCTTCTAAGTATGCAAATTGAAGCGATATTAAACCATAGATGCCGTTATATTAACGGCAACCTATGGTTAACTTGCGGTAGAAAGGATATGTCACCAATCCTAGCCCCGCTTCACAACTGAACACAAGGTTTTCCCTTATTCAGCTGTACCAATGCGATGAAAATAGTTGAATTTCATATCAGATTTGTATTAAATAGGTATTATTTATTTTGATAAGTAGTTTATAGGTTATTTTTATTGAGTAGAATATTTATATTTTAATTATCATCGCACTAGTTCTTCCCTTACAAAAGATCAGCCACCTGTAGATTCAGATTATCCCAACATCCTGCCGATTAAACGGCAAAATCTACAGGTTTCCTTTGGTCAGCATACCAACCACATCAGTACCGTCCAATGCCTAATCGCTCACATATTTAATCAATAAATTTAATTTCAAATTATAAATTTGAGACTTCAGAGGGCCATGCTCTTCGTCCAAATATGTTGCCACCACTGCCTAACCTATGCTACATAGGAAACAGGCCAGTACCTCGTTTTCAGCCACTCCATGCCCGTGATCACTCACTAAACACTTGGCACCACTTTAGTTTGTTAAGTTCGATTGGTACGACTAACAAGAAAATCTAAAGCTGGTATATGTTTTAAACTTAACATTCCAATTTCATATGGAATGTTACCCGTACACCAACGGGACTCGATCGGTAAACCTTCAAAGCTCCCATGACCAAAATAAATCGCATTAACAGTTCAACTAGTTAAGTAATAATATCTGTATGAAACAGGTGTAAATGAACTATATGTGTCAAATAAATATTACTAATTAACGAGCTTAATTGTTCTATGCATATGTAACATTTTATTATAGATATAATTATTTCAACATAATTTACATTGAAATAGAACCTTGTCGTTAAGCGTTGCCGTTAACATAAACAAAATGAAACAAAGCCTCTAATCTAACAGGACTAGAGGCTTTGAATAAATCTGCTACTACTTAAGTTATAATATCTGTAAGTAGCACTAGAAAATGACGTAAATGAAGTAAACGCGCGTAAATTTAGTAATTATTGCGAAGCATTTCTAAATTTCATTCTTAATGAAATTGATAGTTCATACGGCTGTGCCGCCTTTCCCTATCGGTTGCAGTAGCACTAATTTAAAAATTCATACTTTCATATGAGAAAAGATATTATCTGCGTACTATCACTAACAAAACGCTTGAAGTAAAGGTAACTCTTCAGTAGATACTAGTTCAAATTTGGACGCAGTTACGCAGATAAAATTCTATTCTTTTTATCTTTTGAAAAAAAATAAATATAATAAATCATTATTTTATCTGCGTCCCTGCGTTGACACATACAGTGAAGCTTAAAGTGTCTATATGTGTTAGTTATGAATAGTAAAGTACTATTTATTTCTAGTGCAAGTTCATATCAATTGTTCAAGTTTTACACTACTGTAGTTTGAGGAAAGGGGCGGAGCCGCAGAAAGGTAGGTAGGAACAGAAAGAGAACGATTCAATTATTTTCGTTGACATTTCAAGTTGATATTTAAGATGAACTTCAAAATTTGTTTCTGCGGATCTTTCTGCGGACTCCGACACTTACATAGTTTGCTATAAGTAAATGTAACTATTACTTCTTTACTATTTCAGGTTGATAAATTAAAGCTTGATTATAGACTTCAGTGGATACTTCACCTGTTTCATAATTGATACTTTCAACTGGTACTTTGTAGTTTGTATTGATAATCATGTACGGTCTGCCATTTGATGTGTTTGGAAGCTGTTGAATAATATACCCATTTTCACTTAGGGCTTGGTCCGCCTGTTTCAGATCACGTGATAGGTAATTTGCACTCTTTGGCAGTAACTTCGGATCATCAGCTACTCCCAAGAGCGCGGCAAGAAGTTCACTTAAAGTTCCTGTCCACATTTGTTGGTTTTTCATGAATCCGCTTAACGCTTCGATTGATGGTATCATTTTAGCAAACAAAGCTCTTTTATACTTTTCGTTCCGTTCAAGAACCTGGATGAATTTATCCTTTCCATAGCCAAGTGCTTCCGCAGCTGCCAAACCTATCACTTCGAAGTCGGCAGTTCGGACTTGGCAGGTCGAGCTAATCGTTGGTAGAATACGCATAGTTCCAGAAACGGCGGTAAGGAGCGCGCCTAACGCTCCAGGCCGTAAACGATCGAGTTCTTCCTTCAGTATAAAATCAGGTTTTGTGACCTTTAGTTTTGCTCTTGGAAAGAAAAATGTTCTACTCATTAAATCTTGAGCTACCTTTCCAGTACATATAGAAGTAATTATCAATGGTTTCTTTATGTTGAACGTAAAATCTTCATCATCAGTATAAATCTTCTTTTTAATAAAATTAGTACCAGTGTAAGTGCTACAAAAGAAATCTGAAATTTCTTTATTAATAACAGATATATTATCAAAAATAGGAATAGCATTATGATCTATTATTTGTGCTAAATCTGTTACCTTCTTATTTAGAAACAATGGGTTGTCGCATGGGTCAACCAAGTCTCTCAGGCCGTTCGCAAGGCTCGTTTTGCCAGTACCATGTTCTCCAATTATCCAAAGATGGGGTCTTGACTTATCAACAAACAAACAACAAATTAACCACGAAGTAAGAAGAATCTTATCAAGCTCATCATGAACGCCAAGAGCTAGTAAATAGCTAGAAAGATTTCCATTTCTAGTAGGGATTGGTAGTTCAGCTAGGTGAGAATGTTTAGTGAAATATACTTCAACTTTAGTTACTAGTCGCCAATCTTGCTCGTCAATTTCTACATTTATTTTTTCTTTGTTGTGTAATTCTATATATATCTTTGAATCGTGCATTGCTAGTCGATTATAGAATTTTATTAACTTTCCATTTTCTTCAATGAATAAATCAAGATATTGTATGAGAGAAGATATTTGATTTCTAGTTGCAAATGAAGGAAACATTTGTTTTACTACTTTCTGTATATATGAAGCAAATTCTTTTGAAGTTATCTTTTCAATTGCAAAGTTCTCCTTTTTCTTCAATAAAACATATTTCTCATTATTCTTATCATAATAATAAGGTAAATTTTTAACAATATCTATCAAATCATTGTCTTCCGGTTTGCGTCGTTGCTGATAAATCGGTTGATAAACAAACAAAGATGTTGAATCCATTATCTTCCTCCTTGAGCTGGTTACAAGTTAAAAACCTATCGTTGCGTTAATTATATCTTTATAAAAGTGGTCTTTACAGAGAGCTTAGTTGAAACTTATCCGTTGGTATCCCAAATATCCTCTTTGCTCCGGTAAAAAGAAAAGGGCAGCATTTTTGTGCTGCCCTTGTCCGATAAATAATTCGTTCTAAAATTATTAGTCAGTTTGAAATTCTTTCTCATGGTGAAGACCCGTTACATATTTCTCAAGATTCCAATAGAACAGATGGTTCACAAGAGAACGGTACATTTCTTTGCGATATCCCATTAGTTGCATATATTTTATTCCAAGATTATCAAATATATATTTTTCAACTACGTCTCTTTTCATGTATGTTTCGAAGTATTGTTCTCCCTCTTTGCATTCGTCGAAGTCAGAGAGAACAAGGCAGACCGTTTTATCGATGGTGGGTTTGTCGGTGTCCCAAAACAGGATTCTCCCGAATTTGACGTACTGCGCCCACGAGGAAGCATCGCAGGACCACACAGGAAGATGAGCTATGTAGCGAAGCCCGACCTTGCCAAAGAGATGGACTTTGATGCCTGCGGGGTATGTGGTCTTCAGCGCATGTTTAACATCATCTGGAGATCGGTTCTTGAACGAACCCAGGGCGATAGTCTCATGCCCACCGTCAATAAAGGATTGAATTTCATCTCCGTAGTAGTCATGCACTACTGGGATAACCGGGTATCCAGCCGTTTCAATTTTCATTTGCATCAAGGCGTTATTGCCTACTCCTTGTTCTCGAAAGTCACTATCAAAGTTGAAACAGAAATCGAAATACTTGTGTACCAGAGACAGCTGAACGATGTAATCATCTACTGTGAGATCTTTTATCTTTGGATTCTGCGCAAAATTGATAGAGTAGGCTCCGCTGTCATAAATGAGCCAGTTCGAGAGATGGCGGTATCTGTCCATGAACCCCATAAGGTCCGATGTCGGCACACCGAAGGAAAGTAATAGGTTCAGTTTTACGTCAGGGCGTCGCTTGTGAAGCTCCAATAGCGTACGAAGGTTTGGTGAAGATTGAAATATTTTCATAGTCGTACCCTATTGTACTTTTACACCAGGTGCGATGTGACTTTCACGCATTCCTATGCGGTACAGTTCTACCATCAGTAATAGTTCATCCAAATGTTTTTCCGAAACATTGTCCGGGTATTCTCCAAGTTCAATGTGTTGCTCCAGAATTTGAGTCAAACGTGAGGTTGCATTGTTGATGCTATCCAGTTTCACCGGCGCGTCGAAGTCAGTAATGCCTTCGTTGTCTTCAAGAAGTAGCTTTTCGAGATAGCTGTCGATGCTACCCCCATTCACCTGCACCTTGGAGGCAACGCTGAGGATGGATTTGTCAATCTTCTTTTTCTTCTCGACCAGCTTCAATGCCATTTCATCAGTCACTACAATGCCATTGTCAGCAAATTTTTGACGCACACGGATTACAGAAACCCGTGTGTCAAATTGAACTTTGTCCGCTTCTGTTGCCAGTTCGACGGGAAGTTTGTGCTGGGCAAGAAATTCACCAAACTGGTCCTTATTTTTCACTGGCTTTCCAATGATGCCAGCTAGACGGTTCAAACGAGTAAGTCCTAGGCCATAGTATTTTTCAATGAAACTGTACTTTGCTAGTTTCATGTATATTTGACGTGAATCTTTGCCAATATACTTATCTAGGACAATGGATTCCTTCTCCCAAATGGCCTTTCTTTCCTCCTTGAGCTTCAACTTCCATAAACAGAGCATCTTACCAAAAGTGATAGAGTCCTGAAGTTGCAAGGACGCCTTGCTCATATCGCTTGAAGCCATTTCCGACGCAAAGTTGATTACAAGGCTTTTAATGGCCAGTTGTGACACCGACTTAAGATCGATGTTGCTGAAAAGGAGAGTCTTCACCGTGAGTGTGCTGGTAGTGTCGCATGGAAATAGTTCGGTGGGGTGTACCGGTGCTAGAGCCGGTGGAGGGGTGGGGCTGTTCTGTTGATCCACATGGCTAAGGTCCGTGAACGGGAAGTAGCCTAGGATCGAAGAATCGCAAAAAGGCCGAACGCGTTCGGTAATTTTGGGCAGGACCTGTGTGGTAGAATCCATGGATGCCTCCGGGGGGAGGCCATCGAGCTCAAATTGCCGAGTGTGTTCGGCTTTTTGAGGTGGACCATGATCATGATCAAATTTGGAGGACCAGGCTGAGAAACTGGCGGTGGCCTGTTAAAGGGTTACGGGGGTGAAGCCTTGATGCCGGGAGGATGTAGGGGGGGAGATCGTGGGGGTGTCAAATTCAGTTGGCACCCTCTTTATAAATAAGCTACCGACGCCTGTCAACATGTTATTTAAATAATAGTGCTGATTTTTAGGGGTATTGCAGCTGGGCATTCGGCAAAGTACCGGGTCACCGGCTGCGGCCAATTACGCCTGGTTCGGGTGGGTCGCCCATGTTGCGCGAGTACCATTTCCCACCTCAATTTCAGGCAGTAAACCTTGAATACCTAGGCTCCAACCACCGCAAGTAATAGTCCAAACGGTTCAGTAAAGGTTTTAGTTCACATGGGGCAATTTCATCGTAAATTCGTATGAAATTGCTATTTGTCGTTTAAGACAAAGGTCCGCTACAGTTTGTCCTAAAAATGAAATAGGTATTGACAAAAATATAAATCGATCCTATACATGGGATATCTCATCAATTTTAACTTATTTGTGAGGTACTTATGGGGATGAAGTTCTACGTTGAAAAGTTGGCTCCTTACGTTTCTTCTATCACGGGACCAGCTGTGTCAATTTCTATGCGAAGGGGTCAAGTTGCCTTCAATGCACAAGCAGTGGAATTAATGAAACTTGGTGGGAATAAAAAGCTTTTCATTGAAGTTGGATATGATGAAGATGATAAAATTTTAGGTTTTAAGGTTGAAGAAAAGAACCCGAAGGAAAATAGAGCTGAAGTTGTCAAAGAAAAGATGCCCACAAATGAAGGTTATACATACTCCATTTTTATTGGTTCAATCCTTGTTGCAACAAAGATGATTCCAGAAAGTGGTGCATATAAATATGCCATTCATTCAGGTAAAGACTATTATTCCATTGATTTGAAAAAAGGTAGGAGCAAGACTTCACTAAAGAAAAAAGCTGAAAAAGCAGCGCAGAAGTAGCGGAAAAATAGAAAGAATAATTTTGCTTGAAACCCTCACTTACTATTCAATTGGTAGGTGAGGGTTTTTTTTATCTGGAATACTCTTCTGAATGCTTCCTATGCTTCTCCCAGTTCTCCATATAAATTCTTGCCAACTCGGCATTATCCAGGATCAACAAGTTCTCAGCGTTCTTCTCTTCAGCTGCTTTGGTGAAGTTGAAGCTGCCGGTAATCACCGTCTTCCCGTCAATGACCATCACCTTGTTGTGAGCGATCGCGTGCCTGTCATCGATGAGGACCGGGATACCGGCATTGGCCAGAAAGGTAGCTCCGGTGTACCTCTCGGTGCGCTGGCTCTTGTCCAGAATCGCTATGACCTTCAATCCGCGCTTGTGTGCCTCCACGAGAGCCTGGGAGATCGGTGCGGAGGTGAACGAGTAGGCCTGGACGTAGATGGTCTCCTTGGCCTTGCTGATGGTACTGACTATGGCATCCTGACAGCCGCCAGATGGGCTGAAATAGACTTGTGCCGGAGTATCCTTCAGGATGAGGTCGAAGGACCACGCCGGTGCTGCGAGAGTGAGGAGCAGCGAGAAGAGGAGGGATAGGTGTAGTATGCGTTTCATTTGATGTAATTTATAAATCAAAAGCACAAAGGAATGAGCCAATATTTATTTCACATTAAGATATATATTTATAAGCTTTTGTCTTTTTGCGAGATCATTTTTACGCCCAAAAAAGCATATTTGCTTTGAAATGCACCTTGTGCATGTATTAATAATTTCGTCAATTCCGTCTCTAGTCTTGGCTAAATTAACAATTTTATTTGATTCATAATTATAGATATCGCTTATATTTGATTTAGAATTTAATTTATTTAATAGTATTTCTATGGCATGATTAATATGATGTTTAATTTTTGAATTTCCATAACTCGCAGGGACACCTCTGGCTTTATAATCTATGGGGATGCAGTCAGTTTTAAGAAGCATAATTGGTTTATCTGTACTAAAGGATGACCCTAAAAATGCATCATATTTGTCAACACTGAAAAGACCCGTAACAATATTCGTGCAACCGCCACCAATAGTTAAATAATTAGTATAAAAAATTGTATATTTTTCTTTATCTTTGAGATTTATAATTTTCTTTACTTGCTTGCTGTGGCACCCTATGTCATAAGAATATGTCTCAAATTTTGGGTATTGGTAGTGAGATTTATTTTGAGGATTACTAATAAAGAAATCCCTATGGACAGCTTTCCCAGAAAATAATAAACATTTATTTGGAACTTCAGGCATAGAGTAGTAATAAAGAAGTACCCATTCCATATATGTTAATTAGATTAAGTTGCCCTACGCTATTGTCAATTCGTTGCAACAGCGTAAATACCTTTTTTGGAGGGTAAATATTTCATCTTTGCTCGTTCGTTCAAAAAAATCCCATGGCAACCTTAGACATAAATCAAGCCACTCATAAGCTTTTTTAAAGTTTTTTAGAGTACAATAAGCAGATGTAAGATCGTTTATTCTTCTAGGTAGCCCAATCAACTCAGGGCAACAAATTTCATCCGAAAGAGTTAGCATATTTTTGCAAATATTTTCTTGAAAAGATATAATTGTTTGTGCATCATCCTCCTTATTTTGATTTAAAGAAATATGCTCGCTAGTACTTTTTTGCGAATCTAAAAATTTGTAAATGATCACACTATCTTTTTCTTTCTTTATTTTGTCTGGAAGGAAAATTCTTTGCTTAAGCTTCTCCTTTGAATTTATGCTCAACAAAATACTCACAGGAAGCTGGGCAAAATAAATAAAGTTGCTAGAAAGACTAATATTTAAATCATTACTGTCGAAAAGAAAAAAATGATTGTCATTGCCACATAAAGACAAATTGCAACATGACGCCTCGACAAGTGCGCTCATTCTGCTTATTAAATCACTATCGCTTAGTTTAGACACATAAAATACAAATGTTAATAATTTTGATTTGTACTCGTTAAAATTTTTATCCATCATAGTATCAGATAAAAATGAAATTTCATTCTTAATACTGTCAAATATATCAAATTGTTCAAGCCTGACAATGCTGTTAAGAATGCTTTCAAGCCTTACCATGCGATACTTGTATACACGATCGTAGTTTGGGTTAATATAAAAGGCACAAGTATATTCATTTTTTTGCGACTTTAAAAGCTTTA
>CAILNX010000063.1 GCA_903835685.1 uncultured delta proteobacterium
CATGTCTCCGCTGCTACATGAAAGTTTAGATCATATGTATATATCAAAACAACACATATAGCACAACACTAGAGCCCCGCCCCTACTTGAGGAACTTCCCCGTCACCGAATTCTTATCCGCCATGATCTCCTCGGGCGTGCCCTGGGACACGATCAGGCCGCCGGAGTCCCCGCCACCGGGACCGAGGTCGAACACGTAGTCCGCGCTGGCCACCACGTCGGTGTTGTGCTCGATGACCACCACGCCCGCGCCCTTGTCCACCAACTGCTGGAGCACCCGGATGAGCTTGCCCACCTCGTGCATGTGCAGGCCCGTGGTGGGCTCGTCCAGGATGTACAAGGCCCCGGGCAGGCCCCGCTTGCCCAGTTCCCGGCTGATCTTGATGCGCTGGGCCTCGCCGCCCGAGAGCGTGGTGGCGGGCTGGCCCAGGCGCAGGTACTCCAGGCCCACCTGCTCCAGCACCTCCAGGCGGCGCACCAGGGCCGGGTGGTTGGCGAAGAACTCCCTCGCCTGGCTCACGGTCATGTCCAGAACCTCGGCGATGTTCACGCCCTTGTAGGTCACTTCCAGGGTCTGGGAATTGTAGCGCTTGCCCCCGCAGACCTCGCAGGTCACGTACACGTCGGGCAGGAAATGCATCTCCACGGTGATCTGGCCGTCGCCCTGGCAGGCCTCGCAGCGGCCCCCGCGCACGTTGAAGCTGAACCGCCCCGGCGCGTAGCCCCGCTTCCTGGCGTCCAGGGAGGCGGCGAAGATGTTGCGGATCTCGTCGAAAATCTTGGTGTAGGTCGCCGGGTTGGAGCGCGGGGTGCGGCCGATGGGGGTCTGGTCGATGGACACGATCTTCTCCACCAGATGACGACCGGTAATGCCCGCGATGAGCCCGGGCTGCTCCACCTTGATGCCCTGGCCCAGGGCCAGGTGCTTGTACAGCGTGTCCACCACCAGGGAACTCTTGCCCGACCCGGACACGCCCGTGACGCAGCAGAACACACCCAGGGGGATGTCCACGTCCAGGTTTTTCAAATTGTTGGTGCGCACCCCGCGCAATTTCAGGAACTGCTCGGCCGTGCGCCTCGTGGTCGGCCGCTCGATGAAGCGGTCCCCGCGCAAATACTGGGCGGTCAGGGTCTGGGCCTTGCCCAGCAGGTTCTTGACCGTGCCCTCGAACACGATCTCGCCCCCGCGAATCCCTGAACCCGGGCCGAGTTCGATCAAATGGTCCGCGGCCCGGATGGCCGCCTCGTCGTGCTCCACCACCAGCACGGTGTTGCCCCGGGTCTGGAGGGTGCGCAGGGTTTTCAGCAGGCGCACGTTGTCCTTGGGGTGCAGGCCGATGGAGGGCTCGTCCAGCACGTAGGTCACGCCCACCAGGCCGGACCCGAGCTGCCCGGCCAGGCGGATGCGCTGGGCCTCGCCGCCTGAGAGCGTGGACATGTTCCGGGCCAGGGACAGATAGTCCAGGCCCACGTTGACCATGAACCCCAGGCGGTGCACCAGCTCCTTGACCAGGGGCTCGGCCACGGCCAGGTCCCGGCCGGAGAAGTCCAAATCCTGGAGCGCCCGCAAGGCCCGCTCAATAGGCAGGGAGCAGAACTGGAAGATATTCAGCCCGGCCACGCGCACGGCCAGGGACTCGGGTTTCAGGCGCGCGCCGGAGCAGGTCGGGCAGGGCCGGGCCTGGCGGAAGCGGGCCAGCTCGTCGCGCCAGACCGGCCCCATGCGCTCGCCGGTTTCCAGCAGGGTGCAGATGCCCGGCCAGCCCTCGGCCGCGTCCCCGTAAAACAGGGCGGCCATGGCCTCGGGCGAGAAATCCGAGAGCGGCGTGTTGAACACGAACCCGTGGCGTTTCCCGACGCGGCGCAAAACCTCGGCGTGGCGGTCCAGGCCGCGCACGTTCTTCCAGGGGATCACCGCGCCGTCGATCAGCGACAGGCCCTTGTTCGGGGCCAGCAGGTCGGGCTCGAAATACTCCACGCTGCCCAGGCCCAGGCAGGCCGGGCAGGCCCCTTGGGGGCTGTTGAAGGAGAAAAGCTGGGGGGTCAGCCGGGGCATGCTCACCTTGCAGGTGGGGCAGGTGGAGGTGGTGCTGAAGGGGATGTCCCGGCCCTGGTCCACCAGGTTCACGATCATGCGCTCCCGGCCGTGGCGCAGGGCCAACTCCACGGAATCAGCCAGGCGCGGCCGGATGTCCGGCCCGCTTTTAAGCCGGTCCACCACCAGCTCGATGGTGTGCTTCTTGTGCTTTTCCAGTTCGGGCGGCGCGTCGAGGGTGTGCATCTCGTTGTTCACCCGCACCCGGGCGAAGCCCTCGCGCTTGAGCTTGAGGAAGAGCTCCTTGTAGGTGCCCTTCTGGTTCTCGGCCAAAGGGGCCAGGACCAGGAAGCGCGTGCCCGGGGTCAGGGCCATCAAGGTGGCGATGATCTCCTCGCTGGCCTGGGCCGCGATGGGCTGGTTGCAGCCCGGGCAGAAGAAGGAGCCCAGCCGGGCGTAGAACACGCGCAGGAAATCATAGGCCTCGGTCACGGTGCCCACGGTGGAGCGCGGGTTGCGGCCCGAGGTCTGCTGTTCCAGGGAAATAGCCGGGGACAGGCCCTCGATCTTCTCCACCTTGGGCTTGTCCATCTGGGGCAGGAACTGGCGGGCGTAGGCCGAGAGCGACTCCACGTACCGGCGCTGCCCTTCGGCGTACACGATGTCAAAGGCCAGGGTGGACTTGCCCGAGCCCGACGGCCCGCAGACCACCACCAGCTTGTCCCGGGGGATGTCCAGGGACACGTTCTTTAAGTTGTGGTGGGTCGCGCCGACAATATGGATGCGGGGAGCGTCTGGATGCACGGGGGAAAGTCCTCTGCCGGGCCGGGCGGCCCCTTGGGGTTCATGGGAAGGCGGGCCGGAAACAGGCCGCGCCGGTTCGAAGGCGAAAGGTAGTCACTTGGAGGGATTTGGCAAGGGGCGGGGAAAGGTGAGGAGATACGGCGCTTTAGATGGGCTTGGATTCCCCCCCGGCCGGGCGGAAACGCACGTCGAGCTTGCAGCCCAGGGCTCCGGCGTAGCGCCGCAGGGTCTTCAGGCTCACGTTCTTGCCCGATTCGATCCTGGCCACGGCCGGTTGGGCCACTCCCAGGCGTTCGGCCACCTGGGCCTGGGTGAGGCCCTGGGTCAGCCGGGCCTGGACCATGGCCTCGACCAGGGAGAATTCCTCGCCCAGGGCCTCATATTCCCGACGATACTCGGCATCGTTTCGCATCATGTCCGTGTGGACCTGCTTGGCATTGATCACGGCTTGATCTCCTTGGCCCGTTCCAGGGCGATCTCGATTTCGCGGCGAGGCAAAATATAATCTTTAGTTTATAATTTGGCAAGCCCAGGCCCAGCTTTACAGGGGTGGGGTTGGGCGGTAGGGGATGAGATAGAGGGTTGGGGATGGGGTTTGGGTTTTCGGTGGTGAGAAGAAGGAGTGAGAGGAGATGGTGGAGGAAGGGACGATCTCAAAGCTAAAACAGATTTTTTCATTCATGGGTGAAAAATTCTTTTCAGGCTTTTTCGGATTCCTATTTCGCACTGTCGGCCTCATTGCCGGATCAATAATTGTGGTGGCCTTCCTTGGGTTTCTTGCCTGGTGGAACTGGGATGAAATCCTGAAAAAGCCTGGCTTAAGCTCTACTCCGATTATTTCAGTTTCCAACCAGACGACATCGAACAAAACCGCCCTACCCCCCTTACCTACGGCCATCCAGGGAAAATTTAACATCCTACTGGCCGACCTAGAAAAAGACACGGATGGTCATGCAAAACGGAACATCCACGACTCTCTTCGGGGTTTTACTGGCCTGGAAACCATGGACCTAGGTCGGCCTTTAACCATCGCCCATCCCGGCTCCAGCAAGGAAGTCGAGGCTGCCCACGCACAGGCCCAGGAATATCTGAAAAAAACGAAAGCCGACGCATTGATATGGGGCACGGTTATTCAACCGGGCAAAGATGGCGTGTACAGCCTGAATTGGACCCTGTCCGGCGAGGCTAGGCCAGACAAAGTCAATGACCGCTATGTGGTGGACAAGGAAGCCTTGCGTCTGCCGGAAATATTTTGGAAAGACCTCTCCGATGTACTCAGCGCCCTTGTCCTGACTTGGGCCTCTTCGGTCCTGGATGAAAAGGACGGCCAGTACATCGCTGATCAAGTCCTGCCCTATCTGGACCGCCTGACGGCACTTCTGGACGAGAAGAAGGCCAATGCAGGTGGCCAGGCCTTGCGCTTAGGGTCGCGCCGGGTTCTGCTCCACGTTCTCGGCCGTTCCCTTCGTTTGGTCGGGGAGCAAAAGGGCGATTCCGTGCAGCTGGAAAAGGCCATTGCCTGTTATCAAGAACTTTTGAACTCCACAGACCAAAAGGCCGAGCCCCTGGATTGGGCCATGACCCAAAATAACCTAGGGGCCGCTCTTCAAACCCTCGGCGAACGCGAGTCCGGGACTGGAAGGCTGGAGAAGGCCGTGGCAGCATATCTGGAGGTCTTGAAACAATACACCAAGGAGCGGCTTCCTCTGCTATGGGCCGCGTCCCAAAACAACCTAGGTGTCGCGCTTCAAACCCTCGGTGAGCGCGAATCCGGAACGAAACGACTGAGGGAAGCCGTAACCGCATTTCGGGAGGCCTTGAAGGAATACACCCAAGAACGGGTTCCCCTGCAATGGGCCATGACCCAGAACAATCTGGGTACTGCGCTTCAAAACCTCGGCGAACGCGAGTCCGGGACCCGGAGGCTGGAGGAGGCTGTGGCCGTTTATCAGGAAGCCTTAAAGGAATACACCCGGGAACGGGTTCCCCTGCAATGGGCCATGACCCAGAACAATCTGGGAGCCACGCTTCAAACTCTCGGCGAACGTGAGCCCGGGACCGGAAGATTGGAGGAGGCCGTGGCCGTTTATCGGGAAGCCTTGAAGGAATACACCAGGGAGAGGGTCCCGCTAAAATGGGCCGTGACCCAGAACAATCTGGGCAACGCCCTTCAAACCCTCGGCCAACGCGAGCCCGGGACCGGAAGATTGGAGGAAGCCGTGGCCGCCTATCGGATGGCGTTGCTGGAGCGCACCAGAGAGCGGGCTCCCCTGGACTGGGCCACGACCCAGAACAATCTGGGAGCCGCCCTTCAAACCCTCGGCCAACGCGAGTATGGGACCGAAAGACTGGAGGAGGCCGTGGCCGTTTATCGGGAGGCCTTGAAGGAGCGCACCAGGGAGCGGATTCCCCTGGATTGGGCCGCAACCCAGAACAACCTGGGCAACGCGCTTCTATCTCTCAGCGAGCGCGAACCCGGGACCACGAGGCTGGAGGAGGCAGTAGCGGCCTATAAAGCTGCTTTGGAAGTCGTTTCGCCGGAAAACGCATCTTATTACAACCAAATGTATCAACTCAACCTCGCCCACGCCCAAGCCCTCCTCGACCAACGCCGGGCCGCCCAAACCCAATAACCTCGCCCCGCCCCCGCTTGACCCCGCCCCCCCATAAGGCTACCAGGAAAATAACAGAACCACGCGCAGGGGCCGTCCCCTGCTGAGCAACGAACGGAGCGTATCCCATGGCCATTGCCTGGACCACGGAACTGGAGCTTGGAGTCGCGGCCATTGACGAGCAGCACCGGATGCTGGTGGACATGATCAACGAGCTCATCGACCGCATCGAGCGCGGGGAGCACAAGCAGGGGTTCCTGGACGCCATCCAGGGCATGAAGGCTTACGCCGAGTATCATTTCGCCGAAGAAGAGGCCCTCATGGAGCGATCCGGGTACTCCAGCCGCGTCGAGCACATCCGGGAGCACCGCCTGTTCGCCGACCGGGTGGGGTCCTTCAATCCCGGGGGGCTGCTCCACGAGAGCCTGGAGGCCGAGGAGACCCTGGCCTTTCTGAACGACTGGTTCGTGGACCACATCCAGGATTCCGACCGGCGGTTCGTGGAAGAGGTTTCGGCCGAGGTGTTCGAGCCCAAATAAAACGGGGGGCGGACGGCGACTTAGGTGCTCCCTCCCATCCGATTTCACACCCTGTCGCGCCGCCCGCCCCTGTCCGGGACGTAAGCCCCGCTTGCTTTCAACTATCGGAGATGCGGGCCAAAACTTTAGCCGCACAAATCATTCACCCGCCGAACATTCCCCCTAAAGTTTTCCCCTGGACCGTCCGATAAGAAAAACGTCATTCTTATTCCCCGCGCGCTTTAAGCCTGGCGGGGAGCCCGGAGCAAGGATTGCCTCGGGCAGGCAACGCCAAACCCAAGGACGGGTCAGATATGAGCGGCGCACCGCTTTGTTCCATAGTCATACCCAACAAGGACTACGGCCGGTTCCTCCCCCGGCTTTTCCTCTCCCTCATGCGCCAGACCACCGGGCTCGCGGAAATGGAGATCCTCCTGGTGGACGACGACAGCCAGGACCACTCCCAGTCCGTGGCTGAGACCTGGCGCAAGCGCCTGCCCTGCTCACGTTTCGACCTGGTGCGCACCGACGGCCTGGGCCGTCCCGGCGCGGTGCGGGACGTGGGCTTTCGCCGCGCCCAGGGCAAGTACTTCCTGCCCCTGGACGCCGACGACCATCTGGACCCCCGCTATCTGGAACGCTGCCTGGAGGCCCTGGAAGGCCCAGCCGCGCCTGACGTGGCCTGCACGGACTTCGTGCGCACGGGCGGGGGCGTGTCCCGCATCAACCGGCTCCCGGACTTCGATGTGGACGAACTGCGCCGCCAGAACATCCTGGGTCCCACGGCCATGATGGGCCGCTGGGTCTGGGAGCGCTGCGGGGGCTACCGCCGCAACACGGTCTATGAGGAATGGGACCTCTGGGTGCATGCCTCCTTGCGTGGCCACACCTGTGTACACATAGCCAGCCCACTGTATTTCCAGGAAGAACATCCGGCCAACCGCTTCCGGGAGACCCGCAAGCAGGACGGCAAGGCCAAGGCCATGCTGGTGGTGAACAACCAGGCCTTCTTCGATCCGGGCGTGGTGCGCTGGGCCTTGGGCCTTTTGCGCAGGGAGCCCTGGGCCCCCTGGTTCGAGACCGGGCTCATCCCCCGGGAGGACGAGGTGCGCTCCCTGTTCGACCAGTACATCCGGGACGAGGTGGAGACCAAGCGGATCAAGGCCTCGCTTCTGGCCGACGCGCACATGCGGCTGCTGGTGGCCTGAGCCCTCTTGCCAGGGGTGGCCGCCATCCCCTACACTCTCCTCTATGAACCCCATCGTTGTGCTCTGGGACGAATCCCATCTTTGGGGCCTGTTGGTCTGGCGGGCGCTGTATCTCTGGGGTCTACCCTTCTCCCTGGTCACGGCCCGGGAGGTGGCGGCTGGGGCGCTGGCAACACCCAATGGGCCGCGCCTGCTCATCGTGCCGGGGGGCACGGCCCGACGCAAGGCCGCCTGCCTGGGCCGCCAGGGCGCGAACGCCGTGCGCGAATTCGTGAGCCGGGGCGGGACCTACCTGGGGTTCTGCGGCGGGGCCGGGCTGGGCCTGGCCGGGCCGGATGGGCTGGGCTTAAGTCCCTGGGCGCGCCAGGGATTCGACGACCGGCTCCAGCATTTTTTGAGCGGGCACATCCGGGTGGCCCTGAGTTCGGACGGGATGGGGGCTCAGGCCCTGGTCCCGGCCGGGCTGGGGGATTCGGCCCTGGTGCCGGTGTGGTGGCCGGGCCGATTCGCCGACACCCCGGACCCGGCCGTGACCGTGCTGGCCGCCTACGGGGAGCCCGGGCCGGACTTCTGGGTGGCTGACCTGCCCCTGGCCCGTCTGCCGGAGCAGACCCTGGCCGATTGGGAGAACCTTTACGGACTGGCCCTGGGACCGGGTTTTTTGCGCGGGCACGCTTGCGTGGCCCGGTCCGCCTTCGGCCAGGGCCAGGCGATCTTAAGCTACGCCCACCTGGAGACCCCGGCCTCGCCCCAGGCCAATGCCTGGCTCTCGCACATCCTGGACACGGTCCTGGGCCAGGCCCCGGTCAGGCGTCCGGCCCTGCCCGCCTGGGACCTGACCGCCCTGCCCCTGGTCTGGGAGGACCCCACGCTCACCCGGGCCAGAGAGGCCCTGGCCGAGGTCATCGCCCTGGGTCAGGACCACCTGCTCTTCTTCTGGCGCAACCCCTGGCTCCTGGGCTGGCGGCGGGGGCTGCCCGGAGCGGCCGTGAACACCCTGTTCGCCCTGGCTGGGCAATGCCTGGCCTGTCCGCCCACTCCCTCGGCCCTGGCCTTCTGGGCCGAAGCCTCGGGCCCCTTTGCCCGGGCGCTTGCGACCTTCCGGCAAGGGTTGGCCGGGTATCTGCTGGCCGAGCGGCTGTCCATGACCGTGCTGCCCACGGACAGGGACCTGGTCTTCCCCCAGGCCCTGCGCGAACAGCGCGAGGCCCTGTTCGGCCCGCCCATGTCCGCTGGCGGGCTCTACGCCCTGCTCCTGACGCCCCTGGAGGAACTGGCCCTGCGCCAACTCCCGGCCGGAGAGCCCCGCTAGAGGCCCGGCCAAGCCCCCCGGGTCCATGGACAAAGGTTCCGGCTCGGCATATAGAGTCCCCACAAACCAGGAGTGAGCATGATCCAGCGCGTCATCGACCTGGAAGAACAGATCCGGAAAAACGCGGCCGACGAGGACTTCCTGGCTTTCACCGGGTTCAGTCTGGACCTGCCCGGCCAGGAGGACCCCATTGCCGGGGTGCTCAAGATCTCGGGCCGCATCCGGCGCGACGGGGTGTCCGGGTTCCTCACCCTGGGCTTCATCGTGGACTCGGCTGGCAACGACGCGGTGCGGGAATCCCTGATGGCCCTGTTCCGGGGAATCACCGAAGAGGTGGTCAAACCCCGCCTGGGCCGCAATTTCCAGTACCTGGTGCCCACGGTGACCGGGACCGGGGCCGGAAACTCCTGGTCCATGGACGAAATCACCTTCTATTTCAACAAGATGAAAGACAACACCCGGCACTACGTGGAGCACCTGCTCCTGCCGGTTTTGAGCGACATCCTGCCCATCCGCTTCGAGACCCTGCAATGGTGGAACGACTCCCCGGAGCCCCCGGCCGAGACCCATCGACCGGCCACCGAGGCCCAGTCCCAATCCTTCATCCAGGCCGTCACCGACTATGTGCGCTCCCGCTTCGGATTCAAATAGCCCCACCCACGATCTGTCCGAGGTCTGCTGCGGCCTGGTCCCGGCCATCCGGGCCATCCTGGACCAGTCCGGCGGAGGCCCGGTGCGCGTGCTCGTGCGCCGGGGACTGAGCACGGAACTGGTCAACGCCTTTGGCAGCGGCGGGGCCTGGGAGTTCACCTTAAGCCCGGGCCTGTCCACTGACCTGGCCCTGTTCACCCCGGCCCAAGACCGGACCAACTCCCTGCAACTCTTCTAGATCATCCCTCCTGAAGCATGACCAGCACAGGAAGAATAAGAAAGTAATTTCTTATCGTTATGCGCCACTGTGCGGCGGGCCAAGGCATAAAGCAAACTCCCGGGGTGGTCAGGAATCATTGCCCCTCGTTTCAGCAGCCCTGCGCGAACCGGGCCTGGCCCAGGATACAAAAATCACCCTTTTCCGCCTCGAAATGCCAAATCTCAGCCCTTTTCCGGGCTCTTTTTCATGATTTCTGATTATAATTTGTCCAGGCGAAAATAGCGCCAAACCCTCCCCTGGCCCGGGCCTTGACCCAGACAGGATCATGGATATCCTCTGTCTTTCAGGGTATTGTTCGTGTGGGACCATCACTGGCGTTCACCATGGAGCAAGAATCATGAACAAGACGATCATTCCTTTGCTGGCGCTTCTCCTGGCGCTGATCCTGGCGCTTTCCGGATGCAGCGCGGCCATCAAGGGCAACATGGCCCTGACCCGGCACGATTACCAGGAGTCCATCCTCCAGTACCAGGAAGCCCTGAAGGCCAATCCTGGGAACGTCCTGTCCCAGAGCCGTCTGGGCCAGGCCTATTACCGCAGCGGGCAGTACGCCGAGGCGGTGAAGACCCTGGAGGCCCTGCTGGTCACCCCGACCGACGACCCGGAAGCCCCGATCTTCCTGGGCCTGTCCTATTTGGCCCAAGGCGACCGGGACAAGGGGTTTGCCTCCTTCGAGCGCTTCCGTTCGTTCATCTGGCGGGAGCGCCGGAACGTCCTCGAACAGACGGCCCTGTTCCGGCAAATGCCGCAGCTCAACCTGGACGAGGTGGAGGCCAAGCTCTTCCAGGCCATTGCCGACGGATTCCGGGAGCAGGATGAGATCAGCCACCAGTCGGACTGAGGGAGGCGCGGCCGAACCGCGACCTGGCTGTTGAACCGCAGGGGTCCATGACCCGGGGCCGCGCTATCGCACGGCCCGAGAAACCCCTCCTTCGGGAGGGGTTCTGCTTTTTTGGGGCCGGTTCAATCCGGCCGCCCGAATCAGGCACTGGCCGGGATGCATGCCGCGAACTGGATATAAGAATACGAAATAATTAATTTTCTTCTTATCTCTTGTCTGCGTCTGGGTGGGAAAGCGATTCTCAGGGTGCGGCCCTGCATGGCGCGATCTGAAAAAGGTGGATCTCTTTGACCGGCTAGTCCCCGGCTCCGCAGGCAGGCGGGGGCAGGGACTGGAACACGGGCTCCAGACGGCCGTTCTGGTATTTGTAGATGGTCAGCACGGCCGGGGACTGGCCGCAGGTGGTGGACAGGCCGAACTCGGGCAGGCCGTCCGCGTCGAAATCGTGGATTCCGGCCGTGCGGGCCGTAAACCCGAAGGACGAGGGCTGGGAGTTGCCCGCGCAGGCCGTGGCGATGCGCAGCCCGTCCAGGATCACGGCGGCCGGGCGGCCCGCAGGCGCGCTGACCCAGAAGGGCAGGACCATTTCCGTGCCCGGCACGTCGGGGTCGCTCCGGGGCCGGACCCAGGCGGCCAGGAGGATCTCCGGGACCTTGTCCCCGTCCAGATCCGCGGCATCAGCCACCAGGACCCGGATGCTGGCCGCATCCAGACCATTGGCGGGCGCGGCCTTGGCCAGGAGCGCGGTCACCGCTTCCACGGCCCGGGCCTTGACTTGGTCATCGGGCACGGCCCGAAAATTTTCGTTCAGGGGGACCAGGGTGGCGAAAGCGGCCTTGGTCTGGGCCGGGACCAGGCGCTCGCTGGACAGGCCGCAGGGGGTGTCCACCTCCCGGGCCTCGGGCTTGACCGCCAGGGGCTTGGACTTGCGGCCCTCGAGAAAGATGGTGGCCGGGATGTACTGGTGCCCGGGCACGGCCAGGGGCACGATCTGGCCGTCCTGGGCCACCCATCCGGCCCGCACGGCCGTGGCCTCGGCCAGGGTCTCCAGGGTGAAAAAGATGTTCTCGCCCGACGAGGGGACCTCGGCCGTGGGAGGGACAGCGGGCGCGGTGGCGGCCCGGGCCTGAAGCGGCCAAAGGGCCAGCAGGCACAGGACCAGGGTCACGTTACAGAATTGACTGTGTCTTTTTCTGGCACGGAAGAGTAAGAAATAATTATTCTTATTCTTCATTCTTGGTTGCTCCGGAATCCGCCCTGGAAGCGATTTGCGGCCGGGGTTCAAATGGCCGGCCCCAGCAGGAGGTTGTCCCGGTGCACGGCCTCGGGATAGTGCACCGCGCCGAGCACGGCCTCGATGTCCCCGGACTTGCGGCCCATGATCCGGGTCAGGTCCACCGAGGAGTAGTTGGCCAGGCCCACGCCGATGACCCGGCCCTCGCAGCCGCATTCACTGCGCACCAGGACCCGCACCAGGCCCCCGGCCTCGAACTGGCCGCGCACCTCCACGATCCCGGCCGGAAGCAGGCTCTTGCCTTTGTCCTCCAGGGCCGCGCCCGCTCCCGCGTCCACCACGATGTCGCCCACGGGCACGTCGTGGTAGGCCATCCAGAACTTGCGCCGGGACACGGACTTGGCGTCGGGCAGGATGAGCGTGCCCAGGTCCTCGCCCGCAAAGGATTTCTCCAGGGCGAAGGCCGGGGTGCGGCCGGCCACGATCAGGGTGGGCACCCCGAGCTGGGCGGCCCGCCGCGCGGCCAGGAGCTTGGAGTACATGCCCCCGGACCCGACCACGGTCTTGCCGTCGCAGAGCTTTTCCAGGTCCAGGTCCGCGATGTTCTCGATGACCGGAACCCGCCGGGCCTCGGGCTTGACCTGGGGGTTGCCCTCGAACACCCCGTCCGTGGAGGTCAGATTCACGAACAGGTCGGCCTCCACCAGGTTGAGCATGAGGCTGGAGAGGGTGTCGTTGTCGCCGAAGGCCAGCTCCTGGGTGGACACGGTGTCGTTCTCGTTCACCACCGGGATGATCCGCCAATCCAGCAGGCGGCGCACGGTGTTGCGGGCGTTTAAAAAGCGCTCGCGGGTCTTGAAATCCTCGCGGGTGAGCAGGATCTGGGCCGTGTGCTTGCCGTAGCGGGCAAAGGTCTCGTTGTACTCGCGCATGAGCCGGGGCTGGCCCACGGCCGAGGCGGCCTGCTTGGAGGGCATGTCCGCCAGCTCGCCCAGGCTGGCCAGGACCGAGCGGCCGCAGGCCACGGCCCCGGAACTGACCAGGACGATGGACAGGCCCCGGTCGTGCAGGGTGGCCACCTGGTCCACCAGACGGCTGAACACCCGGGGGTCCAGGCCCTCGGCCCCGGTCAGGACCGCGCTGCCCACCTTGATGACCACCCGTTTGGCGTGGTCCAGAATCTCTTTCCTGGCCTTGCACCAATCAATATCCGTCATCAGGGATCTCCTCGGGATCGGTCCCGGAATTGGCTGGCGAATCCGCATCGGAAGAGTCGCCGTACAGGCGCGGGGTGGCCACGGGGGTCAGCCGCTTGAGCAGCTCCCACATGCGGGCCATCAGGGCCTCCACGCCCGTGCCATTCAGGGCCGAGATGAAGGAGACCATCAGGCCCTTGTCCGCGAACTGGGTGGCCAGCTCGGCCAGACGCTCGGGCGTGGCCAGGTCGATCTTGTTCACCACCATGATCTGGGGCTTCTGGGCCAGGGCCGGATCGAAATTGAACAACTCCTCGTTGAGCAGGTCGAACCCGGCCGTGGGATCGTCCCGGTCGGCCTCCTCGAAGCTCAAAAGATGCACGAGAAAGCGGGTGCGCTCCACGTGGCGCAGGAATTTATACCCCAGGCCCAGACCCTGGCTGGCGCCCTCGATGAGCCCGGGGATGTCGGCCACGATCATGCGGCCGCCCAGGTCTCCGTCCACGACCCCGAGATTGGGGGTCAGGGTGGTGAAGGGATAGGCCGCGATCTTGGGCCGGGCCTGGGAGATGGCCGTGAGAAAGGTGGACTTGCCCGCGTTGGGAAGGCCGAGGAGCCCCACGTCCGCGATGATTTTGAGCTCCAGATGCAGGCGCTTTTCCTGGCCCGGCCGTCCGGGTTCGGCGTAGCGCGGGGCGCGGCGGGTGGGGGTCTTGAAATGGATGTTGCCCCGGCCTCCGTCCCCGCCCCGGCAGACCACGATCTCCACGTCCGGCGTGGTCAGGTCGGCCACCAGGCGCTCGGCCCCGTCCGGGTCCTCCTCGTAGACCTGGGTGCCCACGGGCAGGTCCACGACCAGGCTTTCCCCGGCCGGGCCGTACTTGTCCCGGCCCATGCCCGGCCGCCCGTTGCGGGCCTCGAACACCCGCTTCATGCGGAAGTCGTAGAGGGTCAAAAGCTTGTCCGAGGCGCGAAATATCACGTCCCCGCCCCGTCCGCCGTCCCCGCCGTCCGGGCCGCCCCGGGGAATGAACTTCTCGCGTCGAAAAGAGATGCACCCGTTGCCGCCGTTGCCGGAACGGGCCAGAATCCTGGCTTCGTCGATAAAACGCATGTCGCCTCCAAAAACGGCTTCATACCTGCATCGGGCCTGGCAGGCAATGGCCGCCCCCCAAAGGCCCCGCCTCCCGCCGCCCTGCCCCGGCCAGGCCCCAGTCGGCCCCCAGTCGGCCCCCAACTGGCCAGGATGGCGCGACAATCCGCCCCGTTCACCAGGCCCGGCCGCCCGTCCCGCCCAACCAACCCCGGACAAATGACACCCCCCGCGCCAAAAAAAGCTTGCCAACCCCGCCCAGTTTTTATAAAGGTCCCTTCTCCGCTGCGCCGAGGTAGCTCAGTCGGTAGAGCAGGGGACTGAAAATCCCCGTGTCGGCAGTTCAATTCTGTCCCTCGGCACCATGATTTCAAGGAGTTAGGGCGTAAAATCCCTAACTCCTTTTTTCTTGTGTGTGACTTTGTGTGTGACTTTTGCGGGCTTGCTCGAAGACCTCCATGGCCTTCTTCTCCGAATGGCCAACGCTGTGGAGGTAGATTTCCGTCGTTTTCCGGTTCTCGTGCCCCAGAATCCGCTGGACCGTCCCAATCGGGACGTTCGCATCATCCATCACGCTTGCCCCAGAATGGCGGAGCGGATGGAACCTGAAGTAGCGTACCCCAGCCTTCTTGCAGAGGGTCTTCATGATCTTCTTCCTGTCCTCGAATGGACCGGACATGTGCTTCCCCTCCTTCCTGCTCCAGTACCGGTGCCAGAAGACCCACGGCATTGCCGCGTTTCTCGCTTTAAAGCGCCGAGTAAGGATTTCGTGAAGGAGGTCCGTCATGAACACCTTCCGGGGAGTACGATTGCCACCCCGCTTCTTGCGGGTATAAAGGAAGAGGCATCTTCGCTCGAAATCCACGTCTTCCCAGAGCAGCCCGTTGATTTCACCCATTCGGCCAAGAGTTTCCTGGATTGTTCGCAGGTAGTCTTGGATGTCTTGGTCAGCAGCGGCGATGACCTTTTCAATATCCGACAGGGGTGGAACGTACCTCGGGGTCTTGTTGACCGGAAAGAAGTCGATCCCTTCCGTCGGATTGACCTCAACGATCTTCTTCCTCACCCCATAATTGAAGGTGGCCCTCAAGTACCGCAGATCCTTGTTCGAGGTGAACGCCGAAATCTTCCGGCGTTCGAACAGGTGGTCCTGGACCATCTTCGAAGTAAGCTCTGAACAGGGCACGTCTCCCCACTTCTTGGCCCACCTAGCCGCGAGATACCTGTAGCTGTTGTAGTGGCTATCCGACTGATAGGCCTTCACGTGGTCAAGTCTTAAGTTCGCGAGGTCCAAGAAGCTTATGTCGGTCTTGGTCTCCAGTTGTGCAGGTCTGTCCACCTCCTCTCTTCTTCTGGCTTCGGCTTGCTTGGCCTGGAGCTTTGTCTCGAACCAGGCTTCCGTGTGCCGTTTGCCTTTGATCGTGAAGTCGTACCGCCATCCCCTGCCCTTTTTGAAATAGACGCTCATAAAGGTCCTCCTTGTTGGGGAAAAACAGAGAACCTCCGAGCTTCACGCCTCCCAGTTCTTGCCAATGCTTGTAGACCCAGCTACAGCTTTTGTGCAGGAACAGAGCGACCTCCTCGAGGGTCATTATGGCACAGGCCGTAGGGGTTGAACAGTCCGGGGATTCCATTCCCACTTCTTAATCCTGTACTTCGGGCTTGGGACCTGCCTTTTAGGCAACACCCCACCCTATAGCCTATGAGGGGCCTGTCATGATTAAAGAAGATTTGACGGATGACTACTGTGATTTTGGGATGACGTTTGAAGAAATAGGCCAAATACTGCAAGGCGAATCCAGCACTATTAAAAGCGTATTTGAAAAAATTAAGAAAGCTGAGTTTGTAGATGACTTCATGCAAGAATTTATTGATCGCATATCATATATAAGCAGTAAAAGTATAAACGAAAAACAAATTCAGATGTTAATCGACGGATTGACATGCTTGGAACATGAAATTTTAAATATAGATGAAAAAATACGTTGCAAATATATATTAGATAAGGCTGCGTCGATTGATTTCGACATTGAAAAAGAAGCAGTCGAGAGAGCGCTCACTCAATACAATGACAATCGTGGATCTTGGGCCAGTTTTGAGCGTTGCAAATTTTTTAATATATTAGCAGTGCTATACATAAGAGGGTCACGAGATAAGTGTATATCATTTGGAGATATTATCATCGCCAGAGTATATCAAACACTAAAGACCAGCCTATTATACATGTCTAAATACAAAGATGACCGCACATTCAGTGAATACATGTTTCTCCTCGCATTCAATGTTGGAAGAGCATTTGGAAGCATTCACGAGCTTAAATATTATACCAGTGAGGATTTTAATGAACTCATAGTTAGCAGGCGCGGTGCCACAAATGTTGAAATAAAATATAAAGAACGCAGACCTTATGAGAAAGAAGCAACAAAAATAGCGAAATTGGCAATTCAGTCGGAATGCCGCCTTTTGCATGACCAAATTGGAAGTCTAATAAAACAATCCTTTTATTCTGACAATGATTTAATAACTAATAAAAAGGTCTCGAGTATCATCAAAAAACTACCTGGGGCAAGAATATTTGGGACTAAAGGAGTGGAAAAGGAACTTTTTGCGTGTCCATGTGAAAAAAAGGCAACATGCCTACTCGTTAAGCATCCATCTTATATCAACAAGATTTACAACCTATAGAGTGGCAACATGAGCGCACAAATTGTATAGAAATCCTCTGCGCTCACCCGGTCAAAATCGGCAACAAGTTGCCGATTTCAAGGCGACACCCATGACTCTCAACGAACACGTCGAAGCCCTCCTGGCTATGCTGGACGAGGCGGCCAAGACAACCAACGCGGAAGCTGCCACCCTGAAGGTGACGGCGATCCGTAAGGCTGTGTTCCGTGTGGTGCGTAGAGCGGATATGAAGCTCAACGATTTTGCCGACAAAGAAAGGGAAAGACTGAAGAAGTCATGACCCTGGATCGCTCTCGATCTTGCCGGACACCGCCACCAACTCATACCGCCCGGCTTTGAGTAGGATGACGCCCTTGGCGATGAGTTTCTGGATACTCACCCCACCCTGCTGAAGTTGCAAAGTAAGCAGGCGTTCATACCTGGCCAGCACGGCTCTCGCCTGCTGAACCTCCTTGGGGCTGTGGCCGCGATCAAATCTCAGCACCGGCCTACCCTCGGAATTCAACTCCACTGCGCAATTGGTCTCTCCCCTGATGAACTTGAGCGGATCGAAGAGACGCTTGGTGATCATCGTAAATTTATCCCGGGGCACAGGTGGCGCTGTTTTCTGCCGAACCCCATATCATCATAGACAATCCTATCCCCATCTGGCATATTCAAGGCAGACTTTCAAGTGGAGCCACCACCATGCCTACCTTGACCAAAGCCGCCATCGTTGAGGCCATCTACGAGAAGACCGAGCGCCATCGGTCAGATATCAAAGATTACGTCGATGATCTGTTGGAACTCATGACCAAGTCGCTCAAGAGGGACCAGCATCTCCTGTTCAGCGGCTTCGGAAAATTCGAGGTCTACGGCAAGGAACCAAGGCGTGGTCGGAATCCCCAGACAAAGACGACGATCACTCTGCCTGCCCGCAAGGTGGTTGTATTCCGGCTGTCGAGAAAATTCCGTGCGTCGCTGAACCCCGAGCAATGATTGGTGTGTCTTTCTCGCCTGTAAAAGCTGTGAAACTGCCCAGGGCCACAGGTCAAGTTTTTTCAGGGGAACCCGGCCAGATCCTCAAGGGTGTTCCCATGGAAGGAAGTGGCCTGACGGGATTGATGGTCAAAATTAGCAATCTTTGCTAATAGAGCCATTGGATATTATTTTTTCATCAGTTTCCGTATGTGGTAAAGACTTTGCTATGATGTCAGAAAAGTATTCATTGTTCTCTCGGCCTAGGCATGCATCTATGAAGAATTTAATGAATTTTACTCTGGCGGTTAGTTGAAAATGATAATCAAGACCTTTCCATGTGCTGTTTTCAATACTCATATTACATATCCTTGTTCTAGACGTATGTTTAGCATAAGAATGCCTACCAATCAATGCATATACTTTTAACATGTACAAACGACTTGAATAGCCATAATTATGAGAAGGTACGACCAACTACCCCAAGACGGGTATCCTTTTTCGGATAGCCTTGGCGCGTTCTAGCAGAGCTTCTGCCTGTGGATAGTCACCAAGCGCGGAATAGGTTTTAGCTAAACCGTGAAGTGTAATCGCCACATACAAGTGCTCTGGACCAAGAAATTTCTCTCGCATGGCCAAGGTTCGCTCATACAAAGCTTTGGCCTGTTCATGGTCACCATGCCGAGAATGGACATTTGCCAGAATATTCAGGCTTTCCGCAACATCTGGA
>CAILNX010000064.1 GCA_903835685.1 uncultured delta proteobacterium
ATTTTCGATATCTACTTGATGGCAACCTTAGTGGCGTTCTACATATCGGCATAATTCTTAGTGCTTTATGTCGATCATTTATATAACTTGACTTGTCGTTTAATATCTTATGGTACTCGTCAATGTGATTATCATTTCTGCAACTATATTCCCAATTCCAGAAAATAATGAATTTGGTAAATTCAATTTTCATTGCTGCGCTTGGCTGTGGCATGCCCGTCTCCTCTGTTTGGTCTTGTATGAGACTAGGATCAGGTCGGCAGGGAAACGGCTTTGGGTCGAAAACAATTTCAGCCTCAGATCCCAGAACTAACGAACCACTACGCCATCCAAAATTTTACTTACAAGGCAAGTCAAATGCTTCTGTGTGGTCATCCGGGTTCTTGTGGTCGCCTGACTTCACCAACTCGGGCTGGTTGGCAAAAAAGCATTCCAGTTCAGAAAATTGGGAGGAATGAATCCTATAATAGCATCGCGTATGCACGTAATACTTGGGTAGTTATTGACATACCCAGCTGATTAATAGGGTCAAATTGAATTTGTTCCGATTCTTAATCCGTCTAAGTAATCTGCCCATGCTTGCATCATTTCCCGGCGCAAGGGCAGAAACTCTGCGAAATTGTATGCAGCCCGTACGTTGTTCCGCTCGGCATGGGCAAGTTGGCGTTCGATGGCGTCACGATTCCAGCCCATTTCGTTCAACATGGTGGAAGCGATGGACCGGAATCCATGACCGGTCATTTGCTCCTTGGAATACCCCAACCGGCGCAGAGCCGCGTTTACGGTATTCTCGCTCATGGGACGTTGTCCAGTCCGTTCGCTGGGGAATACGTAGCGAGCGGAGCTCGTCAACGGGTGGAGTTCGTGAAGGGCGGCCAGGGATTGCCTAGATAGGGGCACGATATGTTGCGTCTTCATCTTCATCTTGTGGCCAGGGATGCGCCACTCGGTCGTGTCGAAATTGATTTCCGTCCATTCTGCATGGCGAAGCTCCCCGGGACGCACGAAGGTGAGGGCGGCCATTTGCAAGGCGCAGCGGGTGACGATGCCCCCGGTGTAGCCGTCAACGGCCTGCAGGAGTTGGGCAACGTCTTTCGGAGCGGTCAGGGATGCATGGTGCTTTTCATTGGTGGGGGGGAGCGCCCCGCGTAGGTCGCCGGACGGATCGCGTTCGGCCCGGCCAGTAGCCACGGCGTACTTGAACACCTGGCCGCAAGCTTGCAAGAGGCGGTGGGCCATTTCCAACGCTCCCCGGCTTTCAATCCGGCGGGCTACGGCCAGCAATTCGGGAGCCGAAATCTCCTTGATCGGACATGCGCCTATCCACGGAAAGGCATTCAGTTCAAAGCGGCGCATGATTTGCCCTGCATGGCCTTCGGACCATCGGGGCTTGAACTTGTCGAACCACTCCCGGGCAACGGTCTCGAATGTATCCCCCTTGGCCTGGGTTTCAGCTTTCTCGTCTTTTCGTGCCTCGGCCGGGTCAATGCCTCTGGCCAGAAGTTTGCGGGCCTTATCGCGGCGCTCGCGGGCCTCGGCTAGGGGCGTTTCAGGATAGGTCCCGAGGGAAAGCCGTTTTTCTTTCCCTTGGTATCGGTACTTCATCCGCCACCACTTTCCGCCGGTTGGTGATACCAACAGAAAGAGGCCTTTCTCGTCGAAAAGGGTATACTGGCTTTCTTTGGGTTTTGCGTTGCGGCAAGCGATGTTGGTCAGGGGCATGGGTATCACTCTCCTCGGTTTTGCGGGTATCAGTCGGGAGTGATACCCGGAGTGATACCCGTTATTCGTGGATGTCTGAGGATGTGATAGGACCATTTTGGACAAATGGCAACAAAAAACCCCGGTTTCCCGGGGCTTTCTGTACGTCTTTGGATGGGGTTGGACCTTAAGTTGGTGGAGGCGGGGGGAGTCGAACCCCCGTCCGAGAATGTTCCACACGAAGCGTCTACAGGTTTAGGACAGGTTTATTCTTGCCCGGTGACGAGTCCCTGTCCAGACTTCCAACGGGCCAGCTCTCCTTTGTCTCGCCCGCGAGGCGAAGAGCAATCCTCGCAGGCCAACCCGATGGGGTTTGGCGCCCGAATCTAGCTTATCGGATGTCTGCTAGGCGGACGTCGCTGCTCTAGGCAGCGAGTGCGTAATCGTAGTTGTTGGCAATTAAGCTTGTGCCGCTTTTTACGAGGCCAGCGGCGCCTCGACCTGCAGCCTCGGCTTCAACGATCCCCGTCGAAACCGGTGCGCCCCCGTTCAAAGATCGTTGTCTTCCTTATAACCACTCTCTGGGGTCTGGCAAGGAAAAAACCTTAAGATCAGTCTTTCCGGGCTTGCAAATCCTGATAGGATGGGGCATGCAGGAGAGCTTGAGCGACACGACCATTTTGACGAGGTGAAATCCATGCCCCCGGCCTTAAATACCGAAGACCTGGCCCGTTCCATCAAGGCCATGAACAAGCAGATCGAGGTCACCGACCCGGTCCTGGCCGAGGCCGTGCTGCTCCTGAAAAAGGCCGAGGGGCTCAAACGGGAGCATTTCAGCCACATCACCCCCAAGACCTTCTCCGGTCTTCTGACCGGCAGCGAGATTGAAAAAGTCATGGATCTCAAGAAGATCAGCGGTATTCTGCTTTTTTCCCTGTACAAGAACTACAAGTCCGACGAAGACGGAAGCGCCGCTTCGGGCGTTCGTCTGGTCCGTCTCGACTAGCCTGTCCCCGCAGTCCCGGGCCTTGCAGCTCCACACCGCTGAATCATCCCTTTCTCACCGCGCTTAAACGCCCCAGGCAGCCTGAAAAGCGCCCCGGAGTCCGAGGCCCAGGCTGATTTCCTTGGCTCGCCCCTGTGGCGTTCGTCACAGAGGTATTCCGGCCGGTCATAGGCCGGGAATGAGCAGATCGAGCCGGACCTTGACCACCACCTTGCGCACGGGCTCGGGCGCGCCTTCCACCCAGCCGTGGGTCATGTGCGCGTCCTGGGGAAAATAGACCGCGAACTGTCCGGCGGACACCATGTAGCTTGAGGTGTAGCGCTCGGGGTGCTGGAAGAAGAGCACGTCCTTGATCGGGTCGTACTCGGTTCGGGGCGTGAGCTGGGCTGCGGCGTACCGGCCGTGGAGTTCCCGGCCCATTAAGGGGACCTGGATGTCCACGTAACGGTGGTGGGCCTCCAGCACGGCCGTGGCGTGGTCCTTGGTCTGGTAGCTGAAGAGGATGGCGTAGATGAGCCGGTCCTGGATGGGATACTCGCCGTCAGGCGCGTCCCGGGGCAGGGCGGCGGCAAAGGACAGGGCCGTTTCCCAGGCGGGCAGGCTGGCGTAGGTCGGCCAGTTCTCGAATTGATCCAGGATCATGCATTCCTCCTGTGGTTGCGGGTGGTCGGGGGCAGAGGCGTCCAGGGGACGGATGGATCAGGGCGATTCCTGGGCGATCAGGTCCGCCACCAGGCCGCCCTCGGTGAATACGTCTCGCAGCACGGCGAATGTCGCGGGGGCGCAGCAGGCCTGGTCCTTGGTCAACCGCTGGGCTGCGGTGTGCAGGCAGAGGTCGAACAAATTCTCCTGGCTCAAGCCCGGGTCAGCCTTGGCCCGGTCGGTTCGGGCCATGTTCAGCAGTTCCTCGAAGACCGGCTTGTTGCCGAAGACCTGCTCGGAGCGAAAGACCAGCTCCCGTTCCAGGGCATGGCGCATGGCGATCCCGTGCCGCTCCTCCAGGCTGGCCAGTTCGTGGGCGCAGCGGGCCGCGATGGAGGTCATGTACAGGACGTTCTCGAAATGTTTCTGGTCCTGGCAAGCCGGGTCCTGGGCCTGGATCTCGGCCCAGAGACCGTCCTTGGCCCTGCTGACCACGTCGCAGGGGTGCTGGAAGACGTGTTTGACGAAACGGCTGGCGTTCTTCTTGAAATAGAGCGATCTTTTCAGATTCTGGAAAAACTTCATGCGCGGCTCCGGGTTGAGGGGTGCGCCTTGCGCCGGGCCGTTTACCGGGCGCGGCAGGGGAACGCGGTCAGGGGCGGGCTCCCAGAGGTCCCGTCCGGGGCTATGACCTCCTTTGCCGATCTTGGCAAGAGCCGGGCGGCTGGCCCGGACATCGGCCCCGGCCAAGGAGGCCGGGCCTGGACCCGGCCCTGGAAGTTCTGTTAGGGTGACTGGCGGGGTGACTCGGCAGCATGGGCCGGACGGCGTGCCCTTTCATATCCGGGACGCTGCCCAGCCCGAACGAAACCCGGTGTCCCGGAGGGGAGGTCTGTATGGGCGGAAAAATCACCGTATTCGGCGCAGGCAACGTGGGTGGGGCTGTGACCCGGCGGCTCATCGAGCGCAAGCTCTGTCAGAAGGTCGTGCTGGTGGACAAGACCCCGGGCAAGTCCGAGGGCGTGGCCCTGGACATCCTGGAGGCCAGCCCCATCGACCTGCTCGAGCCGGTCTGCCTCTCGGGCGACGACCTGGAGCAGACCCGGGGTTCGGACATCGTGGTCATCACGGCCGGGGCTACCCGCAAGGAGGGCATGACCCGGGACGATCTGCTCAAGATCAATGCCGGGATCGTTTCCGAATGCGTGTCCAAGTCCGCGCGGTTCAGTCCCTACGCCTTCTACATCATCGTCAGCAATCCCTTGAACGTCATGTGCCAGGTGGCCATGCGCGCGGGTCAGCTCCCCAAGACCCGGGTCACCGGCATGGCCGGGATTCTGGACTCCTGCCGCTTCCAGTATTTCATCTCCAAGGAGCTGGGGGTCTCGGTGGAGAACGTCCAGGCCATGGTGCTCGGCGAGCATGGCGAGGATATGATCCCCATTCCCCGCTATTCCACGGTGGCCGGGGTCCCCCTGCCCGAGCTCATGTCCCGGGAGACCATCGATACCCTGGTCAGCCACACCCGGGACGGCGGGGCGGAGATCATCCGGCTCATGCAGACCAGCGCCTTTTACGCCCCGGCCTCGGCCGTGATCCAGATGGTCGCGGCCGTGGTCATGGACAAGAAGAAGATCCTGCCCTGCGCGGCCTATCTGTCCGGCGAGTACGGCATAAACGGGGCCTTCGTGGGCGTGCCGGTGAAGCTGGGGTCCAACGGGGTGGAGGAGATCATCCAGATCGAACTGACCGAGCCAGAGCGCGCGGCCCTGTCCGTGAGCGCGGAAAAGGTCAAGAAGCAGATGGAGATTCTGGGCCAGGCCTGCTGATTGGGATCAGATCGGCGATTCCGGCCCTGACGTACGTGAACCCGAGCGTCGTTTGCACAAAGAAAAAGCCCCTGATCCGTCAGGGGCTTTTTCTTTGCGTGGGAACGCGGTGTCTTGCTCCCCCTTCGCCCGGGGGGCAGTGCATCAGGATTACGCGCGCGCCTGCGTGTCCCAACCCTGATTGAGGGCGATGTTGCCGTATTCATCCGTGCATTCTTCAACCACCGGATGCCCGCAATAATGGGGGATCAGGGGCGTGGGATCAAACATAGCCGGAAGAAGGCCCAGGTCGGAAAGCGGCAGGCGCAATTTATGGTAAACCTGCATGAGAATGCAGGAAGCGCTGCGGTGCTGGTCCCTGGTCGGGACAACCCGCCCCGGGCCTTCAAGGAGGTAGAGGGTCCGCCGGGTTCGACAGGTTCCGGCCTGCAGGTCGAGATCAATGATCGTGTCGGAGTGGTAGACCAGGGAGCTTTCCTGCCCTGCCTGCGGCACCCGGTCCACGTAATCGCCAAACAGTATCCAGAGATAGCGATCCGGGCCGCCGAATATCCACCAGTCGCGGAAAATGACCGTGTTCATGGAAATTCCTTTCACAAGCGCCGGGGGCCGAGCCGCATGTGGGAGTGTGCCGATATTTCGGAGCGGTGCAGAATCCGCCGGAACAAGGGAAGAAAATTCTCCTCCTGTTTCCGGGGCGGGAAGAAGCAACATCCGTGCCTTGCAGGACCCAGAAAAGATACGCCCTCAAGGCGGCCGGATTTCTCGGTCAAGCCCGGGACTGTGGCCAAGCTGCGGCCCTGTCCGCCAGCGCGGAAAAGGTCAAGAAGCAGATGGAGCTATTGGGCCAGGCCTGCTGATCCGGGCGGGCTGCGGAACCGGCCACGGACGTGTGTGCCTATTTCCTGATGGCCCTTTGCTTGTATTCGTCGGTTGCCGGAGTCAGGCGAGTGGTTTTTTCGCGGTAAGGTAGGCATTGCGCTCGATGCTGGGGGATTGGCCAGCTTCGACGACTGGGCGGAAAATTTGCTCGAAGCATTGCCGCTCTTCCACAGTGAACTGCTCCGCGAGGATGACGTTGAGCGGAGGAGCCCAAGGGTGCGGGGAACAGCCGAGAAAGACCTCCCAAGATGTGATGATGGAAGGGAGCACATCGATGTGGAGTTCCAAGTGGATCTCAGTAAATCCCGCATCCAGGGCGAAGCGAGGCAGATCACGCTCAGAGTAGTTGGCCAGCGGGCTCTGGGAAATTTTCTCCTCGGTGTCGGGAAATTGCGCGGCCTTCCAGCGATGCAGAAGAGGAGTGAAGCGGTCTTGGGAGTCAGGGGGGGCGTCGTCGAGGATGTTTTTTATGGCCATGGCCGCCAAGGCCTCGTCCCGCAGAATGGGTTCGACAAGGGAGATGCGGCCACCAGGCTTGAGAATGCGGTGGAATTCGCGCAGGGCGCCTCTCTTGTCGGGAACGTAGGCGAGAACCGCGCGGGTGGTGATCACATCGACGGAGGCGTCGTCAATGCCTTTGAGCTGTTCGGCGGAACACTCGAGAAACGTGCACTGCTGCCGGACTCCGCGTTGGATGGCCAGCTCCTCGGCGTGACGGAGCAGGGGAGCGGAGATGTCGGTGAGCAGGACGCGAAGCGATGGGCCGATGCGGTCTATGGCCCGGAAAGCAATGAGGCCGTCGCCCGCGCCGATGTCAGCGAGGGTCATGCCCGACGTGAGCCGAGCGCCGTCGAGAACATGATCGGCGTAGCCTTCGGTCATGGCGCGGACAACCTGGCCGTACTCGGGATCGTCGGCGTGGCGGCGGTGCAGAAGCCAATCGGACCACAGGTCGACTTGGGGATCAGGGGGGGAACTCTTCATCCTGACAGTGTCTCGCTTTTTGGGGTTCCTCCACCGTACATGCGAGGCGTCAAGAATGAAAGGGCCTTACGACGAAGAGCCATTAGCCGCCCCAACAAAAAAGGGCCACCCATTTCTGGATGACCCTGGGTCCTTCAAATCGGGCGATCACGTGTCTATGCGGACACCTTCACCTTGTCCTTGGTTGCCTGTTCGTTGAGGCTGGCCAGTTTGACATTCAAAAGTTTCACATTGTCGCCTTGGCTCGGATCATTTTCAGCCTGAAGCTTTTCCGCCTCAATTTTTGCCTTCACGTTGGTAATCTTGTTTTTGGTGTCTTGAAGGTCTGCGGTGGCAGCCTTTTGGGTGGCCTGCTGAGCCGGTTTCAGCCCGGCGCCCGAAATCGCCTTGGACGAAGCGTGGCCCTCTTTCTTGTCCCCCTCTCCCTTGGCCAGTTGCTTGCCCTTCTCAGAGATGGTGACGGTATCACCCTGGGAGTCTTGAGTCCCGGAGGTCTTATCCTGGACTGCATCCGCAGGGCTTGAGGATGAAGTCGCAGCCAGCCGGGGTTCTTGCTGCACAGGGGTACTGAGAAGGCCTGTTACCGAGTCCATGAAGGACCTCCGAGGAGTTTACATTTTGGGGACAATATCTGGAGCCCTCATGGAGCGGATGTTCTTTGCTGGCAATTTGTCTTATCGGCCCAAATCTGAAAAAGTTGAGAGCGGATCTCTGGAATTGCACACCAGCGTCCCACGGGATGAGACCCTGGGAATTTTGAGGGGGCCGGGAGGGGCGGAAAGCCATCCTGGTTTGCCCGGGGCTTCCCAAAAATGGGGGGCGATTGTAGGGCAGATCGGCCAAAAGAAAAAGCGACCCAGGATAACTTCCTGGATCGCCTTACTTTTCGTGGTAGCGAGGGAGGGACTTGAACCCCCGACACTGCGGATATGAGCCGCATGCTCTAACCACCTGAGCTACCTCGCCACGGGTCCGCATGAAAGCGGAAACGGGCATATATATGCTTTCACAGGCCTTGGCAAGGAAAAATCCCGCTAAAAAACCCGATGGAATCCAGAGAGTTGCCCTAGCTCATGAGCAAGTAGACCAGGGGGGCCATGGCCAGCCGGTAGTAGGCGAAGGGGCGCAGGGTGTAGCGCTGCAAAAGCAGGATGAATCCCTTGACCGCCACCCAGGCCGCGGCAAAGGAGATCACGAACCCCAGGGCCAGCAGTTTCAGGTCCTCGCCTCCGAACTGGCCCAGGTCCTTGTAGGCCTCATAGGCCGTGGCCGCGACCATGATGGGTACGGCGGCCAGGAAAGAGTACTGGGTGGCCAGCTTGCGATCCGCGCCCAGGATCATGGCCCCCATGATGGTGGCCCCGGAGCGCGAGAATCCCGGCCACAGGGCCAGGCACTGGAAGAGCCCCACGCCCAGGGCCAGCCCGGGGGTGATCTCGTCCAGGGTCTTGGTTCCGTTGCGGTGCGGCAGGGCCTCTACCACCAGGATCATCACCGCGCCCACGGCAAAGGCCAGGGCCACGGTCTGGGGGCCGAAGAGGTGCTCTTTGATGTAGTGGTGCGTGGCCAGGCCCACGAAGGAGGCGGGCATGGTGGTCAGAAGGAGCAGCCAGATGCCGTGCAGGCCCGAGAAGCGGGTGTGGGCCGGGGGGACCACCAGGCCCCAGAACCTCGGCCAGTAGAGCACGGCCACGGCCAGGATGGCCCCGAGCTGGATCATGACCTCGAAGGCCGCGGCCTTTTCCCCGGTAAAGCCCATGAGATGCCCGGCGATGATGAGGTGCCCGGTACTGGAGATGGGCAGAAATTCGGTCAGACCTTCCACCAAGCCCTGGATCGAGGCCACGAGGTACGCGTTCATGGGGGCTGCCTCTACCTCAAGGCCCGGGAAGTTGCAACCCGGGCCGCTTCGGTGTACTCCGGGCCACGGTCATTGGATCGCGTCGAACACCCCCCAAGCCCCAAGGAGGACCCATGGCCACCATCATGCCCCAGGGTGAGCTTTTGAAGAAGGCCATCGCCTGGATCAGCGAGGGACAGTCACAGGGAAAAGACCGGGCCAAGCTCATGAACGAGGCGGCCGTGCGCTTCAACTTGAGCCCCAAGGATATGGAAGCCCTGCAGCGCTTCTTCAAGGACGAGGAGCCGTGCGCCTGAAACTGGGGGTCCTGGACCGCTATCTGCTGCGGCAGAACCTTTACTATCTCCTGGTCTGCCTGGGCGTCGGGGCCGGGATTTATCTCCTCTCGGACCTTTTCGACCGGCTGGATGACCTCCTGGAGGCCGGCCTGGGCCTGGGCGAGGTCTGGACCTATTTCTGCGTCAAGCTGCCCCAGATCATCTCCCAGATCCTGCCCATGGTCTTTCTCCTGGCCATGGTCACCCAGCTCGGGCTCATGAGCCGGGGCCGGGAGCTTCTGGCCCTGCGCGCGGGCGGGGTGTCCCTGGGCCGCATGGTCCGTTTTTTCCTGATCTACGCCCTGCTGTGGAGTATCTTCCAGCTCCTCTTCTCACAGGTGCTCGGGGTGTACGGCGAGCGCGAGGCCAGCCGCATCTGGCAGGAGGACGTGCGCAAGCGCCAGGTGGACCGCAAGGTCATCTCCAACCTGTGGTTCCGCAAGGGGGCCTATCTGGTGAGCATGGAAAAGGCCATGCCCGGCCGCAACCTGGCCTGGGACGTGACCATCTATGAATACGCGCCCGAGGGGGAGCAGGCCTTTTCCCGGATGCTCACGGCCAAGGAGGCCACGGCCGGAGAGGATGCCTGGACCCTGACCCAGGTCCGGGAGTACGACCCGGCCGGATATCTGTCCCGGACCCTGCCCGAGCTTCAGGTTCCGGTGGGCCAGGGCCTGACCGCCTTCATGGCCGTGGACCCCGGGAGCAATCCCTCCCAGCTTCCGCTCTGGCAGCTCGGGGACCTGATCCGGGATTTGAAGGAGTCCGGGTCCAACGTGGAGATGCTGCGCACCTCCTGGCACACCAAATGGGCCTACGCCGGGTCCATCACGGTCATGGCCCTGGTGGCCCTGGCCATCACCAGCCTGTCCGAGAACCTCTACGCCAACATCCTGACCAGCCTTCTGGTCACCTTCGCCTTCTACGGGGCCAATGTGGTGGGCACGTCCATCGGGCAAAAGGGGCTCATGCCACCCTCGGCCGCGGCCTGGATCGCCAATCTGCTCTTCGCCACCCTGGCCAGCATGCGGGTGATCTGGGTCAGCCTGCCTGGCAGGAAAAGGGACTCCGGCCCCTCATAACCCTTCTTCAAGGGCTTCTTCCGGGCTGGGCGTGAACCCCGCGGCCAGGACCAGGGTCCGCCACAGTTCATCCTTGCCCCGGCCGGTCTTGCTGGAGACGCTCACGGGCAGCTTGGGCAGGCGCAGGACCTCCTGCCACTGCTTCTGGCGCTCGGCGCATTCCCGCTGCTTGCATTTGTCGGCCTTGGTCAGCACGGCCAGGATGGGGATGCTGTTCTGGGTCAGGAAGGCGGTCATCTCCAGGTCCAGGCGCTGGGGCGGCAGGCGGGCGTCCAGGAGGCAGACCACGGCGGCCAGCCTGCGGTTGCCGCGCAGATAGGCCTCGATGAGGCGGCCCCATTTCTCCTTCTCCACCTTGGAGGTGCGGGCGAACCCGTACCCGGGCAGGTCCACCAGGAAGAAGTCCTCGGGCCGGACCTGGTAGAAGTTCAGGCTGCGGGTCTTGCCCGGGGTGGAGCTGATCTTGGCCAGGGCCTTGCGCCCGGCCAGGCAGTTGATGAGCGAGGATTTGCCCACGTTGGAGCGGCCGGCCATGGCGATCTGCGGCTGGGGAAAGTCGGGCATCTGGTTGGGTTCGTAGACCGTGGCGGCCAGTTCCAAGGTTCTGTGCATGGGGGATGTACTCGCGCAAAAGGGTTTCACGACCAAAGAAAAAGGGCCGGGACCGGAGGACGACGTCCCCCGAAGCCCGGCCCCAGGAATCACTGCTTTAAGCCTGGGTGGCGGTCTTAAGGCTTGGCCGGAGCGCCCATGCCCGGGGCCTGGCCAAAGGGCGCGGCGCCTCCTGGCTGGGGCGGGGTGCTGGGCGTGGCTGGCCCGGCCGTGGACCCGGGAAGGGCCTCGCCGCCTGGCATGGGGGCTGCGCCCGGGGCCTGGAAGGGCTTCGCGCCCGGCGCATCCGGCGGAACGGGCGGGGCCGGGGGCGGAGGCGTGTTGGGAGCCTCCGGCGCGGGCTTTGTTCCGGGCGGGACCAACCCGCCTTCACCGATGGGCGGTGGAGGGGGACCCGGGGCCGGGGCTGGCTGGGCCTTCTCGACCTTGGCCGGGGCCTTGGCGTCCTTGGGGGCCTGATCGCATCCCGAGGCCAGAAGCCCGGCGAACATGAGCGCCAGGAGGCCGACAAAGAGCGTGCTGGAACGGGTCTTGCCGATGTTCATGCCCTTTTTTCTCCTTCAAATGTGGGGTATCCAAACCTCTCGCACCATAGTCCCTGCTTGGCGGGATTGTCAAGGCGATCCGGGCGATCCGGCGGACCGGCGTCGGCCTATCCCCTGAGGGCGTTCCGGGGCCGGATGCTCCCGGGCGTTTGACAAAAAACGGCAAAACACCTATGGGACGGCCCAACCGCAAGGGGGCAGCATGGCCAAGCTCAAAATTCTGGTGATGAACGGCCCGAATCTCGGACATCTCGGAGAACGCCAGCCCGACATCTACGGCAGCCAGGGCATGGACCATCTGCCTGTCCTGCTGGAGCAGGTCCTGGGAGCGGGGGCCAGGGATTTGGAGCTGCTGTATTTTCACTCCAATTCCGAAGGCGCACTCATAGACCGGCTGGAGCAGGCCCGGGCCGAGAACCTGGCCGGGGTGGTCATGAATGCCGGGGCCTTGACCCACACCAGCCTGGCCCTGGCCGATTGCCTGGCCTGGATCGGGGTCCCTTGCGTGGAGGTGCACCTGTCCAACGTCCTGGCCCGGATCGAGGAGCCCCTGCGGCAGAAGAGTTATCTGGGCCAGCACTGCCTGGGGGTCATCGCCGGGTTCGGGCTCATGAGTTACGCCCTGGCCGTGCAGGTCCTGGCCGTGAAAGCCGGGGTAAAATCCGCCTGATCGGGCCGCTGTTCAACCATTTTTCCTTCCATCGGGAGCAGACATGTATTCCACCCAGGATTTCAGGCGCGGCCTGAAGATCGAGATAGACGGCAAGCCTTTTGAGATCGTCGAATTCCTGCATTTCAAGCCGGGCAAGGGCGGGGCCATGATCCGCACCAAGCTGCGCAACATCTTGACCGGGCAGGTGGTGGACAACACCTTCCGCTCGGGCGAGAAGGTGGCCAAGCCCGACCTGGTGGCCCAGCCCATGCAGTATCTGTACAAGGAAGGCCAGGATTTCGTGTTCATGGACATGGAGTCCTACGAGCAGGTCCACGTGCACCCCGGCCAGATCGGGGACAAGGGCGGATTCATGCGCGAGGCCGACCAGGTCGAGGTGATGCTCTACAACGGCGAGGTCATTGACTTAAACCTCCCGGCCAGCGTGGTGCTCACCGTGGCCACCGCCGAGCCGGGCATCCAAGGCGACCGCGTCAGCGGAGCCACCAAGCCCGCCACCCTGGAGACCGGGATCAACGTGAACGTGCCGCTTTTTGTCAACGAAGGGGACAAGATCAAGGTGGACACCCGCACGGGCGAGTACCTCAGCCGGGCCTAGGAATGAGATTGTAAGACAAGAGCAAGAAACCCGGGGCCTTCCCCGGGTTTTTTCGTGGCGGACCCCTCGGACTTTCCTTCGGTTCCAAAGGGTGGTAAACAGCCAGCCAAATCAACAGGAAATCATTGGAGAATCCCAAAAGGGGGAGGGCCTACGGACGGCAATAAATTTCTGCGCGAAGTCATGGGGTTGGGCGGCCTGTTCCTGGGCGTCTTCCTTCTTCTCAGCCTCGCTTCCCATGACCCGACCGACCCCAGCTTCAACCACTTGGTGGGCAAGGCCGTGGTCATCCACAACCTGGCCGGGGTGGTGGGGGCCTACGCCTCGGATCTCCTGGTCAATCTTTTCGGTCTGGGGTCGGTGTCCCTGCCCCTGGTCCTTTTGTATTTCGGCGTGGCCAGCTTCATGCCGGGTCTGCACCTGCCCTGGTGGCGCTGGATCGGGGTGGCCCTGACCTGCCTGTGCCTGTCGGTCTTCGCGGGCAGCCCCCTGACCGGTGAGATCACCGTGGGCCTGGCCGGGGGCGGGTTCCTGGGCAATGTCCTGGCCGAGCGCTTCCGGGTCTGGCTCAGTCCGGTGGGGGCCACCCTGCTCACGCTCTTTCTGGGCATCGTGGCCCTGCAACTGGTGCTGGGCGTCAGTCTGGAGGCCATGGGCCAGTGGATGCGCCCGGCCTGGGACCGGGTGGCCGGATTTTTCATCGACCAGTGGCAACAGGCCCGGGAGACCTACCTGAAGCGCCAGGAAACCATCCGCAAGCAGGCCGAGGTCCTGGGATCGCCCAGGCTGGACATGAACCTGAACGGATTTTCCGCCAAGCCCGCCCTGGCCGAGAAACCCCAAGTCTCCCAGGCTCCCCATATTCCGGGCCGGGAGACTCCCGAGCCCGATCACAAGCCCGCGGAGCCCAAAAACCCCCGGCCCACCCGGACCCTGCGCCACCTGGCCGACGGGCGGGAACTGCCCTCCACGGACCTCTTGATCTCGCCCCCGGGTGGTCCCCTGACCCTGTCCCGGGAGGCCCTGGAGGCCAAGGCCGCTGTCCTGGCTGCCTGCCTGGCGGACTTCAACATCCAGGGCGAAATCCAGCGGGTGGAGCCCGGGCCAGTGGTGACCATGTTCGAGTTTCGGCCCGCGCCCGGGGTCAAGATCAGCCGCATCGCCTCCCTGTCCGACGACATGGCCCTGGCCTTGAAAGCCATGGCCGTGCGCATCGAGGCCCCCATCCCGGGCCGGGACACCGTGGGCGTGGAGATCCCCAACGAGGACCGGGTCACGGTCTACCTGCGGGACATCCTGGAGTCCGAGGCCTTCACCAAGTCCAAGTCCCTTTTGACCCTGGCCCTGGGCACGGACATCCAGGGCCGGGCCGAGGTGGCCGACCTGGCCAAGATGCCCCATCTGCTGGTGGCTGGGGCCACGGGCGCGGGCAAAAGCGTGTGCCTGAACGGCATCCTCATCAGCCTGTTGTACAAGGCCGATCCGGACCAGGTGAAGCTCCTTTTGGTGGACCCCAAGCGCATCGAACTGTCGGTCTACGCCGACCTGCCCCATCTGGTGCATCCGGTGGTCACGGACATGGCCACGGCCAAGAGCGCCCTGGAATGGGCCGTGTTCGAGATGGACAAGCGCTACGAGAGCATGGCCCGGCTCGGGGTGCGCAACCTGGAGGGCTACAACTTAAAGCTCGGCGAGCTCGGTCCCGAGCCCCCGGCCGACCTGGCCGGCCTGGCCCCCATCCCCTATCTGGTCATTGTCATCGACGAGTTGGCCGACCTCATGCTCACGGCCGGAAAAGAGGCCGAGCTGTACATCGTGCGCCTGGCCCAACTGGCCCGGGCCGCGGGCATCCACCTCATCCTGGCCACCCAGCGGCCCTCCGTGGACGTGGTCACCGGCCTGATCAAGGCCAACTTCCCCACCCGCATCTCCTTTCAGGTCACCAGCAAGCACGACTCCCGGACCATCCTGGACACCGTGGGCTCGGAAAAGCTCCTGGGCCGGGGGGACATGCTGTACAAGTCCGGCGGGTCCCGGCTGCGCCGCATGCACGGGGCCTACGTGAGCGAGGAGGAAATCGCCCGGGTGGTGGATTTCTGGCGCGAGCGCCGGGCCCAGCAGTTCGATCTGGATTTCGCCGAGTGGAAGCAGGAGCCCCTGGTGGGCGAGGGGTATGTTGGCGAGAACGGCCCGAGCGAGGTCGAGGACCCGGTGTACCAGGAGGCCGTGGACTTCGTGGCCGCCCAGGGCCGGGCCTCCATCTCCCTTCTGCAGCGCCGCTTCCGCATCGGGTTCAACCGGGCGGCCCGGTTCATCGAGCAGATGGAGCGCGACGGCTTGCTCGGTCCCCAGGAAGGGAGCAAGCCCCGGGAAGTGCGGACACGAGACTAGGGGGGCGGGCGGCTACATCAGACAGAGCTGGGCGTCGGTCACGAAATCCTTGATCTGGTCGGCCACTTTCTCGGCCAACTGCTGGAATTTGAGCCCCACCAGATACTTGCGCTCGGTCTTCTGGACCCGCATGACCTTGCCTTCGATGGTGGTTCCGTTTTCCGAAAGCAGGGCCGCGCAGTGCAGGCGGATGACGTCGTCGATGGCGCAGGTCAGGGTATGTTCCTTGGCCGGGATGATGACCTGGCACCCTCCGGTGCTCAAATCCGTGATCATGCTCTTGAAGGGCTTCTCTCCGACCAGGGCCGTGGCCTGGAACAGGCAGTTCAGGCGTTTGTGCTTGCGCAGTTCATAGGTTTCGATTTTCCCCGGATAGCTCAAGAACATCAGGGGAAAGGGGACCATGATGTATTTGATGAGTTCGCAGTGAAAGCCCAGGGCCGCCCCGTCCTGGATGTAGCGCACGGTGATCTTGTTCTGGGGGTAGAGGAACTGGAATATCTGTTCCCGGCTCTGGTCCTGGGCAAAGGGAATCTGGGTCAGGATGTAGCGGCCCTTGATCAGGCCCACGAAATAGCTGTAGACCTTCACGCCCAGGCCGTTCACGTCCATGAGCAGTTTGGTCCCGGCGTCCAGGGAGAAGGCCTCGACTGTGCTTGGGGCCATGATTTTTCGTTCTGCTCCGTTATATATCAACAGGGTGTTCTGTAGGACTCTTCTATTGCTCTGGAGGCGATTCCAGATAGCGCTTGAATTTCAGCGCTGGTCCAAAAACAGGGTTGAGTTTGAGCGCATAGGTGATGCATTGTACGGCGCGGTCCCGCTCCTCCATCTCCAGATAGACCCGGGCCATGTTGAAAAAGATGTTTTCATCGGCCGGGGTTATTTCAAAGGCCTTGCGACAGTATTCCAGGGCTGCCTCGTGGCGTTTTTCCTTGCGCAGTCTCACGCTGTAGAGGCTGAATTCCCGGCTTTGATCGAATTTGATGTTCTTTGACCGTTCGTACAGGTGTTCGATGATCCGGTCAATGGCCGCCACTGTAGACTCTCGGTCGTTCAAGGCAAAGCCGATTTCCAGCAATTGGTCCAGCACCTCGGCCCGGTCCTTGTTTTCCTCCAGATACCCCTTGAGGGCTGGCAGGGTGCATTCCACGAAATGCGCGGGTTCCGGGGTGAAGGCCAGCATGAATTCATCCACCGGGAGCTTGCGGCTGACACCGGCGGGCAGGTTGTGCTCGTTCAAGGACTTGACCCGGAAGGTGTCGGCCGAGTCCTTGACCACCAGCCAGTAGAATTTGGTGGCCTGGGCGGTCTGGGGCCGGGAGGTGGAATAGTCCCCCAGGAAAAGGGGAGAGAACTCCTGTCCCGGAGTCGTTTTCTCTTCCGGAAGGGATGGGGGAGCGTTGTTCGGGGACACTCATCACCTCCTGACACTGGACGCCAGGGAACCTGGCGAACTCTGAAAATTTTGGGAGGTTCGCCTCGATCCCTTCGGCGGCATTCCGAGCATACTCTCTATCCGAGGAGCCGACGATTGCATATGATTATATGCATAGCACAGGACTGTGTGAAGCGCCAGTCCTGTATTTATGATATTAAATCAATAGTTTTGGTGTGTTATAGGGGCAGGTGTTTCTTGGGGCAAGACTGCCCCTGAGTGGTAACGGATGGGGTATTACTACCTGTTTTTCTCAGGCATTGGTCAGTAAAAGGTGGGGTTAGCGCTTGAGGTCGATAAGTCGGCCCAGGATGGCGTCCATGGTGGTGACCACCTTGGTGTTGGCCTGGAGGCCGCGCTGGGTCAGGATCATCTGCACGAACTGATCGGCCATGTCCACGTTGGAGGCCTCCAGGCTGTCCTGCTTGATGCCGCCGAACCCGAAGGCCTTGGTCGCCCCTGCGTCCTGGGGGTTTCCTTCCTGGGCCTCTCCGGACTCGGTGGTGGCCAGGTACATGTTGCCTCCGTCCCGGCGCAGGCCGAAGGCGTTGTTGAAGCAGTACAGCTTGACCTGGTAGAGGGACTGGGTTTCCCCGTTGGTGAAGGAGGCGTTGACAAAGCCGTTCTCGTCCACGGTGATGTCCGCGAGATAGCCTGCGGCGAAGCCGTCCTGGGAGGAGCTCAAGAGCGCGGTTCCGGCCGCATAGTTGGTGGTGGCCCCGGCCTGGAGGGAGGGCTGGGTCATCCTGGCCAGGGAGTTGAAATCAGTGCCCACGCTGGCGGCCGAACCCGAGGAGATGTTCCAGGACCCGGCGTTGGACAGGCCGAAGTCCAGGCTGACCATCTGGGCGGTGGCGCTGGCCCCGGAGGTCCCGAAAGCGGCCGAGAATACGGGCAGGTCCTTGGAAAAGGTGGTGGGAATCCAACTGGCCAGGTTCTTGGGGTCTGAGCTGGCGGAACTCAAGACATAGGCGCTCTGGTTGATGAGATCCCCGGAAGCGGAGAAGGTCATGGTCCCGGCCATGAGCAGCCCGGCCCCGGAGGTGCCCCGAAGGGCGCTGCCGTCCTCGGAAGGGTCCATGGCCAGCACGTATTCCCAGTATTTCTGGCCCCCGGCGTTGGAGGTGGCCACCGGGTCGAAATACAGGGTCAGGGTGTGGGCATTTCCGCTGGCGTCGTAGATGTTGACGCTCTCGTTCCCGGCATACGCGGTGAGGGGCTTGCTGCTTTTGCCGTTGTAAGTGGACAGCAGGGAGAAGAACGGATTGCTGGCGTTGGTGGCCTGGTCTGCTTCCGAAGAATCCAGATTCATGGACAATTTCAGGGTGGTGGTGGCCTTGGGGTCGCAGACCACGGTGTTCTGGGTGCGCTGGGCCGTGGTTCCGGCGTCGAAGACCACGGGCTTGAGCGGCAGCTTGATGTTGCCCGAGCCGCTGCTCGCGCCGGTCAGGGGGTCCACGGCCCCGCCTTGCAGGATGTTGCCGCCCATGGTCAGGTTGCCGTCCTTGTCGAAGCGGAAATTCCCGGCCCGGGTGTAGTAGTCGTCGCCGGTGGTGGGGCTCTTGACCTTGAAAAAGCCCTTGCCGGAAATGGCCAGGTCCGTGTTGGTCGTGCCTACCTCGAAGCCGCCCTGGCGGTAGTCGGCCCGGACGTCGGCCACGGCCACGCCCATGCCGATCTGGTTGTAGACCCCGGCCGTGCCGTTGGTGTCCGGTTGGTGAGAGCCCCCGGCATAGTCCGAACTCATCAGGTCGCTGAACTGGGTCTTGGCGAACTTGAAGCCAACGGTGTCCACGTTGGCCAGATTGTTGCCAATGACATCCATGTTCGTGCCCTGGGCGATCATGCCGGTGATACCGACGTACATGGCTCCGAAACCCATAACCGTTCTCCTCGCGGGCTCGTGTGCAAAACCGGGCGACAGGCAAAACTTTCCCGCGCCAGGAGTACAGCAAGCTTTGTGCCGGGGCAGAGACTGCCGCCTGAAAGAGAGCTTGGAGAGGGGGGCTCAAAGCCGCAAACCCCCGCTCCACCGGGTCGAACCGGGGAACAGGGGGTCTCGGGGCGGAGCGCGGGGCCGGGCTCGGCTATTTCACGAACAGGGGGATCACCCGGTGCTGGGCATGGCCCTGGGGCCCGCCCTCGGGCAGGGAAAGCTCGTCCCGGCTGGGTTTGTCGTAGTTGCTGTCGCAGGACAGGCAGCGCCAGCGGGCCTCCTTTTCCTGGAGCCGGATGAGCAGTCCGTCCTTGTCGTAGCAGAGCTGGCAGAAGGGGCCTTTGCGGCGCATGTCCTCCACCAGCCAGTAGGTGCGGCCGTCGAACTCCAGGGCCTCGGACAGGTCCACGATCTCGGCCACCTCGATGAGCTGGCGTTTCAGGGCCTTGTTCTCGTCGCACAGGGCCACGTATTCGGCCTGGAGATCCTCCAGCAGATGGCGTCCCTCGTCGGTTTCACCCGCCGCGAGATGGGCGAAGGCTTTTTTGAAGGCAGCGGCCTTGAGCATGCGGTTCAGCATAGACGACTCTCCGGTTGTCGTTGCCTGTATGGGCAATCATTCCTGTAATCGGCTGGTATGGGAAAAACTTTATACCGGCATATCAGGGGGAAAGAAATTTGCGCGGATTTTTCTTGACAAAAGCTCGAGCCCGGATTCCAACCCCCCTTCCGGGGCTGGCGCACGGCCCTGGTCACGCCCTTGTTGTGGAGGTTTCATGAGCGAAGACAGATGGTTGAAATTCGGGCAGAGCCTGGACGAGCACCACCAGTGGCCCTGTTGCTACGTGTTCAAGTTCATCGTGGCCCGGGAGTCGGCCCAGGCCGTGCTGGATCTTTTCCCTGGGATCGAGACCGGGCAGCGCCCCTCCAGTTCGGGCCAGTACGTGTCGGTCACGGCCGAGGCGACCATGTCCTGCGCTGCCGAGGTCGTGGCCATCTACCGCCGGGCCGCGGACATCCCCGGAATCGTCAGCCTGTAGGGGCGGGCGGGGCGGACGCCCCGGTCTTGCCCCGGCAGGCCGCATCTGATATGTGTTTCCGTCTTTTGCCGAGGAACCTTAGGGAGGAACCCCATGTCCAAGAAGACCACGGATCAGGAATCATTGCGCCTGGAAGCCCTGCAAACGGCCATGACCACCATCGAGCGCAAGTACGGCAAGGGCTCGATCATGCGCCTGGACGACGCGGCCCATCAGGCCATCGCCACCATCCCCACCGGCTCCATCGGCCTGGACCTGGCCCTGGGCATGGGCGGAATCCCCAAGGGGAGGGTCACGGAAATCTACGGCCCGGAATCCTCGGGTAAGACCACCCTGGCCCTGCACCTTCTGGCCGAATCCCAGAAGCGCGGCGGCAACGTGGCCTTCATCGACGCCGAACACGCCCTGGACGTGAACTACGCCAAACGCCTGGGCGTGCGCACCGAGGACATGCTCATCTCCCAGCCCGACTACGGCGAGCAGGCCCTGGAGATCGCCGACCTTCTGGTGCGCTCGGGCGCCATCGACGTGGTGGTCATCGACTCCGTGGCCGCCTTGATCCCCCAGGCCGAGCTGGAGGGGAGCATGGGCGAGACCCAGGTGGGCGGCCATGCCCGGCTCATGTCCCACGCCCTGCGCAAGCTCACCGGCACCATCCACAAGTCCAACGCCGTGGTGGTGTTCATCAACCAGATCCGCATGAAGATCGGGACCATGGGCTACGGCAGCCCGGAGACCACCACGGGCGGCAACGCGCTCAAATTCTACGCCTCGGTGCGCCTGGACATCCGGCGTATCCAGACCTTGAAGGACAAGGAGGAGACCTTCGGCTCCCGGGTCCGGGTCAAGGTGGTGAAGAACAAGTGCGCCCCCCCCTTCCGCGAGGCCGAGATGGACATCCTTTACGGCCAGGGCATTTCCCGCCAGGGCGAGGTCCTGGACCTGGGCGTGGAGAACAACATCATCGAGAAGAGCGGGGCCTGGTTCGCCTACGGCTCCGAACGCCTGGGCCAGGGCAAGGAGAACGTGCGGGCCTACCTCCTGGAGCACAGCGACCTGTGTACGGAAATCGAGGCCAAGATTCTTGAACACCTGGGACTGGCCAAGCTTCCGGCCGTGGCAGCCCAGGCCTAGCCAAAATACGCCCTTACGGAGAACGACCGAACCATGAACGCTGCTGATATCCGCGAACGATTCCTGAAGTATTTTGAGAAGGCGGGCCACACCATCGTGGCCTCCTCGCCGCTGATCCCCAAGGACGACCCCTCGCTGCTGTTTACCAACGCGGGCATGGTCCAGTTCAAGAAGACCTTCCTGGGCCAGGAGAAGCGCGACTACGTGAGGGCCACCACCTCCCAGAAATGCCTGCGCGTGGGCGGCAAGCACAACGACCTGGAGAACGTGGGCCGCACCGCCCGGCACCACACCTTCTTCGAGATGCTGGGCAACTTCTCCTTCGGCGACTATTTCAAGGCCGAGGCCATCAAATACGCCTGGGACTTCATCACCGTGGAGCTTGGGCTGCCCAAGGACAAGCTGTTCATCACCATCTTCCGGGACGACGACGAGTCCTTTGACCTGTGGCAGAAGGTGGCCGGGGTGGAGTCCTCGCGTATCTTCCGTCTGGGGGAAAAGGACAATTTCTGGTCCATGGGTGACACCGGTCCCTGCGGCCCCTGTTCGGAAATCCACATCGACCAGGGCGCGGACATGGCCTGCGGTCCCAACTGCGGCATCGGGAAATGCGACTGCGACCGTTTTCTCGAAATCTGGAACCTGGTGTTCATGCAGTACGACCAGACCCCGGACGGGACCCGGGTGCCCCTGCCCCGCCCTTCAATCGACACGGGCATGGGACTGGAGCGCATCGCGGCCGTGTGCCAGGGCGTGCGCTCCAACTACGAGTCTGACGTGTTCTTCCCGCTCATCGGATTCGTGGCCGCCAAGGCGGGCGTCAAATACCGCGACAACCACGACCAGGACACGGCCCTGCAGGTCATTGCCGACCATTCCCGGGCCATCGCCTTTCTCATCACCGACCAGGTCCTGCCCTCCAACGAGGGCCGGGGCTACGTGCTGCGGCGGCTTATCCGCCGGGCCTTCCGCTTCGGCCGCCACCTGGGCCTGCGCGATCCCTTTCTCTTCGAGACCGTGGACAAGGTGGTGGAGCAGATGGGCCATGCCTTCCCGGAACTCCTGGAAAACCGTAATTTCATGATTCGTATGGTGCGCGAGGAAGAGGAGCGCTTCAGCCAGACCCTGGACAAGGGCCTGGCCATCCTGGAAGAGGAGATGGCCGCCTTGAAAAAGGCCGACAGCCTGGCCATTTCCGGGGACCTGGCCTTCCGGCTCTACGACACCTACGGATTTCCCCTGGACATCGTGCAGGACGTGGCCGGGAAGCAGGGCTTCGTGGTGGACGAGGCCGGGTTCAAGGCGGCCATGAAGGAGCAGAAGGTCCGGGCCAAGAAGGCCTGGAAAGGCTCGGGCGAAAAGGACCTGGGCAGCCTGTTCACCCCGCTCCTGGAAAACGGCGTGACCTCGACCTTCACGGGCTACGACGCCCTGGAGGCCGTGTCCCCGGTTCTGGCCCTATTGGACAGCGAGGGCAAGTCGGCCGAGCGTCTGGTCCAGGGCCAGGGCGGCTGGCTGGTCACGCGCGAGACGCCTTTCTACGGCGAGTCCGGCGGACAGGCCGGGGACCTGGGCACGGTGGAGAGCCTGACCGGCCTGGGCGACGTGCTGGACACGGTCAAGCCCGCGCAGGCCCTGACCGCGCACAAGATATTTGTCAACGAGGGCGAGTTTTTGCCCGGCCAGGAATACACCCTGGCCGTGGACCGGGAGACCCGCTTCGCCACGGGCCGCAACCACACCTGTACCCATCTGTTGCACGCCGCCCTGCGCAAGACGCTGGGCGAGCACGTCAAGCAGTCCGGCTCCCTGGTGGGGCCTGACCGCTTGCGCTTCGACTTCACCCACATCGCGGCCCTGTCCTCGGTGGAGATCCGCCTTATCGAAGAGGAAGTGAACCGGGCCATCCTGGACGACCTCGCGGTCATCAGCCGGGTCATGGGGGTCAAGGAAGCCCAGGCCATGGGGGCCATGGCCCTGTTCGGGGAGAAGTACGGGGACCAGGTGCGCGTGGTGGAGACCCCGGGCGTGTCCATGGAGCTGTGCGGCGGCACCCACCTGACCTCCACGGGCCAGGCCGGGACATTCGTCATTCTTTCGGAATCCGGCGTGGCCGCTGGAATCCGGCGCATCGAGGCGTCCACGGGCTGGAACGCGCTGACCCACCTGCAATCCCTGCGCGACGAGCTGACCGAGGCCCAGGCCCTTTTGAAGGCCCGGCCCGGCGAGACCGGGGCGCGCATACGGGCCCTGTTCAGCCAGGCCAAGGACCAGACCCGGGAGATCGAGAAGCTCCAGGGCAAGCTGGCCTCCAACACCGGCCGGGACATCATGGCCGAGGTTCAGGAGATAGGCGGGATCAAGGTCTTGGCGGTCAAGAGCGACGCGGGCAACGTGAAGACCCTGCGCGAGCAGATGGACGCCCTGCGCTCCAAGCTGCCCTCGGGAATCATCGGGCTCATCGCGCCGTTCGAGGACGGCAAGGTGTCCATGGTGGTCTCGGTGAGCAAGGACCTGGTCGGCCGCTTCCCGGCCCCGGCCCTCATCAAGGAGGCCGCCGGTCACGTGGGCGGCAGCGGCGGCGGCCGCCCGGACATGGCCCAGGCCGGGGGCACCAACCTGGACGGCATCGAGGCCGCGCTGGCTGCGCTCAAAGAGGCCGTGGCCAAGGGGTAGCACCCTGGGCCAAGGCCCTGCCAAGCGGGAAATACATCACCGCCCGGAGGATGCACGCATCTTCCGGGCGGTTTTTTTGCGTCCAGTGGATGGAACGGGTCAACTCAACTTGTTCCACGGCGAAGGGGCCAGGGGCGCGTAGCCGCGCTCCTGGGCCAGAAGCTCCAGGGGCAGCAGGCGCATGGCCAGCATCTCCAGGTTCAGGCGGTCCAGGCGGTCCACCATGTTCACCGTGGTGGTGTAGGTCATGCAGGCCTTGCACAAATGGGCCTGCTCCTGCTCCGCGCGCTGGTCGCCTTCGATCAGGAGTATGTCCAGGTCCTTGGGGTCCTCGCTCCCGCAGGAGAGGCAGCGCAGGCGCGTGGAGCGCCACAGGGCCGCGCACTGGCCGCAGTGCAGCCAGAGCTGTCCGGCTTTGGCCACCAGGAATTCCGAATCCTCCATGCCTTCCTTGAGGATGCCCACGTCCGGCAGGCCGCCGCACACCGGGCAGTGGGGCCGCCGCCAGACGTTATGGTCCACCAGGCCGATGAGCAGCCCGGCCTCGTGGGTCAGAATCGCCAACAGGGACTCGGTGGCGGCCACGTGCAGGGCCGTGGCCTCCAGGCCCAGGTCCGCGGCCAGTTGTTCCATGCTCCCGGGCTCGGCGGACGGGCCGACCGCAGCCACCAGGGCCGTGGCCAGGGCGTCGCCAGCCCCGGCCTCGTCGTCCAGTCGCTCGGCCACCTGGGTCAGGCCTTCGGCCAGCATGGGAAAGGCCTGGATGGCGGCCGGAAGCACAAGGCGGGCGGCAGTGCGCAGGCGGGCCACCAGCTCCGGAGACGGGGTCGCGAGGGCATCCATGAGTTCGCCCAGCAGGGGCAGACCCAGGGCCAGGGTGGTCGTGCCCGGGGCCTGGCCCAACAGGGAGACCGGGGGCAGGGCCTGGGTCACGGCCTGACGGGCCTTGTGCAACAGGGCGTAGGCCGTGGCGATGTCCTTGATCGGCGGATGGCGGTCCACGATGGAGGCCAGGGCCTCGTCCAGGCTGCACAGCCGATCCTGGTTCTGCAACACGTTGCGCATTGAGCCTCCTGGGGCCTTAAAGCCAAAAAAAACGGGCCGTCCTGCCTGCTGGCAACACGGCCCGTGCTGCGGTTTTTGGTCAGGTCCTAACCGAACATGGCCTTGAACGGCCTGGTCAGACTGGCCAGGAATTCCTGGCGTCCCATGCCCGGCAGGGGCGCGGGCGTCCGACGTTCGGCGAACTCATGATACAGCTTGCGGTCCTCGGTGACCAGGAAGATAACGCTCACCTCGTCGGGGTCCAGCAGCGTGGCCTTGGGATAGGTCTTCCTGATTTTTTCCAGTCGCTCGTTTCCGAGTTTGATCATGGCCTCTCGCTCGCCGAAGTTCATGCAGCCCGTGCAGCAGGTCTTCACGCAGGCCGGGACCGCCCCGTTGGTGATCCGGTCGAAGCACATGTCGCACTTGGTCAGTTCGCCCTTCTCCTTGCTCCAGCGCGGGACGTTGTACGGGCACATGGACCGCACGTCCTCGGCCTGTTGGGGGGTGAACTGCTTGGTCAGCTCGGTGTAGAGCACGGCCCCGGTGTCCTTGTCCTTGATAATCGCCCCTTCCATGATGGCGTCGGCCCCGGCCTTGCAGCCGGGCTCGTCGCAGTGGCGGCATTGTTCCGGGAAGAACAGCCATTCCACCCGGTTGTTTATTTTGTATTCCTTGAAACGGATCAGTTTGTAGTTGTAAGGCCCAAGGTCCGGCGGGTTCTGGTGCGTGCCGGTCTGCAGCGTGTGCACCGCCGGGAAGTCTTTCCATTCCTTGCAGGCGATCTGGCACCCGCGGCAGGCGGTGCAACGCGAGGTGTCGATCAGGAAGCTCTTGGTCATGGCGCTTCTCCCTTATCTCTCAAGCTCGGTGATCTTGGGGGCCTTGCGGACGTTCACCAGCGAGGCCTTGTACTCCGGGATGTAGGTGTTGGGGTCGCCCACGGTCGGAGTCAGCCGGTTGGTCGAGTCGCCCACGCCCGGGGTGGTCCAGCCGAAGGCAAAGGGCATGCCGACCAAGTGCACGGTCTTGCCCATGACCTTGAAGGGCACCACGCGGATGGTGACCATGGCCACGGCCTGGACTTTGCCCCGGATGCTCTCGATCTCCACCACGTCGCCATTGGCGATGCCTTTCTCCTTGGCCAGCTCGTGGCTCATCTCCAGGTAGAGCTGGGGCTCGGCCTCCAGGATGATCTTGGTGTTGCGCGAGTCCGTGCCCGAGAGCCAGTGCTCGGTCACGCCGTAGGTGGTCAGCACGATGGGGAAGCGCGGGTCGCCGTGCTTGGCGAGCTGGTCCATGTCGCTTTCGATCCAGCGGATGGCCGGGTTGTTCATCTGCTTGGAGAACGGGTTGACGGTCAAGGGCGTCTCGGCCGGTTCGTAGTGCTCGGGCAAGGGGCCGTCCACGCGGCCGGGGCCGAATATCTGGGCGTGGCCCTCGGTGTGCATGATGAAGGGGTACTTGCCGCCAGGCTGGGCCATGGGCGGCCCGGCCCCGTCCACCACGTCGCCCACCCACTTGTTGTCCCCTTCGTAGAGGACCACGGGCAGGGCCGGGTTGAAGGGCTTGCCGTTCACGTCCACGCTGGCCCGGTTGTAGATGATCCGGCGGTTCACCGGCCAGGCCCAGGAGAAGTTCGGGAAGAGCCCGAGCTTGGCCTGCATCTCGGTCTGGGTGTGATCGCGGCGCTTGGTCAGGTTCTTGCCCACCTCCGGGTAGCTCCCGGAATAGAGCCAGCACAGGCTGGTGGTGCTGCCGTCGGCGGTGAGGAAGGTGAAGTTGGGCACCTGGTCGCCCTTTTTGAACTCCTTGCCGTTCACCGTGCAGTCCCGGGTGAACCAGCCGTTGACCTTCATGGCCACCTTTTCCGGGTCGTACTCCCGGTCCATGTCCAGTTTCAGGATGGGCTCGGGGAAGGCCCCGCCCTCCTTGGCGTACAGGTCGCGCACGGCGTGGAACAGCTCCACCTCGATCTGGCCCATGCTCTTGCTTGTGCCCGCGGGCTCGAAGCCCTTGTGGTGCCACATCTGCCAGCGGCCGGAGTTGGTGGTGGTGCCGCCCTTCTCGCCCCGGTGACTGCAGGGCAGGAGGAAGACCTCGGTCTTGACCTTGGCCGGGTCCACGTCCGGCCCGCGCCAGAAGTCCGTGGTTTCGGTGTGATCCACCTCGCCCACGACCATCCAGTCCAGGTTGGCCAGGGCTTTGCGGATCTTGTGCGTGTTGGGCATGCTCTGGGCCGGGTTGTGGCCCAGGAAGAAGGCCCCGCGCATCTGGTGCTTGTACATGCGGTCGAACATGAACATGTTGGAGTACTGTTCCCCGGGCTCGACCTTGGGGGTCCAGTCGTAGCCGTAGCCGTTTTCCGGGGTGGCCGCCTCGCCGAACCAGCCCTTGAACAGGCTCACCGAGTACTTGGGGAAGTTCTGCCACCAGTTCACGCTCATGGGGTCGGCGGACTTGGGGGTCAGTACCTTGTTGTAGTCCTCCAGGGTGACCTGGGTGGCCAGCGGGGGGGCCAGGTATCCGGGCAGGATGTCCCAGAGCACGGCGTGGTCCGTGGAGCCCTGGACGTTGGGCTCGCCGCGCAGGGCGTTGACCCCGCCACCGGCCACGCCGATGTTGCCCAAAAGGAGCTGGATTATGGCCGCCAGCCGGATGTTCTGCACCCCGACCGTGTGCTGGGTCCAGCCCAGGGCGTACATCATGGTCCCGGCCTTGTCCGGCTTGCCCGTGGCCCCGAAAGCGTCGTAGACCTTGAGCAGGTTGGCCTTGGACACGCCGGTGACCTGGGAGACCATGTCCAGGGTGTAGCGGGCGTAGTGCTTCTTCATGACCTGGAACACGCAACGCGGGTCCTTCAAGGTCTTGTCCCGCTTGGGCGTGCCGTTCTCGTCCCGGGCAAAGTCCCATTTCTTGCGGTCGTAGACCCGCTTCACCGGATCGTAGCCGCTGAACAGCCCGTCCTTGAATTCGTAATCCTTGCCCAGGATGAAGCCCGCGTTGGTGTATTCGGCCACGTATTCACGCTGGATCAGGTTCTTTTCCAGGATGTAGCGCAGCATGCCGCCCAAAAAGGCGATGTCCGTGCCGCTGCGCAGGGGCACGTGGAAGTTGCAGCGGGCCGAAGTGCGGGAGAACTTGGGGTCCACGTGGATGACCGTGGCGCCCTGGTCCTTGGCCCGCAGCACCCATTTGAAGGAGATGGGATGGTTCTCCGCCGCGTTGCTGCCCATGATGAGCACCGCGTTGGAATTCTTGATGTCGATCCAGTGTTGGGTCATCGCGCCGCGTCCGAACGACTCTGCCAGAGCCGGTACAGTGGGGCTGTGTCAGACCCGGGCCTGGTGGTCTATCTGGTAGACCCCCATGGCTCTGAGCGCTTGCACCGTGACCGCGCACTCCTCGTTGTCCATGAGCGCGCTGCCCACGTGCATGACCGTGTCCAGGCGGTTGACCACCTGGCCTTTATCGTTCTTCTCCTTGAAGTCCTTGTCGCGGACGTCCTTGAGCCGTCGGGCGATGGTTCCGAGCATGAAGTCCCAGTCCTTCTCCACCCACTCCGACGAGCCGGGGGCGCGGTACAGGGGCTGGATGACCCGGTGCGGGTTCATATGCAGGGCGTGGAAGGACGCGCCCTTGGCGCACAGGGAGCCCTCGCTCACGGGATAGTCCGGGTCGCCCTCGGAGCTGATGAACTTGCCATCCTTGATGAACATGATGATGTTGCAGCCGCAGGAGCAGTAGGGGCAGATGGACACCACCTCTTTGGCCCCGGCGGTCTTCATGGTGGTGGTGTAGGCCAGGGCCGGTTTCACGTCGAGTCCCAGCCCGGAAAGGCCGAGACAGGCCGTGCCCGCCCCCATCAGTTTGATGAACCCGCGCCGTGAAATGTCCATAGCGACTCCTTTTCCATGCAGTTGGACTGGTCGTAAAAAGGGAGAGCAATATCGAGATCGTATTATGTCTTATTTGTCCAAATGCGTGACTGCTGTCAACGTATTTCCGCAATCGGAGTATGAAATGTAAGGATGGAGGCTCGTGGACGATGCAGGGCGGGGCAGGACCGTTGCCTTTCGGGGAAAAGCAGGAAGGCGTGTGAAAGGGGCTTAAGCGGCCATCTCCACTCGGTTGCGGCCGCTGCGTTTGGCCACGTAGAGGGCCTCGTCCGAGGCCTTGAGCAGGGTCTCCAGGGTGGGGGTCTTTTCGCTTAAGACCGCCACGCCCAGGCTGATGGTCACCAGCAGGTCGCCGCGCACCCCGGGGATGGGGCTCATGGCCTGAGCCCGGCGCAGGCGCTCGGCCGCCTCCAGGGCGCCGATGCCCTCGGTCTCGGGCAGGAGCACGGCGAACTCCTCCCCGCCCAGACGGCCGAAAATGTCCACGTCGCGCAGGCCCGTGCGGCAGGTCCGGCACAGGGTTTTTAAGACCACGTCCCCGAAATCGTGGCCGTAGGTGTCGTTCACGCTCTTGAAGCGGTCCACGTCCAGCATGATCAGCGACAGGGGACGGTCGTAGCGTTTGGCCCGGTCCACGGCCTGTCCGGCCAACTCCAGGAAGCGGCGGCGGTTCAATATCCCGGTGAGCTCGTCCACGCTGGCCAGTTCCTGGAGGCGGTCCTCGGCGATCTTGCGCTCGGTCTGGTCCCGGATGCTGCCCACGGCGTACCAGCGGCCGCCCAGGTTGAAGGCGGCCACGGCCCGCTCCACCGGGAACTGGGTCCCGTCCTTGCGCAGGGCCATGAAGCTCAAAAGATTGTTCACCACCATGCCCCGGCCGGTTCCGGCAAAGGAGACCATGCCCGAAAGGGCGGCGGCGCGCATCTCGGGCGGGGTGATGAGCAGATGCACGTCCTGGCCCAGGGCCTCGGCCTCGGTGTAGCCGAACATGCGCTCGGCGGCCGGGTTCCAGAAATCGATGCGCCCGGCGTCGTCGATGACGATGATGGCGTCGAGAGCGGCCTGGCTCATGGCCCGGATGCGCTCCTCGCGTCCGCGCAGGGCCTCTTCCATGGCCTTGCGCTCGGTGATGTCCCGGGCGATGGCCGAGGCCCCGATGACCTTGCCCGCGTCGTTTTTCACCAGGGAGACCGTGAGGGAGACCGGAAAGCGTTCGCCGTTCTTGCGCACCCGGATGGTGTCAAAGGGGTCCACGCCCTCGCCGCGCCCGAGCTTGTAGGCGATGCGGGGAATCTCGTCCCCCAGCTCCGGGGGCACCAGCAGGGAGATGTCCCGGCCGATGACCTCCTGGGGCTTGTAACCAAAGGCCTTTTCCGCGCCCTTGTTCCAGCTCACGATGGCCCCGTCCAGGGTCTGGCCCACGATCATGTCCGTGGAGTTCTCCACGATGGAGGCCAGAAAGACCCGGCGCTGGTCCGTGCGCTTGAGCAGGGTCACGTCGGTCAGGGACAGGACCTTGAGGCAGCGGCCGTCGGGCAGGACCATGCGCCCGGTCTCGGCAAAGACCTTCACCTGGACCCCGTCCTTGCGCACGATGTCCCACTGGTCCGGGGCCGGTTCCCGGCCGGCCAGGAAATCCTGGTGCCTGGCCCGGGCGGTCTGCTGCTTGGCGGCCGGGACCACCACGGTGAAATGCCGACCCACGAGCTCTTCCGGGGCGTAGCCGTGCAGCCGGGCGTAGGCCTGGTTCACGGCCAGGAAATGGCCCTTGTCGTCGGTCACGGCCAGTCCGGTGGGCGAGGCGGTAAATACCCGGGCCAGGACCTGGTCCACGGGCGGCGCGGGCAGGGGGCTTGAGTGCTGCTGGTCCCGCAGGGCCTGGTTTTCCATTTCCAGGGCGGCCAGCTTGCGGCGCAATTCCCCGAGTTCGAGGGCGCATTCCTGAATGGTGGTGGGCTGGTCCATGTCCGGTCTACTTGTTGAAGGAGAACTTTTCCTTTTCCACCCGGCCCGGATCGATGCCGCAGCTTTTGAGCTCGGCCAGCACCGTGTCCTGCATGGCTGGCGGCCCGCACAGGTAGAAGGAGGCCGCGGGCGAGATGTGGTGCTGCTCGATGATCTCCCGGGTGAAGCGGCCCGAGGCGTAGGACACGTGCGGAGCCTGGGGCAGGGCGCTTACGTCCGGCTCCCGGCTGAGCACGTGGATGATGGTCAGGTTGATCTCGGCTGCGGTTTCGGCCAGCTCCTGGCAGCAGAAGGCGTCTTCATGGGTCTTGTTGCACCAGATGAGGGTGACCGTGTTGGTGGCCTTGATGTTGCGGAAATGGCGCAGGACGCTGAGGAATGGAGTGATGCCCACCCCGCCCGCGATCATGACGATGTCCTCCTGGGAGTCGATGTCCCGGCAGAAGGCCCCGAAGGGTCCGGCGCACTGGATCTGGGTGCCGGGCTTGATTTCCGGGATTTTGGAGGTGAAGGTCCCGGACTGCTTGATGGTCACGCGCAGGTTGGGGTCTTCCGGGGCGCAGGAGATGGTGAAGGGGTGGGGTTCGCTCCAGGTGCCGTCCTCGTTCATGACCCGGATGGTGGTGAACTGCCCGGGCTTGCGGCCCGCGAATTTGGCCGCGTCCCCGTTGGCCAGGATCAGGGAGGTGGTGTCCTGGTTCTCCGAGACGGCCTGGACCACTTTCCAGTTGGGGGGCGGGGCGTCGGGCATGGCCGTTCTCCTTGTAGAGGTATCAGTTCATGAAGATACCCAATTCCCTGCCCGAGGCAAAGGGAAAAGGGACCTGGAAAAAAGATTGACGGTCATCCCGGGCTTGTGGCAGGATTTGGACACGAAATTTGGAGAACATCCCGTGAACAGCCTGCGCCTCTCCCTCATCCTGACCAACCCGGCCCTGGCCGCCATTTCCGGCGTCCTGGTATCGGTACGTCTCATGGAGGCTTGCGCGCCGTAACGGGTTGTCGGACTTTTCCGGATTGCAACATCCCCCGTCGGCGTCAGGAGCTGGAGGGGGATTTTTGTTGGAGTTCCCGCCGCTTTTGACCCCCGGAGGACCAAGCCAAGGGGGTTTTTTCATGGCCAAGACCACGGGCGCTGCCTGCGTCATCACCTTGCTCGAACGCCAGGGCGTGGACCTGGTGGCCGGGATACCGGGCGGGTCCAACCTGCCGCTCTACGACGCCCTGTCCAAAAGCCGGACCATCCGCCACGTCCTGGCCCGGCACGAGCAGGGGGCCGGATTCATGGCCCAGGGCCTGGCCCGGTCCACCGGGCAGGTCGGGGTCTGCCTGGCCACCTCCGGCCCCGGGGTGACCAACGTGCTCACGGCCGTGGCCGACGCCAAGCTGGACTCCATCCCCCTGGTGTGCGTCACCGGCCAGGTGCCCCAGTCCCTGATCGGCACCGACGCCTTTCAGGAGGTGGACACCTACGGCCTGTCCATTCCCATCACCAAGCACAACTATCTGGTGCGTTGTCCCGAGGATCTGCTGGTGGTCATTCCCGAGGCCTTCCGCCTGGCCCTGTCCGGTAGGCCTGGCCCGGTGCTGGTGGACATCCCCAAGGACGTGCAGGCCCGGGAAATGGACGTCCCGGACTGGCCCGAGCCCGGCCATGCGGACCCCTTGCCCGGGCCGGATCGCCAGGCCGTGCGCCGGGCTGCGGCCCTCTTGAACGCGGCCCAGCGGCCCATGCTCTGCCTGGGCGGCGGGGTGGTGCACTCCGGGGCCTCGGACGCGGCCCGGTCCCTGGTGGAAAAGGCCGGGCTGCCCACGGTCATGACCCTCATGGGCCTGGGGGCCCTGCCCGTGGAGCATCCGCTCTCCCTGGGCATGCTGGGCATGCACGCGGCCCGCAGCGCCAATATCGCCCTGGAGGAGTGCGACCTGCTCCTGGTGGCCGGGGCTCGGCTGGACGACCGGGCCACGGGCCTGGCCTCCCGCTTCTGCCCCAAGGCGGCCATCATCCATATCGACATCGACGCGGTGGAGATCGACAAGATCAAGAAGGCCCATCTGGGCCTGGCTGCCGACGTGGGCCTGACCCTGGCGGAACTCCTGTCCCTGGTCCAGGACCGGCCCCGGCCCCAGTGGCTGGCCCGGGTGGCGGAGTTGCGCCGGATTCATCCGCCCCGGGCCGTGTCCAGCGACCCCCGTTCGGCCGTGGGGATCATCCGCCAGGTGGCCGCCCTGGTGGACCAGGACACCACGGTGGTGGCCGACGTGGGCCAGAACCAGATGTGGACGGCCCAGGCCTATCCCTTTGCCCGGCCCCGGCGCTGGCTGGCCTCGGGCGGGCTGGGGACCATGGGCTTCGGCCTACCCACGGCCATTGGCGCGGCCCTGGCCCGGCCGGGCCAGCGGGTGGTCTGCTTCACCGGGGACGGGGGCCTGCTCATGAACATCCAGGAGCTGGCCACGGCCGTGGAGCAGCAGGTGGACCTGACCGTGGTGGTCCTGGACAACAACGCCCTGGGCCTGGTGCGCCAGCAACAGAATCTGTTCTACGGCCAGCGGCTCTTCGGCAGCCAGTACTCCCTGGCCGTGGATTTCGCGGCCGTGGCCCGGGGCTTTGGAATGCAGGCTTTTGACCTGGCCCAGGGCGGCGATCCCGGCGTGGTCCTGGCCCAGGCCCTGTCCGGCCGGGGTCCCCGGCTGGTCCGGGTCCCCATCGCGGCGGAAGAGGCCGTGTTTCCCATGGTGCCGCCCGGAGCGGCCAACATCAATATGATCGGCGACATGATCGGAGGGGAGTCGTATGCGCGCGCTTGAACAGGACGAGGCGGCCCGGTGCAACAAGGGGCAGGTGGCCCTGGAGCTTTTGGTGAACAATCATCCCGGGGTCATGTCCCACGTGTGCGGGCTGTTCTCCCGGCGGGCCTTCAACCTGGAGGGGATATTCTGCCTGCCCCTGCCGGGCGGGAAGAGAAGCCGCATCTGGCTCCTGGTGGCGGCCGGAGGGCGACTGGACCAGATCATGAAACAGGCGGGCAAGCTTGAGGACGTGCTGGACGTGCGCGAGAGCGGGGACGGCCGCAAGGTCTTTGAGCACATGGGGAGCTGGCTGGCCCATGGTTCCCAATAGGGGCCGGGACAGCGAACATCCCTGATCCGGGAGAGGTTTTCCCCTCCCTGGGGTCAGGGCCGCCCGGTTGAAAACAGGCCGGGATCAAGGGACGGCGCGGGCCGCCGGGCTGTGTACGGATTGGTTTTTGTCCGGGGATGTCCCTGGGGGCCTTGCCCAGGAGCGGGGGGGCGGGTCAGGAGGAAACCCCTGGCCGGGCCAGCCCGCCCGGCTTGGCCAGGGGTTTTTTGACCCGGAAAGCGGCCCGTTATTTCGAGTATACTTTCCGGATTGGCGGTCCTGGACCTGGGCGCGGAAGATGTCTAAAAAAACTTTTCTAAAGGGAGTGTAAAAAAAGTCTATAATTTCGCTTTCGTTCTTTTTGGAAACTGTGGAAAACTTTTATCTAATTCTGATTATCGCTGAAAATCGTCGAAAATAGCCGATTTTGACCTGTGCACATCAAAGCGGCCCTCTCACCCCCTGTACAGAATTTCCTCCCTGGCGTATATCTTGACCCGAATGCGACGTGTCCTTGTGACCTCCGTGACCGTCCGAGCCGTTCAGCCCGGGGAGCCCTGATGATCATTCCGGCCAGCGCCTTTCTTGCCCCTGAATCGGCGCCTTCCCGCTCCCTGCCCCGGCAAAATCCCCGCCACTCCTGTGTCGATGTGCCCGAGCGCGAGGCCCGCACCCCCCTGGCCCAGGCCTGGAGGCAATTGCGCGGCATCGAGCCCCTGTCCATGTGCGACTGGCCGGGCCGGACCACGAGTGTGCTCTTTTTCGCGGGCTGCAATCTGGCCTGCCCCACCTGCCAGAACGCGGACCTGGCCTTTGGCGACGCCCTGCCCCCGGTGTCCCGGTCCCGGGCCATGATCCACCTGGGCGAGCGCAGCCGCTGGCTGGACGGGGTGGTGGTCAGCGGGGGCGAGCCCACCACGGTGCCCGGCCTGCCCGACCTTTTGGCCGACCTGGCCCGCTTTGGCCTGCCCATCAAGGTGGACACCAACGGCCTGCGGCCCGAGGTGGTCCGCGAGGTGCTGGACCTGGGCCTGGCCGAGGCCTTTGCCGTGGACGTAAAGGGACCCTTCGAACGCTACCCCCAACTCACCGGCCAGGCTGTTTCCACGGACACGGCCCGGGAGCGCCTGAACGAGATTTTCGATCTGGCCCGGTCCCGGCCCCGGTCCTTCATGTTCCGCATCACCGCCGTCCCCGTGCTGGAAGGCCGGGATATCGAGGCGGCCCGGCGGCTTCTGCCCCCCGGGTTCGACCTGACCATACAGGAATACAAAACGCCCAGGAGGACGCATGCCCAACCACATTCTCAAGCGGGACGGACGACTGGAGACCTGGTCCACGGACCGCATCGCCATGGCCATTCTGAAAGCCCTGAACGCCAGCGGCATCAAGGATCCGCTTTTAGCTAAGCGCCTGGCCCAGAAGGTGGAGTCCAAGCTTGAGGGCGTGGATGTCCCGGACCAGGAGTCCGTGCAGGACCTGGTGGAGCTGGTGCTCATGGACACCCGGCTGTATTCCGTGGCCAAGCGCTACGTGCTGTACCGCGAGAAGCGCCGCGCCCTGCGCGGCCAGCGCGAGGCCTTCCTGGACATCAAGGAGACCATCGACGAGTATTTGGACAAGTCCGACTGGCGGGTGAACGAGAACGCCAACATGACCCACTCTTTCCAGGGCCTCATGCTCCACCTCTCGGGCACCATCCAGGCCCGCTACGCCCTGGAGAAATACCCCGAAGAGGTCCGCCTGGCCCACGAGCACGGGTATTTCCACATCCACGACCTGTCCTTCGGCCTGGCCGGATACTGCGCGGGCTGGAGCTTGCGCGACCTGCTGCTGGAGGGCTTCAACCTGGAGGGCCGGGCCTCGGCCGGGCCGCCCAAGCACTTTGACTCGGCCGTGGGCCAGATGATCAATTTCCTGGGCACCTTGCAGAACGAATGGGCCGGAGCCCAGGCCTTCAACAACGTGGACACCTACCTGGCCCCCTTCATCCGCCACGACGGCCTGACCTATGAAGAGGTGCGCCAGTCCATCCAGAAATTCGTGTTCAACCTGAACAACACCTCGCGCTGGGGCGGGCAGTCGCCCTTCACCAACCTGACCTTCGACCTCCATCCGCCCAAGCACCTGGCGGGCGAGGCCATCATCATCGGCGGCCAGCTCATGGACTCCACCTTCGGGGAGTACGAGCCGGAAATGATCATGCTGAACAAGGCCTTTCTGGAGGTCATGCTCGAAGGGGACTTCCACGGCCGCATCTTCTCCTTCCCCATCCCCACTTACAACGTGACCAAGGACTTCCCCTGGGAGTCCGAGATCGGCGAGCTTCTGCTGAAACTCGCGGCCAAGTACGGCGCGCCCTATTTCCAGAACTTCATCAATTCCGAACTCCAGCCCGAGGACGTGCGCTCCATGTGCTGCCGCCTCCAGATGGACCTGCGCGAGCTGCGCAACAAGACCGGCGGGCTGTTCGGCGCGGGCGACCTGACCGGGTCCATCGGGGTGATCACCCTGAACCTGCCCAAGCTGGCCTACCTGGCCCAGGGCGAGGAGGACTTCCTGGACCTGCTCGGGGAGTACGCCACCCTGGCCAAGCAGGCCCTGGAGTTCAAGCGCAAGCTCATCAACAACAACCTGGACAAGGGCATGTTCCCCTGGACCAAGCGCTACTTAAAGAACGGATACAAGGTCCATTTCTCCACCATCGGGCTGCTCGGCGGGCACGAGGCCTGCCTGAACATGCTGGGCAAGGGCATCGAGACCGAGGCCGGGGTGCGCTTCATGCGCCGCACCCTGAACTTCCTGCGCGATCTGACCTCGCGGTTCCAGGAGGAGACCGGGCACCTCTACAACCTGGAGGCCACCCCGGCCGAGGGCACCAGCTACCGCCTGGCCAAGATCGACAAGAGCCTCTATTCCGAGATCAAATGCGCGGGCGAGGACGTGCCCTATTACACCAACTCCACCTGCCTGCCCGTGGGCATGAGCGACGACGTGCACTACGCCCTGGAGCACCAGAACCAACTCCAGCCCCTGTACACCGGGGGTTCGGTGTTCCACACCTTCCTGGGCGAGTCCGTGGCTGACCTGGGCGCGCTCAAAAGCTTCATCGTCAAGGCCTTCACCAACACCCGCATCCCGTACCTGTCCGTGACCCCGACCTTTTCGGTCTGCCGGGACCACGGGTACATGCGCGGGGAGCACCACCTCTGCCCCACCTGCGGCAAGGAGGCCGAGGTGTACACCCGCATCGTGGGCTACTACCGGCCCGTGCGCCAGTGGAACAAGGGCAAGAAGGCCGAGTACGCCGACCGGCTGACTTATTCGAGCATCGACTGCTGAAAATTCAGCCCGTTACGAGCATGGCCGGGCACTCGGAAGCACCCGGAAGAGGAAAGGCCCCGAGCGGATCGGGGCCTTTCTTGTTTCCTTTCGGAATTGGGCTTGTTTCGGGCTGTAAACTCGCAAACGTGGGAACCATCCTCGTCAGGCCGACTCATACTCCCAGATGAAGTGCTCCAGGTTATGGACCATGGCCACGCCATTCAGCCGGTCGGACCAGCAGAACAGGGACAGCCGTCCGTCCTGCGAAACCACGAAGACGTCTGCGGAGCGGTTGCCATGGACGAAACGGGCCGCCGACTGGTGCCTCATTCCTCCCAACTCATCGAGGGACAGACCTTGGCGCAGGACTCCGGTCACGGCGTTCAAGGCGATGACTTGAAATTCTTCAGGCCCGAATTCCAGCTTGGCCCCGAATCCATACAACTTCATCTCCATGTCCATGACCACGGCCCCGTCGATGAGGCTCAGCTCTCCAACCCGGTGGATCATGGACGCATTCAGCTCTTTCAAATAGTTGGCCGACTCGCATTTCGCCTGCATGGCGTGCAGGGGAGCCTCTTTTGTCGGCCCGGCCGCCGCATGGTCAGGGCTGAAGAGCGTTTGGTTCATGCGGATTTCATAGTTCTTGATGCTTTTCTGCAAGAGTTGACTGCTCTCATCGTCAAAAGCGAATTTGAAGCGAACAGCCTCCAGCCAGGATTGATCCCCGGGCTCGACCAGCACCAGCGTGCCACCATGGCCGTGGCGGATCATGGCGCTGACCATGCGGATGATCCGGTCCGGCATGTCTCCATGGATTTCCATGAACCGTTCCTTGCCCAGGTTGAAGGCCAGCAGTTTGCCCAGGGAATAGGTATCGGCGGCCAAGGGGTTGGTCATCACACCCTGGTGGAAGAGCGAAAGCACTTTCCCGGAACAGGAAGCCAGCAGGGTTCCGCTTCCCGCGATGCGCAGATGGACCAGCCCTTCCGGTTCCCCGTCGAGCATCCCCCAGACATGCAGGCCCTCGGGCCCCCCATGCACGGCCAGGGGCGTCCGGGGTGAAGCGGTGAGCAGGGCCACGAGATTGGGGACGGTCACAGGAACCTGTTGGCGCAACGACCTTGCCAGGAGAAAAGGATGGGGGGAGCAGATGGAGAGGGTGCCACGCACTTCGCGCCGCTCCTCCCTTTCCAGGCTGGCCCAGAAACATGTCATGCACATCCGGGACAACTGGGCGGCATCGGCCAGCAGGGCCTGCGCCCGGTCTCCTGAAAGCAACGGGCCAGTGCCCCCGTTCTTGTCCAGGAAGGCCGACGCCTGCATGGCGGCAACAAAGGGTGAATCCTTGGTAATGATGGAGATACCCATGCTTCTTCCCGCCTCTTCGCACGGACGCAGTGTTCTTTTCGTTTATAACTCCAACCTGCCTCAGGGCTCAATGGTTATCCGGGCGCTGTACGCCGAAGATCATGGCGTACAGCGCGGGGGTGAAGAGCAGGGTCAGGACCGTGGCCACCAGCAGACCGCCCATGATGGCCACGGCCATGGGTCCCCAGAACACGTTCCTGGTCAGGGGGATCATGGCCAGGATGGCGGCCAGGGCGGTCAGAACGACCGGGCGCGCCCGCCGGATGGTGGCGTCGATCACGGCCTCCCAGGCCGAGAGGCCCTCCTGGCGGTCCAGGTTGATCTGGTCCACCAGGATGACGCTGTTGCGCATGATCATCCCGGCCAGGGACAGGACGCCGAGCATGGCGATGAAGCCGAAGGGCATGCCGAAGGCCAGGAGCCCGAAAACCGCGCCGATGATTCCCAGGGGGGCCGTGGCCACGACCAGGAGCAGGCTCGGAAAGCTCTGCAACTGGCACATGAGGATCAGGAGCATGATGCCTGCGGACAGGGGCAGCAGGGCCGCTATGGAGCGGTTGGCCTTGGCGCTCTCCTCCAGGGCTCCGCCCACGTCGATCCGGTATCCCGGGGGCAGGGTCTTCTCGATTTCCTTGAGCCGGGGCAGGATCTCGTTGGCCACATCAGGAGGCTGCACCCCCTCGACGACCTCCGAGCGAACCGTGATGGTCAGATCCCGGCTCTGCCTCCACATGATGGGTTCCTCGGACTCATACGTGATCATGGCCACCTGAGAGAGTTGGATGGGCTGCCCGTTACGGACGCTGATGGTCAGGTCGGGGAGGCGTTCGGGGCGCAGCCGCTCCTCCGCAGCGGCCCGGGCCACCACGTCGACCAGTTCGATGCCGTCCCGGACCTGGGTGATGGTCACCCCGGAGAGCAGAGCCTGCAGCGCCTCGGAGATATCCTGGGGGGTAAGCCCGAGGACCCTGGCCCGGTCCTGGTCCACGACCAGCCGCACCGCCTTGGACTGCTCGTTCCAATCCATTTGCACGTCCACGGTCTTGGGGTTGGCGCGCATGGCGTCGCGAACCTGGTAGGCGATGTCCCGGACCTTCAGCAGGTCGGTGCCTATGACCCGGAACTGCACCGGGAATCCCACCGGAGGTCCCAGGAAGAGGGGGGTCACGCGCACCCGGCCCTGGGGGAGCCCCCCTTGCGCGGCAAAGGATTCCACCCGGCGCTTCACCCGGTCGCGCGCCTCGGCGTCGGCCGTATCAAGCACCACCACGCCGTAGCTCGTGTTGGGCAGTTCCGGGGCCATGGGCAGGAACCACCGGGGCGCGCCCGAGCCGATGTAGCTGGTGTGGGTTTTCACCTCGGCGTCGTTCTTCAGGAACGACTCCATGGTCTCGATGGCCCGCGAGGTGGCGTTGAACGAGGCCCCCCCGGGCATGCGCACCTCGACCAGAAGCTCCGGCCTGGAAGACGAGGGGAAGAACTGGCGGGAGACGAACTGTGACTCGGCGACTCCCAGCGCGAACAGGAGAGCCGTCGCGCCCACGACCAGCTTGCGATGCTCCACGCACCAGGTGACCAGGGCGCGCAGCCTGCGGTAGATGGGGGTGTCGTAGATGGCGTGGGAATCGCCGTGCCCGGCCGCGTGGAAGTTGGGAAGCAGCTTGAAGCCGAGGTAGGGCGTGAACGTCACCGCCACGAGCCAGGAGGCGACCAGGGCGATGGTCACCACCCAGAAGATGCCGCCTGCGTACTCGCCGGAACCGGACTTGGCGAAGCCGACGGGCAGGAACCCGGCGGCCGTGACCAGGGTGCCGGTGAGCATGGGAAAGGCTGTGGCGGTCCAGGCGAAGGACGCGGCCTTGGTCCGGTCGAAGCCTTGCTCCATCTTCACCACCATCATCTCCACCGAGATGATGGCGTCGTCCACCAGGAGGCCCAGGGCGATGATGAGCGCACCCAGGGAGATGCGCTCCAGGCTCATGCCCATCATGCTCATGACCATGGTGACCATGGCCAGCGTCAGCGGCACGGCCAGGGCCACGACGACTCCCGTGCGCATGCCCAGGGACAGGAAGCTGACCGCCAGCACGATGGCCAGGGCCTCCGCGAAAGACTGGACGAATTCATGCACGGACTCGTCGACCACGCGGGCCTGGTCCGAGACCTTGCTCAACTCGAAGTTGACCGGCAGGTCGTCCCGGATGCGCTTGACGGCCTCATCCAGTTTTTGCCCGAGGTCGAGGATGTTGGCCTTCTTGGCCATGACCACGCCGATGGCGATGCCGGGCTTGCCCTCGTGGCGAACCGTGAAGGTGGGCGGGTCCACCGGGCCGCGCTTCAGCGTGGCGATGTCCCCGAGGCGCAAAAGCTTGCCGTCGCCCTGGACCGGCACGGCCGCCAGCGCATCGACGCCCTTCAAGGCCCCGCTCACGCGCAGATAGATGGAATCCGAGGGCGTCTCCAGATCCCCGGCGGCAGCCACCGCGTTCTGCCTGGCGATGGAGTCGATGACCGCCTTGGGGCTTAGGCCCAGGGTGGCCATCTTGGCGTGGTTCACCTCTACGTAGATGCACTCGGGCTGTTCCCCGTAAAAACGCACCTTGGTCACGTCCGGGACGCGCAAGAGTTCCTGACGGATGCTCTCCGCCTGGTCTTTCAGCTCCCGCATGGTGGAGTCCTCGCCGGTGAGCAGGTACAGGAAGGAGTCCACGTCGCCGAATTCGTCGTTGAAAAAGGGGCCGATCACCCCGGCGGGAAGGGACGTCCGGATGTCGCTCACGCGCTTGCGCGCCTGGTACCAGCACTCCCGGACCTCCGACGGAGGCGTCGAATCCAGCAGATTGAGCTGCAGCACCACGTCGCCTGGGCGCGAATAGGTCTTCACCTTGTCGAAATAGGGCACTTCCTGAAGCTTTTTTTCAATGGGGTCGGCCACCAGCCGCTGCATTTCGTCCGCAGTGGCCCCTGGCCACAGCCCCCGGATGATCATGGTCTTGATCGTGAACTCGGGGTCCTCGGCCCGGCCCAGGTGCGTGTAGGACCACGCGCCGTAGAGGGACACAAGCAGGATGAAGAACAGGGTCAGCGGGCGGTGGGTGACGGCCCATTCCGACAGATTGAAGCCTTTCATTGGGACACCTCCTGGGAAGCTCCCTCCAGCCTTACGGCCATTCCCTCATCAAGCTTGTGCACGCCGCTCGCGACAATGGTGTCCCCATTGGCCAGCATTCCATGCACATAGGCCTCCCGGTCCGTGTAGCGGTCCACGGTCACCGGCCTGAATGACAGGCGTCCCGTGTCCGGCTCCACGGCCCACACGCCCAGGCCCTTGCCCTGGTTGAACAGGGCGCTGGTCGGGATGCGAGCCAATGGCGTGAGTTTGGGGTCGGACAGGCGCAGCGTCGCGGTCATTCCGATGCGCGCGGAAGAATCAGCGCCAGGCAGGGAGAAACGCACCGGATAGGTGCGGGTGGCCGGGTCCGCCGACGGGGCGATCTCCCGCAGCACCGCGCGGTAGCGCCGGTCCTTGCTGGACCAGAGGGTCACTTCCCCCTCGGGCTTCTTCAAATCCTGGATGATGCTTTCCGGGATGTCGACCTGCACCTCGAGTTCGCCGTTCTTGGCCACGGAATACACGCTCTGGCCTGCGGCGACCACCTGACCCGCCTCGGCGTTCACCTTGGTGACCGCGCCGTCAGTGCTGCAGACCAGGCCGGCGTAGTCGAGCCTGTTCCTGGCCAGCTTGAGTGAGCGGTCGGCTTTTTCCAGGCGGCCTCTGGCCTCGTCAGAGGCCAGGCGCTTCAAATCGTACTCGGCCTGGCTGATCACCTTTTGGGAGAGCAGGGAGGCATAACGGCGTTCGTCGGTCAGGGCCTGCTCCTTGTTGGATCTGGCCGCGTTGAACTCGGCCTGGGAGCTTTCCATGGACAGGCGCAGATCGTTTTCGTCGAGGACCGCCAGCACCTGGCCCGCGCGCACCCGATCCCCCACGTCGACCAGCCGCTTGAGCATGCGCCCATCGACCCGGAACGACTCCTGGACTTCGTAGCGGGCGATCACGACGCCTGAAAAAGTCCTTTCCTCCGACCCTCCCGCGAGTTGCACCTGCATGGTTCTCACCACGGGGCGCACCGGCTGCGCCTGCTGTGTTTCCTTGCATCCGAAGAGAAGGAGGCAGAGGGCGCTCATGATGAGCAAAAGGTAATTCGTTTTCATTGTCTTTCCCCCAAAAACATCGTCGATATGAGAATAATTAACATGTTAATGTATGCGCTAAAATTTTCTATGGAGCACTTTCCAAGCTGATTCCGTCGATTATGGCCTCGGCGAGATATATCAGCTGTTCTTCCACACCATTTTCGTGGCCGGATATGCCGAATTCTTCCACCCAGCGTGCAATGAGATCAGGGTGTACAAATACCGCTATCGCCTCATGTATGGCTCTGGCCATTTTGAATGTGTCCATTTTCTTCAATTGTCCGGAGGCCACTCCCTTGTCTAAAATAGATTCAAGTATCCTCCTCAAGCGTACGCTGTGTCCCTGAATAACCGGCCAATGCTGTTGAATTGCTAATGACACCATGTCGTATAATTTATTCCCCTTGAACACTCTTTCTCTGATTGATCTATGGTAGTGCAAAATAAAACGTGTTAAATTCTCTTTTGTCGAGTTCCCCTTGTCGGCCGAGGGCAAGCACATTGCCTCAATGCCCCGGACTAGGCGGTCGCAGATTTCCTCGTTGATGTGCGCCTTGGTCGGGAAATAGCGATAGACATTTGAATGGCTCATGCCCAGGCTGGCCGCGATGTCGCCAACGGTCGTCTTGGCATAGCCCACCTCCTTGAATATCCTTTCCGCAGTCTCGATAATTTTCTCTCTGGTCGCCTGGGTATCAACTTCCGGGGTTTTTTTCCGTCCCATGGGCCTGCTCCTGATTCCCGACCGCAGCGCGGACCGGTTGTTTTTCAATTAATGATTAATGATGAAAATATTCATTTATCATTAAATGTCAACTAAAAAATAATTATATTTTTTAGTATGTTATAAATTATATCGGGCTATGCAAAGCATATCCAGGTCATGGAAAGCTTCCACTGTTGCAAGTTTAGGGGGTCAAGTGGGTGACTGGCGGAGGCAGAATGCCCATGGCCCCGCGCAAAGAGTTTGAAGCCAGTGTGCTGGTTCTGACTTGTCACGGTCGTTTTGAACAAGCTTTCCACAGAGGGGTTTGCGTCCGGGGCCATGACCTCATGGACCAGGCCCAGGTCCTCCTCCCTGATTGCGCCACTGGCACGGCCGCTTTTTGGCCAATCCCCAAGAGTTTATTTGTCGATATTCCTGGTGCGCCTGTGCGCGACTCATTTTGCTTGCATACAGGGAAAGGGTGGTATTATAGGGCAAATATGAGGCGATAAGTCCGTAAAAGAGGGAGGGAGCGATGACGATATCCCGAATGACCCCGAGCCTTCATATATTCTGGACCGTCCTGGCCGTCCTGCTGTGGTCCGGCCTCCTGCCCGGCCTGGCCCTGTCCGCGCCCGGGGACATCAAGTGGACCGCGACCCTGAACAATACCCTCTGCAGCGTGGCCCTCGCCCCGGATGGGACCCTGTACGTGGGCAGTTCGGACAAACGGCTCCATGCCTTCAACCCGGACGGCTCCCAGAAATGGCTAACGGCCCCGACCGGAGGCTCGATCACCTCCTCCCCGGCCGTCGGGCCGGACGGAACTCTCTACGTGGGGGCTGGAAACAATTTCTACGCCTTCAAACCCACTGACGGGGCCACGAAATGGTCCACGAACGTGGCCGGGGCCTCCTTCGTTTCATCGCCGTCCATCGGCGCAGACGGAACCGTCTACATCGGGGCGCAGGACAACAAGTTCTACGCCTTCAACCCGGACGGAACCCAGAAATGGGCCACCGCGACCGGGAACGTCATCGCCTCCTCCCCGGCCATCGGCACGGACGGAACCATCTACGTCGGGTCAGTGGACAATAAACTTTATGCCTTCAATCCCTCGGACGGGACCCAGAAATGGTCCCGCGCCACCGGCAGCGGAATCTACTACTCCTCCGTGGCCATGGCCTCGGACGGGACCCTCTACATCGCCTCGGACGACAACAAGCTCTACGCCATCAATCCCTCGGACGGGACCCAGAAATGGGCCTCGGCCACCGGAGGCATCATCCGCAATTCCTCCCCGGCCATTGCCGCGGACGGGACCGTGTACATCGGCTCGAACGACAACAAGCTCTGGGCCTTCAACCCCTCGGACGGCTCGGTGAAATGGACCTCCCCGGCCGCAGGCAGCTTTTTCACCAGCCCGGTGGTGGGATCGGACGGGGTCATCTACGCCGCCTCGGACGACGGCAAGGTCTACGCCTTCAACCCCGCGAGCGGGGCCGTGCTCTGGTCCACGGCCGGGGACACCTTTTTCGCCAGTCCGACCATGGCCCCGGACGGAACCCTCTATCTGCCCGGCCGCACTGCGGCGAACAAGCTTTACGCCCTGTCCAGCTCCTCCTCGGGCCTGGCCGACAGCCCCTGGCCCCGCTGGCGCCATGACTTAAGGGGCACCGGCCGGGTGACCGGAGCGGCGGGGGAATCCCCGGACCAGCCCTCCGGGGTGATCGTGAGCGTCACGCGGGCCTCTGCGGTCTCGGCCGACCCCACTGTCCTGTCCCAGTCCTACCGGTTCAAGGGCTTCACCCCCAAGAGCCGCAAGTACTCCTTCAACGCCACGGTGTCCGTGAACGGGTCCACGGCTGTGTTCCGCTTCAATCACTGCGGGTTGATTCCTCGAAGCTCGCTTCGTTTACTCTTGGTTTGAGGAGTCTGTTCTGGGCCTTATGCCTTTGATGCTCCGCAGCTTGCTGCGGGGTAGTTCACTTCCACGGCCTTGAACGGCACGGCCTCGAACCTGACCTTGATGAAGCTGTACGACACCAACGGGACCGCCCGGGGTTTCCGGGGATACGCCTCCTCGGTGGACACGGCCACGGACGGGGCCTGGTGGGTGACCACCGCGAACAACGCCTACCTTCCGGCCTCCACCGTGCTGACCCTGGGGACCAAGTACTACGTGAACTATGTGGTCAAGGACAACGGGATCTACGACGAGGACCGCACCCTTGGTTCGATCCGGGACCCGGTGGCGCTGGGCCTCGGCGGGGCTCCGGAGTCCGCGAACGGGTGCGTGCTGAACCCCCAGGCCGGGTTCGGGCCGGAAGGCCTGCTGGCCCTGGCCTTGCCCGGTCTGGCCTGGCTGCGGGGACGCCGGGCGCGGGGTCGCCGTGGCGGGGCAGGCCGGGAAGGTCGGCCGTCTGATATGTTTCCGTATTGACTGCCGAGGCTTTCCGTCCGATTGTGTCCTTTGGCTCTTGAAACTGAAGCCCGAGGGAGGGCGACCATGTCTAGGCCTCTCATGTTCTGGTCAGCGGCGTTCTTCAGCATCGCCTGCGGGTGCGCCCTGTGGCTGACCTTCCGGGCTGGGGTCCCGGCCCTGCCGGCCTGGCTGGCCCTGCTGGCCACGGCCCTGGCCGGGTGTGCCGCCCTGATTCTGCTTGAACGCGGCTGGCGTGCACGGCTGGCCCGGGCGGCTGGGCAGATGGAGGCCGTGGCCAGGGGCGCGTTCGATTCCGCCGGTGGCCTGGAAAAGGAGCCGGAGCTGGCCCCCCTGCTTGGAGCCCTGTCCGGCCTGGCCGACGAGATCAAGCACGCCAAGGGCATGAACAAGGGCATCATCGAGGGCCTGCCCGTGCCTTTCCTCCTGGTGGACCCGGCCGAGCGGGTCCTGTTCATCAACGGCCTGACCCTGAACATGCTGGAGATCGACGGTCCTCCGGCCTCCCAGATCGGCCGGACCCTGGCCGAGGTCTTCTACAACGACCCCACCCGGCAGACCGCCGTGGGCAAAAGCATCCGGGAGGGCACGGTCTTCACCAACCTGGAGGTGGTCATCTCCGGGCACAAGGGCGGCAAGCACCACGTCCTGGCCAACGTCTTTCCCCTCTACGACCTGGACCGCAAGTGCATCGGGGGCCTGTGCCTGTACCTGGACATGACCAGGCTCAAGGAAAAGGAGGAGGCCCTCTGCGCCCAGAACGAGCGGATATCCTCGGCCGCGGCCAAGGCCACGGCCATTGCCGGGGAATTGTCCGGAACCTCGGCCACCCTGGCCGCCCAGGTGGAGGAGACCAGCCGGGCCTCGGAGGAGCAGGGCGGGCATATGGCTCAGATGTCTCAGTCCATGGAGGGCATGAGCACGGCCACCCGGGTCATCGGCGAGCAGGCCGTGGAGACCGCGGCCGTGGCTGGCCGGGCCAGGGAAAAGGCCCAGGACGGGGCCGAGGTCATGGTCCGGGTGCTCTCCGGTATCCGCGAGGTGGCCCGCCGGGCGGAGACCCTGCGCGGGCACATGGACGAACTCGGGGCCCAGGCCCAATCCGTGGGCGGAATCTTGAGCGTCATCTCGGACATCGCGGACCAGACCAACCTGCTGGCCTTGAACGCGGCCATTGAGGCCGCCCGGGCCGGGGACGCCGGGCGCGGGTTCGCCGTGGTGGCCGACGAGGTGCGCAAGCTGGCCGAAAAGACCATGTCTGCCACCTCCCAGGTGGAACAGAACGTCACGGCCATCCAGGCCAGCGCCAGGAACAACCTGACCACCACCGGCGACGTGATGGCCATTGTCATCGAGACCGTGAGCGTGGTGGGGCAGGCCGAGAACGCCTTGAAGGAGATCGTGGGCCTGTCCGACGAGACCTCCCGGCACATCCGCTCCATTGCCGAGGCCTCGGAGGCGCACATTTCCGCCAGCGAGGGGGCCAGCCGTAACACCAGGGCCATGGCTGACGCGGCCAGCGAAACATCCCGGGCCATGGTCGATTCGGCCCGCGCGGTGAGCGATCTGGCCCGGCTGGCGGCTGGGCTGAAAGAGCTCATCGCCGAGATGGATATCACCAGGGCTTGCTAGGGCGGGGTCTCTTTTCCCCGCTTCCTGAGCCGGGCCAGAATCCGGTCCAGTTCCGAGGTGTCCAGGGGCTTGGCCAGGTAGTCGTCCATTCCGGCGGCCAGGAAGAGCTCCCGGTCGCCCTGCATGGCGTAGGCGGTCATGGCGATGATGGGCAGGCGGGCCTTCTCGCCCAGGCTCTGGTCCTCCCGGATGAGGCGGGTGGCCTCCACGCCGCTCATTTCCGGCATCTGGACGTCCATGAGCACGCAGTCGTATTCCCCGGATCGGACCAGTTTTAAGACCTCCAGCCCGCTTACGGCCAGTTGGACCTGATGGCCCATCTTTTCCAGAAGGCGGGTGGTGGCCATCTGGTTGATGCTCTCATCCTCGGCCAACAGGATGCGCAAGGGGCCTGGGGTGGTGTCGGCCATCTCTTCCTGGGGCAGCGGAGCGCCGGGCGCGTCCTCGGCCCGGGCGAAAGGCAGGGCCACGGTCATGCGCGTGCCCTGTCCCAGGGTGCTTTCCACCTCGATGCGGCCCTGCATCAGATCCACGATCCGCTTGACAATGGACAGCCCGAGTCCGGCCCCCTCGTGTCGGCGGGTGAAGGAGCCGTCGGCCTGGGTGAAAGGCTCGAAAATTTTGGTGCGCATGTGTTCAGGGATGCCCACGCCGGTGTCGGTCACATGAAAGACCAGGCAGACATGTCCGGGCATTTCGCAGGGGGCCTGCTCCACCTGCACGCAGACCTGGCCCTGGCTGGTGAATTTGATGGCGTTGCCCACCAGATTGAACAGGACCTGGCGCAGCCGGGAGGCGTCTCCCAGGAAGGAGCCGGGCAGGTCCGGGGCCAGGGACAGGGAAAGTTCGTTCCCTTTTTCCCGGCTGGCCTGGCCGAAGGTCTGGACCAGGGTCTCCATGACCTCGCGCAGGGTGAAGGCCTCCTGGCCCAGGACCAGCCTGCCGGCCTCGATGCGTGAAAGGTCCAGGATGTCGCTGAGCAGTTCGGTCAACCGGGTGCCGGACTGGAGCCCCAGGGCCACGTAGCTCATCTGCTCCTGGCCTAAGTCCGAGCGCTTGAGCAGTTGGAGCATGCCCAAAAGTCCGTTCAAGGGCGTGCGGATTTCATGACTCATGTTGGCCAAGAATTCGGTCTTGACCCGGTTGGCCACTTCCGCGGTCTCCTTGGCCGCGACCAGGGCCTCCTCGTAGTGGATGCGTTCGGTGACGTCCCGGGCGTATCCGATGATGCCGATGACCTCCCCCTGGTCGTCGCGCAAAGGGCGTTTGTGGGTGTCGAACACATGCAGGTTCCCCTGGCCGTCCAGGGCTGTTTCGCTGGGATTGTGCATGGTCTCACCGGCCAAAACCGCCTCGTCGTCCATCCGGTACCCCCGGATGCCCTTGGCGCTGTCCCCAAAGACCATCTCCTCGGGGCAGCCAATTTCTAAGTCCGTCTTTCCGATGAGCGCCCCGGAGTCGAGATTCAGGGCCTTGAGGATGGGGGCGTTGGCGAGCTGCCAGCGGAACTGGTTGTCCTTCATGAACACCCAGTCCGGGCTGGAGTCGATGATGGTTTGCAGGAGATCGCGCATGAAGTTGCTGTGGCGCAGGAGCCGGGTGTTCTCATTTTCGGCCTCTTTGCGCGCGGCGATGAACCGGGCCTGCTGGACGTTCTGGTAGGCCTTGAGCGAAAGCTCCTTGGCCCAGAGGAACAGGGCCTTGGCGATCTTCTCGAACCGTTTGAGCGGCATGACCGGGATCTCAGCCAGGGCCGCCCGGAAGTCCTCCCGATCCGCGCCGATGGTGTCGGCATAGGCCAGCATGGCGGCCTCGTCCTGGTCTTCGGTGCGGATCTGGCCGATGAGCCAGTTGGCGATGTGCTTGCCGCCCACGGTGATGCTCGCTCCGGCGTCCCAGAGACCTCCGCTCAGGCAGGTCTGGATGATGGGACCCGAGGGATTGTGCCGCCCCAGGACCGCGTCCGAGGCGAAACAATTGGCGCATCCCTGGGGGGTCTTGCGGATGATGTCCTGGCACAGTCGGGAGAAATTGCTGGGCTTGGTGATGGGCGTGCCGTTGGGCCGGGTGATGATGGAGGCCACGCCCATGGCCTGGGCAAAGGCGTCCTGGATCTGCTGGATGTCCCGGGGGGCGAACAGGTCCTCGAAGACCACGTCTCCGGCCTGGCTTAAGGGCTGGGTCAGGGCCAGGACCCGTTTGGACAGGGCCTCTTCAATGTTTTTCTGGGCGGTGATGTCCGTGGTGAAGCCTTCGTAGACCATCTCTCCGCTCGCGTCCCTGAAGGCCTGGATGTTCATGGAGGTCCAGATGACGGTTCCATCCCGGCGGATGCGGCGGCTCTCGAAATTGGTCAGCCTGCCCTGGCGCTCAAGCTGGCGTTGCATTTTTTTGCGGGCCTTGGGATCGACATAGAGGTCGTGGCCGATGTCCCGGGTCCCCTGGATCAGGTCGTCCACGCGGTCATAACCGTACATGTGGGCCAGGGCCAGGTTGGCGGTAAGGTAGTGGCCGTCTGGCGTGGAGCGGAAATATCCGATGGGGGCGTCGTCGATGAGAGTCTGGACTGGTCTCCGGGTTTTGAATCGGCGCCTGGCCAGTTTCCGGGAGGGGGACCGTTTGGCCGAAGCAGCCTGCTCCTGACGGAGAGAGGCCGGTTTTTCTTGGTCCCTCTGGAAGGCCGTGCGCTTGGACATGGGGTCCCCCGGAATTGGCGCATGCTGAATGTGATTCGATCCGACAATGATAGCAGGAAGATCGAACCCATGGCAAGGCGATTGAAAGATATTCCGGTTGGATTCGGTATTATCCCGGAGGAAGTCGCCTCGGGTGCGAAGACGCTTTTTACGTCCAGGGGCCGGTTCGTGGCGGCCTATTTTATGGTGATGTCCGGCAGGGAGAAATCGTCCAGGGGGCTGGAAATCGGCCCACCGGTCTGCTTGTGGCAATAGCGCAAGAATTTCTGGGCCTCGGTGAAGCCCGGGTTGATGCGCACGGCCTCGTCCAGGTAGCGGATGGCCTCGGCGAAATCGCCTTTCTCGAAATAGGCCCGGGCCGTGTTGAAATAGAGGTTCTCGTCCCCCTGGTTCACGGTGATGGCCCGGTCGTAGAACTTGATGGCCTCGTCGTACTGCTTGTTCTTGCGCAGGCCCACGGCAAAGCGGTTGAACTGCTGGCTGAGCTCCTTCTTGAAGGTGTCCGGGTTGATGATGAGCTTTTCGAAGATGTGCTTCAGCTTCTCGTAGTTCTTGGTCTCGCAGTACACGGAGCCCAGGCCCAGATTGGCCCCGGCGTGGTTGGGGTCGATGACCAGGGCCTTGATGAACTGGGACTCGGCCTGGTTGAAATTGCCCGCCTGGAAGAAATCCTCCCCCTTGTCCACCTTCTCTTTCAGGGAGCGCATGTGCGGAACGGTGTTCTTCTGGTAGTATTCGACCTCGGGCTCGTAGTCCCGGATGAATACGCCTTTGGAGATCAGATTGACGATGCCCGAGGGCACGTGGTTGGAGTTCAGCGGCTGCACCTCGATTTCTTCGTCCGAGAGCCGCATGGCGAACCAGTAGGTTTTTTGCATGTACTCGGTGGAGGTGCTGCCGGTTCCGGCTTCGGCTTTCTTGGTGAAGGAATAGACCCCCAGGACTTGTGGTTCCTCGCTCATATATGTTCCATCATCCGTCGGCTACAGGTTGGGGTGCGCGCGACCCTTCAAAGGCCTCGCGTGATGCGATCCTGAACTCCAATAGCACATGGCGAGGGATAAGAAGAATTATTATTTACGGAAGGCGGCGCTAAGCTTCTTGCGGGTCAACAGGCGCATGGGCCTTGGCGTGCGCGTCCAGGGCCTGGATCATCCGCTCGGAGAACAGATACAGGCAGTCCACCATGAAGGCGTACTCCGGGCATTCCTCGCGCCACAAGCCCATGAGTTCCTTGGCCTTGTCCCGGGCGGCCAGGACTTCGGCCGCGGTCTCGGCATTGTTCATGTCCGCGAGCACCTCCAGGTACTCGTCGCTCATGAAGGCCGTGACCACGGCCAGCCCCACCCGTTCCTTGTCCAGTCCGTCCCACACGCCTTCTTTTTTCATGGCCGGAGTTTAGCACACCTGAATTTGGCCCGCAATGACCGCAAGACGCCGATTTCAGGGTTTGGGGCGGTGGTCCGGCTGGCCGGGGTGTCCTGTCGCGCGCGTCGGATGGACCACGGAGGAGGAGAAAAAAAATAATATTTCCCAATTGTTGTGATTGTCCATCGTTACGATGGAAGGCGGGGAAGCCCTGCTAGGGCTTTCTGATTCCCGGCGGGGTCGGGCTGGCGTTTCCAGGGGCCTGGAGCGCCCGGCCAAAATTTTCGTTGATGCGCGGGTCTTCTGGGGCCAAAGCCAGGGCGCGTTCGAGGCTTTTGCGGGCCAGCGCGGGCTGCCCGGCCTGAAGCAGGGCCTGGCCCAGGTTGTTCCAGGCCGCAGGCATGGCCGGGGCCAGGCGGGTGGCCTCCTGGAGGCAGGCCACGGCCTCGGCGATTCGGCCCAGGCCGAGCAGGGCCTGTCCCAGGTCCACCAGGGCCTCGGGGCTGTCCGGTTTGAGGGCCAGGGCGCGCCGGTACTGGGCCACGGCCTCCAGAGGGTGGTTCAATTTGTACAGGGCCAGTCCCAGGTTGATCCGCAACTCCGGGGTCTCCTGGACCCGGGCCAGGGCCGCCTCCAGCAGGGTGCGGGCCTCCCCGGGCCGGTTCAGTTCGCTTAAGATCGCGCCAGCCGTGGCCGGGGCCTGGGGCGAGTCCGGGTTCAAGTCCATGGCCGAGCGGGCCAGGGCCAAGGCCCGGGGGAGGTTTTCCGGCCGTCCGGCGCGGAGCAGGCAGGTGGCCAGGTTCTCCTTGGCCAGGGCGCTCCCCGGCTCCAGGTCCACGGCTCGGGCGAGCAGGACCACGGGGTCGCGCCAGTACCCGACCTGGACCTGGGCCAGGAAGGCCAGTCCCAGGACCACGGCCACGGGTAGGGCCACTGATAGGGTCATGGGCAGGGCCACGGCGACCGGCCGGGGCAGCCATCGGGAGCGGGCCAAGCCGGCCCAGCCCAGGGCCAGGGCCAGGTACAGGCCCAGGAAGGGCGCGTAGGCGAAGCGGTCGGCCAGGGAGTACCACAGGCCCAGGGAATAGAGCTTGAGCATGGGGACCATGACCCCCAGGAACCAGAGCCAGCCCACCAGCAGATACGGCGCGCGCCGGACCAGGCGCAGGACCGCCACCGTGATCCCAGCCAGGACCAAGACCGCCCCGGCCGTCTGCCAGGCCGGGATCTGGTTCGGAAAGGGATAGTGGAGGCTCAGACCCTCGGGCCAGACCAGACGCCGCAGGTAGCCGCAGTAGGAGACCAGGGCGTTGGCCAGGCGCAGGCCCAGGCCGTGAGGCGTCCCGGAGGCCACTAGGGGAGGATGGGAGAGCACGGCCAGGGCCGTGGCCGCGAGCCCCAGGCCGAGCAGGGGCAGCTTTTCCAGGAGGAGCCGGGACCAGGACATTGACCAGGGTTGTGACCGGGCGTTCTCGCCAGCCCAGACCCTTGACCAGGGCGTGCGGGCCAGGGGCCAGAAATCCAGGAGCAGCAGGGCGCAGGGCAGGGTGACCAGCACGGGTTTGGCCATGAGCCCCAGGGCCATGGCCAGGGCCACGGCCGCGTACCGTCCGGCCGAGGGCGCCCGGGCGTAGCGCAGGTAGGCCCGCATGGCCAGGAGCCAGAAGAAGATCGAGAGCACGTCCTTGCGCTCGGTGATCCAGACCACGGACTCCACGTGCATGGGGTGGACCGCGAACAGGGCGGCGGCCAGGACCGAGGGCCAGAAGGCCCCGCTTAAAGTCCGGCACAGCCCGAGGAACAGGAGCACGTTGAGCGCGTGCATAAGGGTGTTGACCAGGTGGAACCCGGTCGGGTCCAGGCCGAATATCTGGGCGTCGAGCTGGAGCGAGAGCCAGGTCAGGGGATGGAAGTAGGTGTCCCCGGTCAGACTGAAGGCCCGGGACAGAGAGCCCGGAGAAAACCCCTGGGCCACGATGGGGTTCTCGTACACGTAGATGTCGTCGTCTAAGGGGGCGAAGGGGAAGTTCAGGCTCTGCCCGTAGACCGAAAGGACCAGGAGCAGGAGGCCGGACACGGCCAGGACCCGGACCCAGCGGGCCCTGGCCGTGTCCGGCCGGGACGCGGCTTCGCCCAGGGATGGGCCGGCCGGGGAAGGGGCGCGGGGCTCGGTCGTGGAGCCCTGCCTGGCCTTGGCGGGGCGGGAAACCTTCATGGCCCGGGAATAGAGGACAACCGGGCCAAAGGCAAGCCGGGGCTTGACGCCAGCGGCGATATGAGGCCTTGTGCGGCTGGCCGCGCCTGGCGGCCGAGCATGATCTGGAAGGAGCGCGATGTGAGCATGGTGGCGATCGTGGGGGCCGGACTGGCCGGGTGCGAATGCGCCCTGGCCCTGGCCCGGGCCGGGGTTTCGGTGCGGATTTTCGAGATGAAGCCCGGGCGTTTTTCCGAGGCGCACACAAGCGCCGGACTGGCCGAGCTGGTCTGTTCCAATTCCTTCCGTTCCGAGGACCTGACCAAGGCCATCGGGGTGCTCAAGCTGGAGATGGCCGAGCTGTCCAGCCTGGTCATGGACGTGGCCTCCCGGACCCGCATTGCGGCGGGCAAGGCCCTGGCCGTGGACCGGGACCGGTTTTCCTCGGCCGTGACCGAAATCGTGACCGCCCACCCGGCTATCGAACTGGTGCGCGAGGAAGTGACCTCTCTGGACAGCCCGCTTTTGGCCGGAGCCCAGGCCGTGGCGCTCACCCCCGGCCCCCTGGCCTCGGAATCCCTGGCCGTAAGTCTGGCCCAGGCCGTGGGCGGGGAGCGCCTCTATTTCTACGACGCCATCGCGCCCATCGTGACCCGGGACAGCGTGGATATGGACAAGGCCTTCTGGGGTTCGCGCTACCGGCCCGAGGACGACGACTACCTGAACTGTCCCATGTCCGAGGCCGAGTACCGGGCCTTTCTGGACGCGCTCATGGCCGCCGAGAAGGTCGAGCCCCGGGAGTTCGAGAAGGAAATCCATTTCGAGGGTTGCCTGCCCATCGAGGAGATGGCCCGGCGCGGGGAGATGACCCTGGTCTACGGGCCGCTCAAGCCCGTGGGCCTGGAAGACCCGCGCACGGGCCTGCGGCATTTCGCCGTGGTCCAGTTGCGGGCTGAGAACGTGGAGAAGACCGCCTTCAACCTGGTGGGATTTCAGACCAAACTCAAATATCACGAGCAGAAACGGGTGTTCTCCCTTATTCCGGGGCTGGAACAGGCCCAGTATCTGCGCCTGGGCAGCATCCACCGCAACACCTACGTGAACGCCCCCGAGGTCCTGACCCCCGGATTGGAATTGCGCGCCCGGCCCGGGGTCTATCTGGCCGGGCAGATCACCGGGGTGGAGGGGTATCTGGAGTCCGCAGCCTGCGGGTTGTGGCTGGGACTTTCCCTTGGGGCCTCCCTGGCCGGGAAAAGCCTGCCCCTGCCCCCGCGCGTGACCGCCCTGGGCGCGCTGCTCGGGCACCTGCGCACTCCAAGCCCCAATTTCCAGCCCTCCAACGCCAATTTCGGACTCATGCCCGAACTCGGAGTGCGGGCGGGCAAGAAGAAGCGCATGGACCTCTACGGCCAGCGCGCCCGGGAGGCCTTTGCCGCCTGGCTGGCCGAGGCCCGGGAGGCCGGGATGGCCGAGTGCCCGGAGAACATCCAGGGTGGGTGAGGTTCCGAAAGGCCGGGGCTTGCCAACTGTGGGGAAAAAAGACATAGAGTGTTGAGAGTTCGTTTCAGCCCGGACCACTTCCAGCAAGGAGGGAGTACCATGGCGGTCAAGAAGAGCGATTCCAAGGCCAAGGTCAAGCCTGCCCCGGCCAAGCCAGCGGCCAAACCGGCGGCCAAACCGGCGGCCAAGCCTGCCCCGGCCAAGCCAGCGGCCAAGGCCAGTTCCAAGCCTGTTGCGTCCACGGCGGTCCCGGCCAAGAAGTCAGCGGCCAAGAAGCCCGAAGCCAAGAAATCCGAGGCCAAGAAGCCAGCGGCCAAAAAGTCCGCGTCCAAAGGGACCGTGAACATGGTCCGGGTGGAGACCCTGCGCATGGAGCAGCGCCAGGCAGGACATTTCGACTGCTTCGCCAAGGCCTATGACGGCTTTTGCGATCAGGTGGACTGCTGTTATCACGAGGAATGTCTGGAAACTTCGCTGCTCATCATCATTTGAGCCCCGATCCAGGCCCGGCCGATAGGCTGGGCTCGATCTGAAAAGCCCCCAGTGCGGTCGGGCTCCTGTCTTTTTTCCTCAAGGACGGGGGGCTTCGACGCGCAGCCCGGCCCAGGCCTCGTTTTTTTTCCGAAAGCCCGACCGTGTTTCAAACATTCCTGACCCTTGCCACCTGGAATGGATTTGACTATAGTACGCTTTGGTCCGGAAGCGACCGGGTCCGCGTACAGTATCCAGACAGAAGAAGGATGACCACCATGCGAGCAACCATTTTCGGGCTTTTTCTGGCCCTTATCGGTCTGACCCCGGCGGCCCCGTTGGCCTGGGCTCAAGACGCCCCGGCCGTGGCCCCCAGGCCCATGAACTCCGAGCGCCTGCAAGGGGACACCGAACTCACCGGCCCCGTGGACCTGTCCCGGGCCGTGCGCCGGGCCATAGAGGCCAACCCCACTATCGTGTCCGCTAGGTCCGATCTCATCGGCTCGGAATTCGGCCGCAAGTCCGCCCTGGGGGCCTTTGGCCCGGCCATGTCCTCCACCTACGGCTGGACCCACCGCGACCCCGTGGTCCAGGGTCCCACCGGCCCGGCCGGGGACTCGGACACCTGGGCCTTGAACCTGAACATCCATCAACCCATATTCACCGGGTTCAAGCTCCTGTCCACGTATCAGAAGTCCATTTTGAGCAAGGACCAGAACCAGGCCAAGCTGACCAAGGCCGAGATGGACCTGACGCTGGCCGTGCAGACCGCCTTTCTGGCCCTGCTCAAGGCTCGCATGGACGTCAAAAGCGCCGAGGACGGGCAGGAGCGCCTGCGCTCCCAGCTCAAAGTCACCGACGCCTTCTATCAGGTGGGCTTAAAGCCCCGGCTGGACGTGCTCCAGGCCGAGACCGACCTGGCCACGGCGGACCAGAGTCTGTTGGTGGCCCAGAACTCCGTGGCCACCCAGACGGCCAAGCTGAACAGCCTGCTGAACATCCCCCTGGAGGCCAAGACCAACTACGTTGGCGACCTGGCCTATCTGCCCTTTTCCCGTAGCCTGGACGATTGCCTGAAGACCGCCAATGATCGCAGGCCGGACATCCTCATCGGGGTCAAAAGCGTGGACCTGGCGGACAAGGACGCCAAGATTGCGGCCAGCGCCTATTACCCGCAGGTGGGCGCGGATTTCAATTACAACAAGTTGGGTGACGACGCCTCGGTCCAGGGCAGCAAATACCTGTCCACATCCTCGGCGGACTACTGGACCGTGGGCGCTCAGGTGTCTTGGACCTTCTTCGAGTGGGGCAAGACCCACTACGCGGTGAAGCAGGCCCTGGAGACCGTGAACAAGGTGCGCTCCGACCTGGACAACACCAGGCTGAACGCCGGGTTCGAGGTCAAGCAGGACCTCCTGGACATGCAGGCCGCGACTGACCGCATCCGCGTGGGCAACAAGGCTGTGGAATCGGCCCGGGAAGGCTACCGCATGGCCGTGGCCCGCTATCAGGCCCAGGTGGGGACCAACACCGACGTGTTGGACAACCAGGCCCGGGTGACCGCGGCCGAGGCCCAGCTCAACACCGCGCTGTCCGACTATCAGACGGCCTTGGCCAAGCTGTTCGTGGCCATGGGCGAAAACAACCCCGGACTGGCCACCCAGTAGGTCGGCCTCCAGGCTGGGGACCGGAGCCAAGCGGACCTGGGCTTGCGCGACTCCCCGGGCCGCCCGGATGCCCCCTCCGCTCGTGTTGAACCTCAAGGAGCGTGCCGCGTGGAGAATTCCGTGAATGAATCCCTTTTTGGCCGCAAGCGGGAAGCCTCCACCAGCGTGCCTTGCCGGGCTTGCGGCCGTCCCTTGACCATGCGCCGTGGCTGCACGGCCGTGACCTTGCGTTGCGGGGCCTGCGGGGCGACCTATCCCCTGGTCGAGGCAGCGGCCCTGCTGACCGATGATTTGGAAGAGGAGCTGGCCTTTGTGCCCATGGACCGCATCTAGGTCCGCCCAGCGGGTGTGCGGCCTGATCCTGGCCATTTTTCTGCTCTTCCCGTTTTCCCCGGCCCTGGCCCTGACTTCCCCGGAGTGGGACGCCCTGGCGGCCCGGCTCTGGCTGGACGGTTTTGACCAGGACTGGCTGCGCCAGGTCTTTTCCGACCCGGTCCTGGCCTATGACCCCCAGGTCATGGCCAAGAAGATGAACTCCCTGCTGCGCATCAAGCTGGCCCAGGCCCGCCCGGCCCCGCCCGGCCCGCCCCCGGCCGATGTCTACGAATCCTTTTTGCGCCCCGAGCCCCTGGCTGAGGCCCGGGAGTATGTGAAGCAGCGCGCGGCCCTGCTGCGCCGGGTGTCCTCGCGCTACACGGTGCCCCAGGAAGTCCTGGTGTCCATGCTCCTCATCGAGACCCGGCTGGGGACCAAGATCGGGGAGCGGGGGGCCCTGGCCCCTTTGGCCTCCATGGCCGCAACCGTGGACGTGGCCCGCATCCGGCCGCTGATCAAGTCCGACCAGCCCCTGGAGGCCGGAATCGAACAATGGCTGGGCAAGCGCACCCGGGAAAAGGCCGACTGGGCCTATGCCGAGACCGCCGCCCTGCTGCGCTACGCCCAGGACTTAAGCCGCGCGCCCATGGACATCCCGGGCTCGGTCTACGGGGCCATCGGGTTCTGCCAGTTCATGCCCACCAACATCGCCAAGCTCGGGGTGGACGGAGACGGGGACGGGAAGGTGGACCTGTTCAACCACGAGGACGCCCTGGCCAGCATGGCCAACTATCTGCACCAGAACGGCTGGACCCGGGACATGAACGCCGCGCCCACGGCCCGCCGGGGCAAGAAGGGCGAGCGGATCTACAACCAGCGCATGCTCAAGACCATCTACACCTACAATCATTCCTGGACCTACTGCCGGACCATCCTGGCCGTGGCCGCGGAGCTCAAGTCCGGCAAGCCGCCAGCCCCGGCCCAGACCCCGGGCAAGCCCCCAGTCAAGCCCGACCAGGCCCCGGCAGCCCCCAAGACCGCGACCTTCAGGCGGATATCCTAGCCCTGCGTCCGCCACACAGGATTCGGCAAGAATGAAGAATACAAAATGAAGGACCTCATCCCGTCCCCCACCGCCTCGCCCCGCATGGTGCGGGTCTGCGCCCTGATCCTGCTCCTGGCCGTGGGCCTGGCCCATTTTGGCGGGCTTCGGGGCGTCTTCACCCTGGACGACCGCCGGGACATCCTGGAAAATCCCACCATCCGCACCCTGGCCCCGCATCCCATGCCCCTGTCCGAACGGGGGGTCATGGGCAGCCGTCCCCTGGTGAACGTAAGCTTTGCGGTCAACTACGCCCTGGGCGAACTCTCTCCCCGGGGCTACCACATCTTCAACCTGGGTGTGCATCTCCTGTCCTGCCTGCTGCTCTTCGGGCTGGCCCGCCGCACCCTGGAGAACGACCGGGCCTCGCCCCGGTACGGCGGCCTGGCCGCTCCCCTGGCCCTGGCCATGGCCCTGCTCTGGGGCCTGCATCCCCTGACCACCCACGCCGTGACCTATGTGGACCAGCGCTGCGAATCGCTCATGGGCTTTTTCTATCTGGCGGTTCTGTACTGCGCGGTGCGGGGCTGGCACACGGCCCGCACCTGGCCCTGGGACTGCCTGGCTGGGCTGGCCTTTCTGCTTGGCGCGGGCTGCAAGGAGGTCATGGTCACGGCCCCGCTCCTGGTCTGGCTCTACGGCCTGATCTTTGAGCACGGCCAACCCCGGGACCTGCTTCGCCAGCGCCGGGTCCTGTTCTGGGGGTTCGTCCCCGGGGCTCTGGCCCTGGTCATTCTGGCTTTTCTGGGCGGGACCTGGGGCAGCAACCCCCAGTATCCGACCATCACCCCCTGGCAGCATCTGCTGAACCAGCCCGAGGCCCTGTGGCTCTATCTGCGTCTGTCCTTCTGGCCTCAGGATCTGTGCTTCGACTACGGGTGGATGTTCTCCACCCCGGCCCAGGCCGCGCCCTACGCCCTGGCCCTTCTCCCCCTGCTCGGGGCCACGGTCTGGGCTTTGTGGCGCAGGCATCCCCTGGGCTTTCCGGCCGTCTGGTTCTTCGTGATCCTGCTGCCCTCGTCGAGCATCGTGCCGCTGAAGGAATTCGCCAACGAATACCGCATGTATCTGCCTTTGGCCGGGGTGACGTCCCTGGCCGTCCTGGGCTTTTTCGAGGTCGGCCGGGCGGCTTTCGGCTGGCGGCCGGGCCAGGGCCGGGGGCGGGTGTTTCGCCTGTCCATGGCCTTGCTGGTGGTCCTGGTTGCCGCTGCCCTGGGCTGGCGGACCCATATGCGCAATCTGGACTACCGCAGCGAAGTGGGGTTGTGGGAGCAGACCGTGCGCTTGCGGCCGGGCAACGAGCGCGCCCAGTACAACCTGGGCACCGTGCTCATGCGCCAAGGCAATCTGGAGGAGGCCCGGGTCAGGCTGACCGAGGCCCTGCGCCTCTATCCCGAACGGCCCGAGACCAACAACAACCTGGCCCTGACCCTGTTCCGCCTGGGCCGCCAGGCCGAGGCCCTGCCGCTTTTCCTGGAAGCCGCCCGGCTTCAGCCGGACCTGGAGGAGGCCCGGTTCAATTCCGGAACCATCTTCAACATCCTGGGCCGTCCCCAGGAGGCCCTGCCCCATTTCGAGGCCCTGGTGCGCATGAATCCCGGTGACGTGAAAGCCTGGAACAACCTGGGCCAGAGCCTGGGCATGCTCGGTCGCCTGGACGAGGCTCTGGCCGCCTTTGGCCAGGCCGTGTCCTTAAGCCCGGGCATGGTCGAGGCCCGGCACAACCTGGCCATGACCCTGGACCGCATGGGCCGTTTGGAAGAGGCCGTGGTCCAGTTCCGGGAAGCCTTGAAGCTCAAGCCCGACTCCCCGGATCTGGCGCTCAAGACCGCCTCCGTGCTCCTGCGCCTGAACCGGCCCCAGGAGTCCCTGCCCTATCTCCGGGAGGCCGCCCGCTTGGACCCCGGCAACCTCGTGGTCCGCAAGAACCTGGGGTCCGTGCTGGCCAACCTGGGCCGCCCGGACGACGCGGCCATGCAGTACCGCGAGGTCCTGCGCTTAAAGCCCGACGACAAGGAGGCTAAGGAGGCGTTGCGGAAGTTGGGGAGGTAGGGAGCGGGTCAGCCCTTCGACAAGCAGGTCGTTCCCGTTTCCTCCGTAGAGTTGGCTGTTTCCATCGCCAGAGACCAGCAGGTCATCACCGGCGCCACCGAAAATGAGGTCGTTGCCGCTCCGGCCGTAAATGAAGTTGTTCTTGGCGTCTCCGGATAGGGTGTCGCTGCTGTTCGTCCCAACGAGCCCTTCTACGTTCTGATAGCTGTATAAGCTGGCTGAGACTCCAGGCGAGTCAGGATCAAACACCACCGTGTCGAAACCAGCGCCCCCGTTCACAGTGTCGATGGCAGGACCTGGAACGATTACATCGTTACCGGCACCGCCGATTAGGCGGTCGGCCCAAACATTTGGATCTGATAAGATGAGCGTATTTGAGTTCGTGACAGTGGTAGCCGTATTAGATGTTCCAAGTGCAATTTGGCTAATAGAGGAGTATCCGGTTTGTGTAAGTGGCAGTAGAATGTTTGCATATATATCTGGAATTAAAGCATAAGGGCTTTGATTGTTGATTGTTCCGCTTGGTGCATAACGAGAGAATGAGTTAGATACAGTAGTTAAAATTCCGTTAATAATGTCTGCAGTTGGAACAGCATAATTGTATAGCAAATAATAGTCTTCATATTTTTTTATAGAAGTGAATTTTTCGACGTTCAGTTGTAAGGCATATCTCTTTGATATTCCTTGAGCCTCTGTCAGGGCAGCTTGGTATATACTTTCATATCCATCAATTTTTGACTTGTTATTTTTATACATTGATTCGAACAATATCGAATCGTCAGCATTGAGGCCAAGTTTCGGGTCGTCTACACCGAAAAGAGTCGACTCCAAAAACCTTCTTTTTGCTGTGTTATTTGTTTGTTCACCATTTGAATAATAGCGGATTTGGCACCAGGCCTCAGCTCTGTCCTCGAGTGCAATTGCTTCGCCCAGTTTTTCGCCCAACAAGGGATTGTCATTTTTTTGGTTGTAAGCAAGAGAAAATAATGCTATGCGTTCATTTGAATTTGGAATTATATCTATGCCATATGCAGCACAAAAATCATCAATCTTTGCCTCAAAAAATCCTTGAGAAAGATAAAATATTGTTTTTATTATGTCAGTATCGATTGTAAAATTAAATGTGTCAGGATTTTGTTTACCGTGACTCTTTGCCCATTGATGCATAATATCATTCAATTTTGTTAAATCAGAATCATATTTTCCTTTACCCACAATAACACTGTCTAAGGCCTGCACAGTACTAGTATCAGCGCTAACACCGAGTGCTTCATATACAAGATGACGTAAATCATAATTTGAACTAATATTGAAGCCAAGACCTATCGTAATTTCACCGCCTACAATGTATGCATTTTCATTTATACCTTCGACCGAAGCCATGAACGTATATAATGCATCGCGATAAGTCTGCTCCGCCCTGTTAGCACTTGGGTTAATTTTGTCCCCTATTAGTGAGTAATCCATGATGCCCCCTATTAATAATTCCAGATGCGTTTTGCCTGTTCAGTGTCTTTAACTCCCCAAGAGCACAATTCATTAATAAAGCACTCGGAACTACATTCTTTATCTGATTTCATACACCCAACCAAAACAATATTTGTTGGTCCTATGAAATGTATTTTTCCTTTATATGCGATTGGGGTATAATTCCGATGCGAGAATAACGTATTAAACGCATCGATTAAAATGGCCTCCTTGCTATCAAGTGGCACCGCATAATATAGCCACTCAATTCGCTTTTTGTTGTCAGGTGATATTATCTTTTCTCTTGAATCGAATCCAAATCTAACAAAAGTTACAGTTGCATTATTATTTAATATATCAATATTTGTTTTTTGCATTCTGAGCAACCTGCCTGAAACAAGAAGCTTATTGTATACGGGGGCCACTTGTTTCCAGTAATAGTCTGGATCATCAGGTGGAACCCTTGTAAACCTATATTTGTCGTCATAAATATATCTTGAATAATAAAAAGAGCGGATAGCTGAGACATAATCTCTGGGATTTACCTCCTCCCATTGAATTGGTATGAAATTTTTCTTTGCAGGATTATTTTTATGTATATCCGAGTATATTGACAATAAATGGTGCAAACCGCCATACAACTGAATATTTCTATCGTAATCCCTACATATCTGTTGCCTAAAACCCTCAACTAATTTTATTTTTAATGGTTCTAAAAATAGAACTGTTAATTCCATTGGACCAACGGTTATATTGTATGTTTTCTCATCCCACACCGCATCCTTCGGAAACAACGCCTCCACCTCCGGCGGCATCACCCAAGGCGTCCCATTCATCACCTTGAGCGAGGCATTGATCCCCGGGTCCACGATCTCCCGCTTCTCCCCGGCCCGCACGCTCTCCACCCCACCCCAGCCAAACACGGCCAGCAGGGCCAGAATGAGGACGGCCGGAACCGCCTGCCGCACGAAGTTCCATTTCATCGGGTGAAGACCTCCCTTGGACTTGAAGTGGAGGAGGGGAAGATACGGCGGATCGGGGTCCGCTGCTTACGCTGGGCAGGCTTTGCCCGGCCGTTTAGTCCAGCAAGCTCTGGTAGATGCTCAAGGTCCGGCGCAAAAAATCCTGGTCCGAGTGCTGGGACATGGTCCGGCGTTGGGCGTCCACCAATTCTTCGCGCATATTCTCGTACTTGAGGACCTCGGCCAGCTTGAGGGTCAGGGCCGGGACGTCTCCGGGCGGGACCAGGGCGGCCTCGCCCACCAGGTCGGGCATGACCCCCACCCGGGTGGAGATGAGCGGTCGGCCCGCAGCCATGAGTTCGAAGGCGGCCCGGGCAATGGCCTCGGACCCGAGCGAGCACAGGGCGGCCACGTCCAGGGCGGACAGGCAGGCGGCCACGTCCTCGCGCTGGCCCGAGATGCGGGTGATGGCCTCGATGCCCGCCTCGTTGATCCAGGCCTGCACCTGGGCCTGGGACACGGCCGTCTCGAATCCGATGAGAAAGAGCCGCACGTCGCGCAAATCCAGGTCGTGGTAGAGTTTGGCCACGGCCGCGATGAGCTCCCGCTGGCCCTTGACCTGGTCGAAGCGGCCCACCAGCCCGATGACCCGGTCGGTTTCCGTAAATCCGAATTCCGCGCGCACCCTGGCCCGGCCCTCGGGGTCAAAGGCGAAGCGGGCCAGGTCCACCCCGCCGTGGATGAGCCAGAGCCGGTTGGCCGGGGTGCGCATGCGCTCCCGGAAATGCTCGGACATGGCCCGGTTGGTGACGATCACCCCGTCGGCCACCCGGTTGTGTAGGAAGCGGTTCAGGGCGTCGGCCCGGGGCAGGCGTTGGTCCCCTCGGGTGCGCACCAGCTTGTAGCCGAAGCCGAGCTTCTTTAAGGCGGCCCAGAGAAAGAAGGCCTCGCCTCGGTGGCAGTTGACCACCTCGGGCTTGAAGGAGTGCAGGATGCGGGCGGCCTTGAGCCCGGCCAGGGCCAGGGTCAGGGGGTGGTTGGAGTTCAAGTCCAGGGTGTCCACGGGCAGGCCCAGGCGCAGGGCCGTGCGCCAGGTGTCCGTGTCCGCCAGGGTGATGACCCGGACCTGGTGCCCGGCGTCCAGGAGCAGGCGGGAGAGGTACAGGGCGTACCAGGCCGTGGCGTTGAACCAGCGGACATTGATGACCTGGAGGATGCGCATGGGGCTTAAGGTAGCAGAGTCGCGGGGTCAAGACAACGGACCTTCCCTGAACCGGCACGATCCACAAGGCTTCAACCTCGTCCTGGGGCGTCCCGGGCCAGGATCGGCGGTTCAGTGCCAACACGCCCCAGGCCTCTCCAGCCTGCGGCTCAGCCCGCAAAGGGCTCCTTGTCCCGGATGTCGAAGATGAAGGGCAGTTCCGGCTCGGCCATGGGCTCCACGGCCTCGGCCTCGATGCGGGAATGCTCGTCGATGAGCACCGAGGACACCCCGGGCAGGTTCAGGACCTGGCTGCTGGCGTTTCGGTCGGTTGCGTTCTGGCCGTCGGAACCTTGGCCTTCCGGGGTGCGGGGGACCGGGCGGCCGTAGATGCGCACCCATTGGCCCTCGCGGACCTCGGGCCGGGCCGGGGCCTGGACCAGGACCGCCGCGGCCGTGGCGTCGGCCAGGCAGCAGGTCACGATGAGCCGGGAGACCAGGAACTGGTTCTGGGCGTCCAGTTCCGGCGTGCGCCGGACCACCCCGGTCAGGGTCACGCGCGGGGGCATGGGGACTTCGTTGGCCGCCACCCGCAGGCCCAGGAGGGCCAGTTCGGCGATGTTCAGGCGCACATACTGGAAGCCGTCGCGGTCCAGGCGGGAGGGCTTGGCCAGGCTCACCCGGTTCGATCCGAAGCCCCCGGACGAGCCGGGATCGTCAAAGGGATCGCCAGCGCCGAAGGAGGCGGGCAGGGGCGGGGGGGCCACGGTGTCCAGGGCGAACAGGGCCAGCACCAGGAAAAATCCCAGGCACAGGACCCGGAAGAGCCGGGCCGGGCGGTCCCTCTGGGCCAGGCGGGCCAGGCCCATGAGGGCCAGGGCCACGGCCGTGGCCGCGCTCAAGGGCTTGAATTTCGGGTTCAGGAACTGGTAGTAGAGGCCTGAATCCAGGAGCTTCAGGATGAAGGCGGCCAGACCGAGCAGCAGTCCCCCTTCCACGAAACGGCCCAGGATGTTCATGGCCGCCCCCCGAACAGGCCCAGACTCACGGCCAGGATGTAGATCATGACCGTGGGAACCAGGATGATGGCCCCGGCCACCCGCTTGCGGAAGACCAGGAGATACAGGGCGATGAGCTTCAAATCCACCATGGGGCCGATGGCCGTGAACGCGGCCTTGGCCGCGTCGGGAAAGGCCGTGAACGAGGCGGCCACAAAGGCGTCGGCCTCGGAGCATACGGTCAGCGCAATGGCCAGGAGCATGAGCGCGGCCACGGCCAGGGGCAGGTTCTGGGCAAAGAGGTTCACGGCCGAGGCCGGGGTCAGGACCTTGAACAGCGAGGCCGCGCACGCGCCCAGGACCAGGAAGGCCCCGGTCTCCAGGAACTCGCCCGCCGCGATGGACAGCACGGAAAAGAGGCGGTTCCTGCCCGGGCCGACTCCATGGTCGCATCCGCAGTCGCACCCGCTGGTGCACTGGGCCTCAAGGGGCGTCAGGGCCTGGGGGCCTTTGGCCAGGGAGAAGCGCAGGAGCTCCGTGGGCGCGGCCCGGCCCAGGACCAGGCCCACGGCCACGGCCGGGATGACCACCAGGAACACCCGGTAGGCGATCATGGTCCAGTCGCCCTTGAAGGCCGCCCAGGTGGCGGCCAGGACCACGGGGTTCACCACGGGCGCGGCCAGCATGTAGGTGATGGCCGCGCGCGCGGGCACGCCTTTTTGCAGGAAACGCCTGACAATGGGCACGGACCCGCACTCGCAGGTGGGCAGGATCATTCCGGCCGTGAGTCCGAGAAGGATCTGGGCGGCCGGGGACTTGGGCATGCGGCGCTCGACCAGGTCCAGGGGGGCGAAGACCTCCACCAGGGCCGAGATGAGCGCGCCCAGGGCCAGAAAGGGCATGGCCTCCAGGACCAGGGCCGTGACCAGGGAGGCGAACAGGGGAAAGAGGGTCAGGTCCACCAGGAATGTCCTAGCGGTTGCAGGCCGCTTCCCGGATGGTCTGGGCCATGGCCTTCAGATTGGCCGCCCACTGGCCGGACAGGGGGTCGATCTTGAGCACCCGGCCGCCGATGGCCTGGGCCACGGTTTTGGCCGCCTTGTCCGAGTACTGGGGCTCGACAAAGACCACCTTGATCCCGTCCTTCCTGGCCTCCTGGATGATCCCGGCCAGTTGTCGGGGCGCGGGCTCCTTGCCCTGGGCCTCGATGGCCTCCTGGACCAGGCCGTAGGCGGCCGCGAAATAGCCCCAGGAGGGATGGAAGACCATGAATTTGGCCCCGGCGCAGCCCTCCAGGGTCTTGGTCAGAGCAACATGCAGGGCCTCGATCTCGGTCAGGAAGCGGGCCAGGTTGGCCCGGTACACGGTCTCGTGCACCGGGTCCACGGCCACCAGGGCGTCGCGGATGTTCTGGGCCACGATCTTGACCAGGGCGGGCGAGAGCCAGATGTGCGGGTCCAGGCCTTCATGCCCCTTGGCGGCCGGGCTGGACTTGGCCACGGGCTTGCGGCCGGGCTGGCCGTGGTCCTCGTGCTCGGCCATGGGCAGCTTGACCACGCCCCGGTCGGCCGCCACCACGATGAGATTGCGGTTGGCGGCCGCGAACCGAGGCACCCAGGCCTCCTCGAACTCCAGGCCCAGGGAGACGTACAGCCTGGCCTGGGCCATGGCGGCCATCTGCTTGGGCTTGGGGTCGTAGGAGTGGGGGTCGGCCCCGGCCGGGACCATGACCGTGATCTCCACCAGGTCCCCGCCCACCCGCTCCACGAACTCCCGCAGGGGCTCGATGCCCACGCTGACCTTGAGGGCTCCGGCCAGGACCGGGGTCTGGGCCACAAGAACCAGGACCAGGGCCAGGCCCAGGCAACGGAAAACAGGCATGGAGTCTCCTTGAAAAACTGGTGTCCGGGGAAGAGATGGTCAGGGCAATCCTTACCGCGCAGGTGGGGAATCTACACCTGCTGAGGCCCGGGGGCAAGTGTCCCGTCCTGCCCAGAGGTTCACCCAAGAAAAGAAAATATATTTTATGGGTCATGCCTAGAACAGCGGTCTAGTTCTGATGATTTCGAGGAGGACTTTGTAAATGTCCTGCGCCCTATGATTAAACCGAAATTCACATTCTTTCAAATGCCAGTAAAAGGTGTCTTTTTTAAGGCCCCTGAACCTGGC
>CAILNX010000065.1 GCA_903835685.1 uncultured delta proteobacterium
GATCACCCCGGCCGACATTTCCGATCCCCAGGAAGTGATCATCCGGGCCAAGGCCTTGAGCGTGGAGCTTTCCACACCCATCACCCCGGGCTTCGAGGCCCTGGTGTTCAAGGCCTCGCGCGGCATCGAGGACATCTACGAGCTGACCTACATCCGCAAGGACGGCAGCAGGTTCCCGGCCGTGGTCTCGGTCACGGCCCTGCGCGACGATCAAAACGCCATCATCGGCTACCTGCTGATCGGCACGGACAACACCGCGCGCAAGGAGATCGAGGCGGACAAGGAACTCCTGAACCAACGCCTGCGGGACCATCAATTCTATACCCGCTCCCTGTTTGAATCCAACATCGATGCGCTGATGACCAGCGATCCGTCCGGAATCATCACGGACGTCAACAAACAGATGGAGGCGCTCACCGATTGCACGCGCGACGAACTCATCGGCGCCCCGCTGAAGAGTTGCTTTACCGACCCGGAACAGGCCGAGATGGGTATCAAACTGGTGCTGAGCAAAAAGAAGGTCACGGACTACGAACTCACGGTGCGCGCAAGGGATGGCAAGGAAACTGTCGTGTCCCTCAATTGCACCACCTTCTATGATCGGAACAGGAAATTGCAGGGCGTGTTCGCTGCGGCGCGAGACATCACCGAACGTAAACGCTTGGATAAGGCGCTGCAGGATCAGAACGCCGAGTTGGAGAACGCCAAGTCCGTGGCGGAAATACGCGGAGAAGAGATCAGCGTCAAAAACAGGCAGCTTGAAGAGGCCGACCACTTGAAGTCGGAATTTCTGGCCAACATGTCCCATGAACTGCGCACCCCGCTCAACTCCATCATCGGCTTCTCCGAGGTGCTTGTGGACGGACTGCGCGGGGATTTGACCGTCGGGCAAAAGGAGTACGTGGAGCAGATTCTTGGCAGCGGACGGCACCTTCTCTCGCTCATCAACGACATCCTGGACCTGTCCAAGGTTGAGGCCGGACGGATGGAGCTGGCTATCGAGCCCCTGGAGATCGCCACGGTCCTGCGTGACAGCCTCTCGATAGTCATGGAGACGGCAGGGGTACACCGGGTGGAGCTGCAATGCGAGCCCGCCCAGGATCTGGGCGTCCTGCATGCCGACGCCCGCAAGATCAAGCAGATTCTGTTCAACCTCCTGTCCAACGCCGTGAAGTTCACCCCCGACGGCGGCTCGGTGCGGCTCGAAGCCAAGCAGGTGGACAGGACCCAAGCGGACCGCATCTTTGCCGCTGGCATGCGCACGCCCCTGCCAGTCTCGGACCATGCCCGGTTCATCGAGATCAGCGTATCGGACACCGGCATCGGTATCCCGGCCAAGGGGTTGACCAGACTCTTCCAGCCCTTCAGCCAGATTGAAAGCAGCCTCTCGCGGACCCACTCGGGCACCGGCCTGGGCCTGGCCATGGTCCGCAAGATGGCCGGACTGCACGGCGGCGGAGTCGGGGTGCAAAGCGAGGAGGACAAGGGGAGCATCTTCTTCGTGTGGCTCCCCTACGGGCTGGACCAATCCCCGCCTGTGGAGCCCGTGGAAGCCCTCGCCGGAACTCCGGATTTTGGCCAATCATCGGAAACGCCCGGCCTGGGGGGAATTCACTCTCCCGCCCCCAAGGTGTTGGTGGTCGACGACGATCCCAAGGCCCTGGAAATCCTTTCCACGGTTCTGCAAAGCCGGGGGTTCGCCGTGGAGCAAGCCAGCGGCGTCCAGGAGGCCATGGACACCGTTCAGCGGGAGTCATTCGATCTGGTCATGCTGGACCTGTTGATGACCGAGGTTTCGGGTTTCGACGTGGTGGAGGCGCTCAAAACCCGGCCGGATACCGCAGCCGTTCCCATCCTGGCCCTGACCGCCAAGCAGCTGACCAACGCGGATCGGACCCGGCTCAATGGATTGGTGACCACGATCATGGTCAAATCGGAATTCAATCCGGAAACTTTCGTCGCTGCGGTGCACCGGGTGCTCCTCATGCGCCAGGCAGGCAAGGCATGAGCATGTGGAACAATGATCGAAGACTCTTCATCAGCGCCTGCCTGGCCCTGCTGGTCGCGGTCAGCCTGGGGACCATGGCCTGGCGCGCCTCGGCCCAGGCCGAGAAGGCGGCAGAGTGGGTTGAGCACACCTATCTGGTGTTGTCCAATCTGGAGGCCAGCCAGCGTACCCACCACCGGATGACCGCCCAATTCCGGGGGTATCTCCTGACTGACGGCAGGGAGAAGGGGTATTTGACGCGCCGCGATTCCGCTTGGGGAGAATGGCAGGGAATCCACCACAGGCTCCGGGGCCTCACGGCGGACAACCCCGTGCAGCAGGAGCGCCTGGCGGAAGTCCAGATGCTTTTCGACGGCCAGTTGACGGAACAACATGCAGTGACGGACGCGTACCAGCACGGTGTGCGGGGGGACGCGCCCCTGTCAGCCGAGCTTGACAACCAGGCCGGGGACAAGCTTGACGGGAAGTTGCAGGAGATGCGGCGGCATGAGGAACAACTGCTCGAGGCCCGCAAGATACAAGAATTGGACAGGAGCCTGCACACGCGAATCGTGGTCATCGCCCTGTTGGCCATCCTCACGGCCTTTCCTCTGTACGCCCTGTGGCGTCTGCGCCGGGAATACGTGCTCCGGCAGGGCGTCGAAATGGAGCGGGCCACCCTCTCGGACATCATCGAGGCCACGCCGGACATCCTGCTCATCTCCGGGCTCGACGGCCGGGTCCGCTACCTGAACCCGGCCGCGTGCCAGAAGTTGGGCCGGATCGCCTTGAAGCCCGGGGAAAGCTTTCACGTCTCGGAGGTCAACCCGGCCTGGTCCTTCGAAAAGGCCCAGACCGAGGCCATCCCGACGGCCCTTGAGTCAGGGTCCTGGACCGGGGAAGGGGCCTTCCTCTCCCCTGTCGGCCGGGAGATTCCGGTCTCCCAGGTGGTCATCGCCCATCGCTCCCCGCAGGGCGTGACCATTTCCACCATCGCCCGGGACATCAGCAAGGCCAAGCATTCGGAACAGGTGCTGGCCGAGGCGGCCAAGTTCGATCAAACCCAGGGCCAGGTCCTGGCCATCTTCAACGCCTCCTTTGATCGCAAGGAGATCCTGCAAGGCACCCTGGACACCCTGGCCGAGAATCACCCCTTCCCGGTTTCCGCCGCCTACATCTACGACGAATGGAACGGATCGCTGCGTTGCGAAGCGGCCCGGGGGGCGCCGGGAAGCCTCGCGAAGGAGTTCCGCCTGGGTGAAGGCCTGATCGGGCAGGCCGCCATGGACAACAAAGGCATCCTGGTCGACAAACTGGACGCCGAGGGCAGCCTGGTCATCGAGACCGGGGTCCTGACCATCGAGCCCAAGGCCGTGCTCATCTCGCCCATCATCTACCAGGAGCGGCGGCAGGGCATGTTGGTCATAGCCTCCACCCGGCCGATCTTCGAGCGCGAGCGGTCCCTGGTGGACCGGCTGGCCGGGCAGCTGGGCGTGGCCCTGCACAACCTGAAGCTTTTCGCCGAGATGAAGCTCCTGTCCGACCAATTGCGCGCGCGGGGCGAGGAGATCAACGTCAAGAACAGGCAGCTCGAAGAGGCCGACCGCCTGAAATCAGAGTTCCTGGCCAACATGTCCCATGAACTGCGCACCCCGCTCAACTCCATCATCGGCTTCTCCGAGGTGCTGGTGGACGGCCTGCGCGGGGATTTGACCTCCGGGCAGAAGGAGTACGTGGAGCAGATTCTGGACAGCGGGCGGCATCTGCTCTCGCTCATCAACGACATCCTGGACCTGTCCAAGGTCGAGGCCGGGCGGATGGATCTTGACCTGAAGCCCCTCGACATACCGACCATATTGCACGACAGCCTGTCGATCATTCTGGAGAAGGCCGCCGCGCACCGGGTGGACCTGCGCTGCGAAGCGGCCCCGGAGCTGGGCGTGCTTCATGCCGATGGCCGCAAGGTCAAGCAGATCCTGTTCAACCTCCTCTCCAATGCCGTGAAGTTCACCCCCGAAGGCGGTTCCGTGCGGCTGGAAGCCGAGCAGGTGGACAGGGTCCAGGCGGATCGCCTCCTGCCCAATGGCCGACGCACGCCCCTGCCGGACTCGGACCACGCCCAGTTCATTGAAATCAGGGTGATGGACACCGGCATCGGCATTCCGCGCAAGGGGCTGACCAGGCTCTTTGAGCCCTTCATCCAGCTGGAAAGCAGCCTCCAGCGGACCCACGAAGGCACCGGCCTGGGCCTGGTCATGGTCCGCAAGATGGCCGAGCTGCATGGCGGCGGGGTCGGGGTTCAAAGCGAGGACGGCCAGGGAAGCACCTTTTTCGTGTGGCTCCCCTACGGGCTGGACCAACCCCCGCCCGCATTGCTGGTGGAGGCCCCCATGGAAGCGCCTGATTTGAGTCACTCTCCCACGCCGCTCGGTCTGGTGAGAATCAACGGCCCCGCCCCAAAGGTGCTGGTGGTCGACGACGACCCCAAGGCCCTGGAAATTCTCTCCACGCTCCTGCAAAGCCGGGGGTTCTCGGTGGAACGGGCGTACGGCGGTCGGGAGGCCATAGACATCATCCGGCAGGAGACCTTTGACCTGGTTCTGCTGGATCTGCTCATGCCCGAGGTCTCGGGTTTCGATGTCGTGGAGGCGCTTAAAACCCGGCCGGATACCGCAGCCGTTCCCATCCTGGCCCTGACCGCCAAGCACCTAACCAACGCTGATCGAGCCCAGCTCGACGGATTGGTGGACACGATCATGGTCAAATCGGAATTCAATCCGGAGACCTTCATCGCCGCAGTGCATCGGGTGCTCCTCCTGCGCCAGTCGGGCAAGGCCTGATCCACCCCCACATACGGAGCCTACCAATGAACCCATTTGTGTCCGGCTTAAAATGAAGGAACTCAACTGCAGCAAGTTCAGCGTACACGTAAACGATGTGTAATACAATTTTAAGTTTTGACACCGAAGATCGAGGCTTCCGGTTCATATTTTCTTTAAAAGTCTTTTAGCTGC